>NZ_JAFBIS010000017.1 GCF_021531435.1 Oscillibacter valericigenes
TTCCCGGTGAACGCCTGGTACGACCTGTTCCAGGAACATACCTACGCTGACGCTTGTCTAAATCGATTGTTGCATAACTCCTACCGGCTGGAAATGAACGGCAAAAACATGCGCGATCTGACACCCCTGAACAGGTAATAATTTCAAGCCATAACTCACACCGCTTCAACCGAACTGCCCGCACCGTTCATCCGAAACGGGCAGTCCGTTGAAGCGAATTGGGCAGTATCACTGCTTTTGCAAATATTTTTTACCAACATTGATAGATTTTTTTTGCGTGGTAATTGCTTATATAATTCTTCATATAAGGCTTTTGCTTCATTCTCGCCAATAACTTCCGACATTTCTTTGTAAGTAAATCCGTATGGATCATTCCGTACTTCCGCAGGCGTATATTTAGGTAAACGTTTCATTTTTATATCCTTTCTTCTAAATAATAAAAGCCAGGCATTTTGTTTAGTAATAGAAAAAGGTGCAGTTGATTATTGCGTATTGTCAATCTCTCTCAAACCGGGTAGTAAAAATACGGCAAGCGCAACGATGATAATGCCAATTCCGCAAATGACAAACCATTTCTCAACTCCCAGCCGCTCCGCCAGAGGCCCGGAAATGACAAGGCCAAACGGCATGGCGAGGGAAGCGGCGCTTGTCAGTAGAGAAAAAACTCTCCCCAGATATTCTGGTTTGACCGTTTCTTGAAAAATCGCATTTTGCACACCGTAAAATGGAGCGGAAATTCCCATAACAGTACAGCACACAACAAAGACAAGAAATGCGTCTGGCGGCAAAAGCCCGGAGAGCATATTGCTAACGCCCATCAGGAGAACGGAAAGACCGATGGTGTACCGCCGTTTCTTAAAACCGCCCCAAATGCTCAGAATGACTCCGCCAAGCAGCATACCAACCGCAAAAGCAATTTCAGCGGCAGAGGCATGGGCCGGTGTTCCTTTGAAGTATGACATACAGATGAGAGGAAAAAGCGTACTGATTGGCATATAAAAGAACATATAAATTACACCAATCCAGAGCAGAGCAAAGAGGCCCCTGTTTTGCTTTAATACCACATACCCCTCTTTCATATCCTGTAAAAACTGTTGTCTTTTCGTTTCTGGACATAGTTCAGGCGTTGGTATGGACGAAATCGCAACAGTCACACAGGCAAGGATTGCACCCACAATATCTAACAATATAATTGCATTAAGAGGCCAAACAGCATATAAAAACGCTGCGGCAGCTGGACTGATAATCGCACTTACTGCTTGCATGGTCTGCGTGTAACCAGCGCATTTTGTAAGTTCCTCTTTTGGCACAATCATAGGTGTTGCTGCGCTGAATGCTGGAGAATGAAAAGCAGTTCCCGCACTTCGGATTAACAGGACAACCATAATAGACCATACGGGCAATTCCATGTAAAACGCCACCAGCGCCAGAATACCGCCAGCGGCGGCAATTATCAAATCCGCACCAATCATTACGCTTTTACGGCTGTGCCGGTCAACAAAAGCACCTGCAAACGGGCCTAAACAGGCTTGCGGCAAAAATCCAATCAGTGTTGCCGCCGTCAATATGATTGCAGAATTAGTTTTCGCAACCAAATAAAAGATAATGGCCATTTGCAAAATACCGCTGCTAATAAAGGATATTGCTTGTCCGGCAAGAAGTGTAAAATAAGTTTTTCTCCATGAATTGTTGTTTTGGGTCATAATGCGAACCTCCTTTTTTATTGCATTGTTCCTTTGTTTCTGCAATAAAAAGCAGGCGTTGTCCCACAGAGAGGGCAGACGCCTGCATAACAACAAAGCACGAAAAAACACCACGATACAGTTCAAAGACTGCTCGTGTCAAACCTACGTGTTCCTTTGCATACGCACGCAAAAAAAGCCCACCATCATGTGGAAAGGTACTTCTACTTTTTATTGCTTATTAGCGTACACAAATTAACACACGTAAGCCTCCTTCCAATCTCAAACTGTCGCACAGTATAACACACATCCGATAGACTTGTCAACCATTTTTAACCTTGTTTTCCATCTTGTTTTTCCATCTCTTACGGGCAGTAGCAAAGCCAGGCGAGCCAGTCAACGGTCAAGATGAACGGCGCTTTCAGCGCCGCCGTTGACAGTCTCGCCCGTCTTTGCTAATGGGTAATCAAGGCGGGAAAGCCATTTTAGGGCTTTCCCGCCCATTTCAATTTTGGGAGAAGAAAGGCCCCAAAATGAACGAGTGCGGCCAAACACTTTTAGGGATTGGCCACCTTGTCCACCCATCCAGCGGGGCGGCGGGGAACGGTCAAGGCCGGGCGTCAGCCCATTCATTTCAGCCTTGACGGTTTCCTGCCGTCCTGCTACTTTTCCCGGAGTGTGGCCACACATCTGGTCACGGTGTCCAGAGCTTTGGGACTTTTTGTCCCATAGGCCGGGGGCGGAGGACGAGGGACGGGGGCTTTCATAATACGCCCTGTCTGCTGCTGAAATCAGCCCTTTGTTTCCGGCTTACCAGCCCCAAACAAAGCCCTGCTTTCCTGCCGCGTCAAATGCCCTTGCCCTCCCCGGCGGCAACGGTATTTTCAGGGCAACGCCGACAGAGCGTATAACACACTACACTTTGCTCCGCAAAGTCGTGTGCCAAATGGGGCGCTGCCCCCTTTGGAAACCCCCGCAACAAACAGGTGCTATGCACCCAGCCGGGAGCATAGCGCCGTTTGTTGTCAGCAGCCCGTTTCACGGTCTGCGTGTAGTTCCTTGTAAACTGACCTAAAGAGAGTACTAAAAAGTTAAACATCCGATCTCACGGTGCAACGCGAAAATTATTGAAATCGCATTGCACCGTGAGTTTTTATTGCTATTGGGCGTAATACTGCGGTCGGGCGACGGAAGTAAACCCCTCTTTCCCGGTAATAACCACATTGTTATAACCGCTGGCACAATGGACGATGAGGATATTGCCGTTTTCATCCCAACCGGCGACGATTCCCACATGGGTGTCATCCGGATAGAATACCAAATCGCCGGGAAGCGCGTCTGCCCAGGAGATTGCCGTACAGTAGGTATGCTGGCTGGCCGCGCCGCCGCCATGACCAATGATGTAGTTTCCTTCCGTGGCGTTGTAGAACACCCAATCGACGAAGCCGCTACAATCCAGACCGTATGGGCGGCAGGTTCCGGTGCTGGAACTGCCGTCTGCTGTGACCTTTTGCACCGTCCCCCAGCGGCTGTCCCATCCCATCGCAAGGGACTTTCCGCCCCAGAAGTAATTGACCTTGCCGACAAGAGAACAGGCCGTCTTGATGACTTCGCGGCGCTCCGGTGCCAAATCTGCAGGAAGGTTTCTGAGAATGTCAGCGGCGTCCGCGCTGATAGCGGTCAGGTTGCCGATCAGCTCCTCCAGCATATCCCGCTGTGCCAGCAGCTCGTTCACGACGGTCATCTGCTGTGCCGTGAAGCCGTACTCCGTCACCATCTCCACCGCCGTCTTTCCGCTTATTGTGATATGCAGGATTTTCTCCGTCCAGCTATCGTCTGTACCATCGTCCGGGTCGCTGTCCGCATGGTGGATGGTTTCAACGGTGCTGGTGATGATGTTCATGTCCGAAAAGACGGCTTTCAAGCGGTTCACGCGGTCAGCATCCATCGTCACCACATCCGTTGCGTCCACATCGTTGCTGCCAGCAGTCTTAACCGCGAAGATCGCCAGTACATCCACCCAGTCCGCCATTTCACCGGCGATGGTTACATCATCGTATGTATCGGCTCCTTGCAGCGCTTCCAACTGGGCGTTGAAATCATAGTTGACCTGGGCAATGGCCGCAGAGATCGGCACGGCGTCCGGGGTGCTGTTCTCGTTGGAAAAGAGGATACCAAAGGGGGACGCCGCGATAGCGCCCACCATAATCAGCAAAAGGAGAAGGATCAGCACTACCACACCGCCGCCTGCCGCAAAAAGTCCGCTGACGGCAGCTTTGACTGTATGCACGATGGCCTTTGCTGCCGCCGCTGCCCATTGCCCAAGCTGGCGCACACCCCTCTGTGTGGAGCCTGCGGATTGCATGACCATTTTCCGCTGCAATCTACGCTGCACGGCCTGCCGCGTTTTCTGCGTCGCCTTTGCCGCTGTTCCCTTGATCGGCTCTGCGACTTTTTCGCCCATGGCGGTTTTTATCGCATTCTGCTTGTGGGTTGCGGCTCCGTGACTGCTCTGACGGGTCTTGATTTGTGGACGATCAACTTTACCGGGCGTAACAGCAGCCTGCTCTACACGCGAAGCAGCTCCGTGGCCATCCAATATGTGCTGTGCTGCCTGACGCTTTTTCACTACATCCCGGACAGCTTTTTTCCGCCCCTGCTCCAATGGGGTAGACTGCGGTGAAGCAGGTACATCGTACTGGCGCATCCGGGCGCGCGGTACTTCAAAGCTGCTGTGGATTCCTGACTCAGCAACACTTTCAAAATGATCCTCCACAACCTTTTCCATGCCCAGCTCCACATGGTGCTGTTCGGCAGTTTGCCGTGTTCCGTCCTTCCGTGCGCTGGGATAGTGGCTGTCATAAGGGCTGCTTTGGTACGCTCTTTCTTCTGAAGGATTGTTCTTTTTCGGCTCGGTCGCCGTTTTTCCCTGTCCGACCGACTCACCCCTGTCATAGCGCTTCTTGATTTGCCGGATAGCTCTGCGTCCTCCATCGGCAGTAGCAAGCGCACTCCGCCTGCCGGTCGTTTCCACTTGATCGGTGGCATACTGAACGCTCCCACGCTCCTTGGGGCCGCGCTGGGCTTCCTGCTGATCGTGGTGCGCTTTCCAGATACTGCCCGCTTCCTTGGGGACAAAATCCCGGTTCAAAGCCTTGGGCTTGTCCATAGCGGGGCGTGTTTTTATATCCGCCATACTACCTCCTATAAAAAAATCGCGGACAGAGCATGACGCTCTGCCCGCAGTTTCTTTATCCTTCTCCCGGTTTGGTGGTCATCAGCCAATACAGGCTGGTGTCCTTCGGGAACTCATTGACCAGCGGCACGATTGCACCGCCCACTTTAATCAAGCCGTGTCCTGGCGGCTTGTCGCTGACATAGCTCATCTGGGCGGATGAAGCGTTCAGAATATGAGCCAGAACCTCGCGGTCATTGGGGGCCTGATTGAACATCAGCAGAAATTCGCTGTTGGCGAACATCATGCGGGCAGTATCAGAACGCAGGCATTCCTCCACATTCTGCGTAATGCCGGTCAGGGTCGCGTAATACTTCCGGAAGCGTTTCCAGCATTTATACAGGAACTCCGCGCTGTACTTGCTCACATTGTCACCCGCGCCGCCCATGCTGCTGCCTGCGAAGAACAGATAGATCTCGTCGATATAGACATGGGTGTACTTGCCCTCGGCACGGTTGGCGATGACACGGTTCATAATGGCGTCCAGCATGACCAGCAGGCCAATGGGCTTCAAATTTTCGCCCAAGTCCTGAATGTCAAAGCATAGGATACGGTTCCTGGAGTTGACATTGGTCTGGTGGGCGAACACATCCAGGGTGCCGGTGGTAAACAGCTCCAGCGCCAGCGCAATGTCATGGGCGGCAGGCTCCTTCTGGCGCATCAGATCGTCATGCAAATCCTTCAGCGTGGGCGGGTCGCCCTTATAGGTCTTGATGTACTCCCGGTACACATTGGCGGTACAGCGGTCAATGATGGACTTGTCCCTCGCGCTGATCTGCTCTGCACCCATGATCTGCTCACAGAGGGACATGATGAAGTCGCTTTTCAGCGCCAGCGGGTTTTGACCGCCGCCGTATTCGCTGGAAATGTCCATGGCATTGATATAGGTGTCGCTGGATGCGGAAATGGTGATGATTTCGCCGCCCAGCGCCCGCACCAGCGGGCCATACTCCCGCTCTGGGTCTATGATGATAATGTCATGGTCAGTGGCAAGGGCGAGGGTCGTGATCTCCTGCTTTGCCGCCATGGATTTACCGGAGCCGGACACGCCGAAAATGAAGCCGTTGCCGTTCATCAGTGAGCCACGGTTGCAGATGATGAGGTTGTGGGAGATGGGATTGACGCCGTAATAAATGCCGCCCGCGTCCTGGATCTCCTGCGACTTGAAGGGCATGAGGACAGCGGTGCTTTCGCTGGTCAGAGTGCGGACAGCATCAATGCGGCGCAGACCGTAGGGCAGCACCGTGTTCAAGGCGTCCTCCTGCTGATAGTTGAGGACGGCAAATTCACAGTTGCCGGTGCGCGTCTGCAAGGATTTGGTATCCTGGTCAAGCTGCTCCAGACTGTCCGCAAGGTGC
The DNA here is from genome assembly GCF_021531435.1 of Oscillibacter valericigenes. Lineage (GTDB taxonomy): Bacteria > Bacillota > Clostridia > Oscillospirales > Oscillospiraceae > Oscillibacter > Oscillibacter valericigenes_B. Next base: position 6,276 of record NZ_JAFBIS010000017.1, read on the forward strand.
GTCAGCGTCACCACGCCGTGCATCATGCGCTGGTCGCGCTCGGTCAGGTCATCCATATACTCTTTGCCTACCTGCCGCATCTGCTCCAGTTGATAGGGCAGCGTCGCCGTAAAGTTGTTGTGGGCGTTCTGGCGCTGTTGCCATCGGTTGGCGTCGGAGTCCACGGACATAATGACCTTATCCACCAGCTTGATGGCGTCATCCATGCCGATGGGGACAATATCAATGGAGAGCATCATGTTCCGGGGGTAGTCCATAAGCTCGGTAATCATGGAGTCCTTGATGAAGCTGGCATAATCCCGAAGAAACAGGGTGCGCCCAAAACAGTTGTCCATCTCAAAATAGCTCTTTTTGAAGGACAGGCACCCCGGCGCGATAGCGTCCTTGAAGTCATGACCGCGCTTCATGGTTTCGTTCAGGTCAAAATGGAACTCCTGCTCCTCGCCGGGACGGAAGAAGTCATGGAACAGGCGCAGACGCTCGTTCAGATTGATTTCGCGGATGGTGGAATCCAAACGGGACAGACTGGTAGTAAGGTCGGTTCCCACACGGTTGAAAAAGCCCTTTGCTTCTTCGTAGTTTCTGGCTTCGGTAGAGATCGTGATGTACTTCTCCTGAATGAGATTGTTGCTGTCTCCGGCCTTGTCTGCCAGCAGGTCGTTGTACTCCCCACGGTACTGATCCAGCCCGTCGCCCTTGTAGGGCATGAACAGGTTTGCGTTAAACTCCCGCTGATTTAATCTGCGGTTAAACAGCGTGATTTTGGCGGTGGCATTGACCGGGAGCGCGTTCAGAAAGGCACAGTAAGCCTTGAACAAGTCCTCCTGCTTCTCCGGGGACGCCACCTTGTAATTGACATCAAAAAAGCGCCAAGTCTTAGAAAACTTGCCGCTGACTTCAAAGATGCCGTCCTTATAGACGCGCTTGATAGGGATAGATTTTTGAACGCTGCGCGGGACGGAAAAAGCATCCCGCTCTGCGCTGGGTTTCCAGAATTTCATTTGCGCTTCTTCACCTCCGACTGTACTGCGTCCATATAGTAGTTTTCGGACCTCCACACACGGTTTCCCGCCATCAGAAACTCTGACTTAAACCACGCCCACAGAAACTTCTCCAGCGTCAGTCCGTTGTAATGAAAGAAACCGGCAGCGGCAATGGGGGCCGCGCCCACAATACACACCCAACTGACGGTTTCCCGGTCTGCAATTCGGCTCATGCCGAAATACAGGCCAACGGCAACGCCCACCGCCAGCACCGCACAGACAAACTGGCGCATGGGCAGGCCGAAAAAGATCGTTTCCTTGTAGTTGCGGATTTCTTTGTTGATTTTGATTTCCATGAAAGATTCACCGTCCTATTCTTTTAGGATTCATTCTGTGCCTATGTAGAAAGGGCAGCCCCAAACAGGGCTGCCCGATAAATTGGAATTTGCGAATCCGTTAACTAATGGATTGCTATTCCATAATAAACTATACAATATAAATACAAGTGGGCTTGGCGAAGAAACAAAAGCAAACAGAATTTGACTACTCAGCTACCAATAGTAGCACTACGCTCACAATAATGATAAACAAAATGACCAGGCAAACCAAGCGAGGGTTCGCCTGCCCCTTTGGTTTCCATTTGAGTCTACCCAGACGGTAAGCATTGTAAAGCCAGAACAAGCCAAATATGACAGGGATGATGACCAACAGCATTAGGCCAAGCTGACCATCGCTGAGCTTATGAGGAAATCGAGGAAATAGCAATATACTCGTGCCTCCTTTCAGAAAGAGTGTATAATAGAACCAATACTAAATAATGACTCCTGAACATTGGCCCATTTTTTCTGCGGTGAAAAAACAGCCATCAGATAGGCGAATAGTATCTTCATCAATAGGCATTGAATTTCTGCCCTTCCCAAGATAGAAGAAAGCACACAAACGGAGAATCACACATCAAATTTCGATTTGCCGAACCCATTATACCATGCTGTGAAACAATCCACAATAATGACGGCTGTCGAAAGGGCCTCAACTAAAGCACAACAGCATTTGAGGTAATAGTTTCTATAGCCCAAACATCTCCTTTGCAATGCGGTCAGCGGCTTTGACCAAGCCAACCAGCACCAGCATATTGAAGATGACCTCGCCCAGATAACTCCAGACCTGTGTCACAACAGACGCATCCGGGTCAACAACGACCGTTCCGCTGGACGCAAAGGCCGAAAAGATGATGCAGGCCAGCACAATGACCGCACCTTCCATGCACACGCCGATATAGCTCCGCAGGAACGCCTTGCCGAAATGGGTGGTATGCTCGCCCGCAAAGGAAGCCAGCGCCACCGGCGACAGGGCGGCATACATATAGAGCTTAAAAAACCGCCCATAAACGGTCAAAATCATGATGAATGCCAGTACCGTGATGAACAGGCTGCCCAGCAGCGTGACCAGCCACAGAGGAATGCTGGCGAGGAAGCCCACATCCTCAATCGCCGTAATGATTTCAGGCGGCAGTGCTGCCGATGCGCTTGTGATGCCGCCCACGCTGCTTGCTGCGGTCGCCACAATGCCATTGCAGACATCGAAGATATTGACCATCAAATCCATGCCGTAAGTGATACCCAGCTTGGCAAGAATAAAGTATATGAAATGCTTGAACACATACTCCGGGCGCTGAAAGTCCCGGAAGGTTGCAGAGCTTTTGAAAATGCTGATGGCAAAGAACAGCACCAGCAGTCCGTAGCCAATGGCTTGCATGGCCCCGTTGATGGTCGTTACCGTACTCCAGATCGTGCCGCCCTTAAAGGTCTGGGGCGATTCTGTCAGCAGCGTCCACATCTCTGCCAGCTTCTCGTTCCATGTGGTCAACGCATTTTCCAAATTGTCTACGATCCAGTTGTTGTCCAAGTGTTCACCTCCTATTGAAAGCATCTGCCCAGGCTGTTATAATGAGAGCCGGTGATGAAAATGGTATATGTTTGTGAGCATTGTCATTTTCTGTTTTCCCGTCATTCCGTGCCAAACCGCTGCCCGGACTGCGGAAAAGAAGCGATTCGTCCCGCAGAGCCTGCGGAAGTGCAGGAATTTGAGAAGCAGTTAGAAGATGCTCAGAATAATCCGCTGTAAAGAAGTGATGACTTCCCGAAAGAAGCCATCACTTCTTCTTTTTTAGATTGCACCGATGGCCGTCAGGATTTCTTTTGCAAAGGCAATCAGCAGGCCGCCGAACAGGCACAGAAAACCCTGTGTTCTCTGGCTGGCATCGTGGGACTGGATGGACATACCCACCTGCACAATGCCCCAGCCGAGGATGATGACGCCCAGCGCCTTGATGATGCTGAAAATGAAGTCAGAGAGGTTGTTGACGATGGTCAGAGGGTCGCTGCCCGCTGCAAATGCAGGCGTCGCAAGGGCGCAGAGCATCAGCACTGCTGCCGCGCCCGTCCAGTAGCCACGCTTCAGCAGCTTGCCGCGCTTATGGAGCTGCCGGGGAGTATCATTCTTCTTGTTCATTTTGAGAGTCCTCCATTTCAATGAAATCGTAATCGTCCAGCGCATGGAACTCGTAAGGAAGATCGGGCAGCGCATAGTCCGGTGCCTCCTGCGGTTTATGCACATAGGGTTCCGCGCCGCCTGCCGCAGACTTCTTGAAGTTGGGGTGGCGCGTAATGTCGTATTTCTTATCCAGCACAGGCTTTTCGCCACGGATCAGCAGAATGGCGTCGTCGGTGTCCATCATGCGGATTTCGTCGATCATCATCAGCTCACGCCCCGCCTGCTGGTAGTTGGTGGAGCTGGAGCCGTTGCGCCCTTTGGTCTGGCCCCGTGTCCGGGTATCCAGCGTTTCTTTGCCCAGCAGTTTGGACATGAACTCCAGAGAGGTCGGCTCGTTGCCGCCGCCCAGGAACAGCAGCGTGTCGCAGTTGCCGATGATGCCCTCCCATTCCTTTTCGTACAGCGCCTTGATGTTCTGGATGTTCTGCACAATGATGTTCAGCCCGATGTTGTAGCTGCGGCAGGTGGCAAGGATTTTGGGATAGCTGTCTGGCTGGGCCACATTCGCCCATTCGTCCTGAATGACCCGCACCGGCACGGGCAAGCGTCCGTTGTACTTCTCGTCCGCCCGGTAGTACAGCTCCTGAAAGCATTGGGTATCCACATGAGTATCGTCGATGTACTCACAGGGAACACACCGCTTGCCCCCGTCCAGATAGTTTATGACGATACTGCTATGGTCGGGAATCTTGAAAAGATCGTGATAGAAGGCGTCGATAAATCGGATTTCCCGATTTCCGTTCGGATTAGGGAATGCCACTACGCCTTTGATTAAAACAGGTTCCTGGTTCATTTGTTTCCTCCTTGCCGCTGATACGCGGCATATTTTTCGTCCACAGTGGCCATGCAGTCCTGACACACCATGCCGCTGCCCTCCGGCAGATACCTGCCGCAGATTACGCAGGTGTCCTGCTGTTCGTATAGCGGCGCATCTGCTGACAGCTGGCGAATGTACTTCATCGGGCTTCACCTCGCTCCTTTCCGGCATTGCGTTCCGGGGCAGGATGCAGCCGCTGATGCTCTGCGCTAACCCTTTCGGAGAAGTCCTCAATGATGGCGGCGCGGTCTAATCCGTAATGTCCCCTGTAGTAATTGGGCGGGCCGTCGCCATCGTTCTGACAGTTGCGCTCCCATGTTACAAACCGGTCGGGAGCTTTGGGGTGTTCGCCTACGACAAACTCGGCATTGCCGACGCGAACACGCGCTGTGATCTGATATTCTGCGTTGATTTCTCTTTCGGCGGTGTAGCTGCCGTCCTCCAACTGAATCGTACAGCTTCCGTTATCGCCAAAGGTTGCCGTTACTGGCATGACCGGCATTCCAAGCACCAAGTCGGGCTGCATGACAAATTGAGCATCGGCACCCATCAACTCTTTCGGCAGGGCAGACATTGGCAGATAAAGCCGCTGTTTCCCCATGATTTCATAACGCAGCAGGAAATCGTTGAACGGATAATACGCACTCAGAACAGGATCTTTGATATGTCCCTTTGTAGTATTGGAATTCACATACTTTGCGTTGTCCAGATACCATTGCGGCGAGGCTCCCGGCAAGGTCCAGCCGAACATGGAGCCTGCGATCATGGCTGTCTCCTGAATATCCGAAATGCCGCGCCGCTTGTTGTGGGTGTCAGCGATTTCCCGGTTTTCTGCCCGATTTCCGGTGTCCCAATCGGTCGGATAATAGCCATGCTCTCCTTTTTTGATGATGATAAGCTGCCCTGTGGATGCCAGGACGGAAAGGCAGGTGTCGGGCAATTCATTCCTTCGCATTTTTTGCACCTCCTATCGCTCCTGCTCTTGCTGGCGCTTGCGCTGCCAACCTTCCAACAGCTTTAGAATGACATCCTCCATCTGCTTCGGCGTGTAGTTCTTGGGGAAAAAGCGCTCCAACTTGTCATTCCGCAGCGTGACCTTCCGCTCCAGCGGTTTTTCCTCCCGCATGATAAGGTCGATGATGTTTTCCGCCAGCTTTCTCTCGGCGCTGAGCTGCTTTAGCCGCTTGGCCTGATCCATGGAAGGGGACACCTCGTCGCGTTCCATGACCATCGCCAGATAAATCTGCTCTTTTTCGGTCAGGTATGAGATAGATTCCGCCGCAGGAACAAATTTCAGAGTGCCGCTATCTACCCGTTCAAGCAAAGATGGGATAAGGCTGTTCAGACGAATATAGCGCTGGATTTGCGTTTTACTTTCATTCGCTTGATGAGCTAAATCTTCATTGCTTCTCGTACCAACAAACTTCGGCCCAACTTGGGTCGAAGTTAAATCAAGTCTCTTTCCTTGCCGTTTCATAGCATCCAGCCGCAGCTTGTAAGCCCTGGCTTTCTCGCTGGGAAGCAGGTCATCGCGGTGAATGTTGTAGTCCACCACCAGAATGTCGGCGTCCTCGTCGCTGTACTCCCGGACGATGACCGGTCGGGTTTCAAGTCCGATGGTCTTTGCACAGTAGTCGCGCCGGTGGCCTGCAATGATTTCATAGCCGCCGCCATCGCGGGGACGGACGATCAGCGGCTCGGCAATACCTACGCGCTCAATGCTGTCCATGAGCTGCGCGAGGTCTTGCGTGGGGCGGTCGATGGAGTACGGCTGACGCGCATAGGGAAAAACCTGGTCAGCGGGTACGATCTGCACTCGCTCCTGCGCATCTGCCTGCCGCTGCTCGTCGGTTTTGAACAGGTCATCGAGTGAGGTCAGACCGATGTTTTTTAGGCTGCCTGCCAATGTTCAGCACCTCCCTGGTCAGATTTTCATAGGCTTGCGCCGCTTTGCCGTTTGGGTCGAGGTCATAAATGCTCTTGTTTTCCACACTGACCTCGGCAGCGCGGATAGAGCGCGGTATCTCGCTGGCAAAGACCCGACCGGCGTATGCCTGCCTGATCTGTTCGCTGATGCCTTTTGCCAGGGTGGTTCTGCCGTCCACCATCGTCAGCACAATGCCGTCGATCTCCAGTTTGGGATTGAGCTGCCGTTTCACTCGGGCAACGGTCCTCAAAAGCTGTTCCAGACCCTTTGCAGGAAGGTAATGCGCCTGCACCGGGATAATCACACTGTCTGCCGCACTCAGTGCGTTCAGCGTCAGCATACCCAGCGAGGGCATACAGTCGATGAGGGCATAGTCATAACGATCCTGCACGGTGGACAAAAGCTGCCGCATGACCGTTTCACGGCTCATGGCATTGACCAGCGTGACCTCCAGCGCAGACAGCTCGATGTTTGCCGGCAGCAGATCAACGCCGGATTCGTGATGCAGGATGCCCTCATTGGCGCTGACGGGCTGGTCGGTGATGATCTTGCCCATGAGATTGGCCAGCGTAGGGGAAAGCTCATCCGGCTGCGGCCAGCCGAGCATCTGGGTCAGGTTGCCCTGGGCATCTGCGTCCACCAAAAGGACTTTTTTACCTTGCCGGGAAAGACCAATGGCAAGGCTGGCGGCTGTGGTGGTCTTGCCGACGCCGCCTTTCTGATTTGCAAGGGCGATTGTTTTCACGAAAACACCTCCAACAAAAAAGGAGCCTCCCGGCTCCAAGTTTTACACAGCAATTATTCTTTTCTCGGAGAGTATTCTTTCTTACTCTCTTAGTCTTGTTATACTCAGTCTTATTAGTTTTCGATTTCCGAAAGTCAAGGACTTCGATAATCAAAGGTCTTGAAATTCGATAATCGAAGTTCTGAAAATAGGCAGACTGATCCTGTCATAAAAAGCTCAGTATTTCTAAGGCGGTGGCAGAGCTGCGAAGTTTTTGACATAGATCATCGTGGGACGGCCTTGACCGTGATTGACGCGCTCAATCAGACCTATGCCTTTTTTGCAGTCCAGCTCCGCCATCAGCTTTGCCGCTTTTTCACTTCGGCAATGTAATACCGACATGATTTCATCAGCAGGGTAGTAGATGAACACGCGGCCTTGCTCGTCCAACCAGCCATTCTTTATAGATAAGGCCATGCGGTCAAGCAGCATACCATAAAGCAGCTTCGCGTCGGTTGACACGCCCCGGAAGCGGTCATCTTCAAAAAGTCGCTTTGGTATGCGGTAGAAAGAAAACTGTTCGGCCTCATAACCGTAATAATATGGCAAGGGCAATGCGGCCACGGGCTTCACCTCCAAATAAAGATGTATATAGAACAAGGGAGAGCGCTTTGCGGCACTCTCCCTTGTAGCGTATTCAAAATCGTTGTAAAATGAGAGCATCCAAAACAGCCTTTGAAGGGCTTGCTCTTGGTGTGGCTAATAAAATGTGCTAATAAAGTGGCTAATACGGGGACTGATTTTGCCCCGAAACTGGCTAATACGGTGGAATATCTGGCACCACCATACAGCACAAAGTTCGATCAAAAGTGTTGATTTTCAAGGATTTTTCGGTATTTTAGAACACCACGAACCATACGATACGAAGCGGACAACTTAACTCCTAAGCGGTAGGCCACCAGTTAGAGTCTGGTCGGGGGTGCCAAAAAAGCAGGGTGCGCGCCGCGCACCCTGCTTTTTACGTTTTTTCTCCATTAGAGGGCTCCGCTCTCTCCGGGGCAGCGGCGTCCTCCGCCGCGCTCTCCTCCCGGGCCTGCTTGAGATAATCTGTCGCCTCCGTCTTTTTGCTGGGGACAAAACTCTGGGCCGCCGTGCGCTTCTCGCCCTTGCTGCGGGCATAGAAGAAGCCGGTGACGGAAAACACCACCGCGCCGATGAAGTTCACGAACAGGTCCTTCATGGTGTCGATGATGCCGATGTCCAGATAGCCGCCCAGTCCCAGGCTATCGCCGTTGATGACCACATCCTGGATGCCCTTGATGGCCACTACCTTATTGGTGCGGGTGGGGTCCAGCGCCACGGTGTAGACGGCGTTGATAACGGTGTCCTTCTGCATGTCCGTGTGGAAGAAGAAGTCCATGCCAAACTCAAAGAATTCCCACAGCACGCCGATGGTCATGGAGAAGCAGAACGCCACCAGCGCCAGGAAGAAGGGCGACAGGTCGAAGGTCAGCCGCTCGTCGTCATTGAGCAGCAAGACCATGGAGAAGCCCACGGCGGCGGCCAGGAAGCCGTTGAGGGTATGGAGCATGGTGTCCCAGTTGGGGACGTTCACGTAAAAGGCGTTGACCTCCCCCAAAATCTCCGCCGCGAAAATAAAGCACAGAATCGTGATTTCCAGCGGAGGCGGCAGCTCGATGCGCAGCTTCACCTGGAGCCAGCTGGGGATATACAGCAGCACAATGGTCAGGATGCAGAAGAACGCACCCTCATAGTTATGCAGGAAGAGCTGGCGCACCAGCACCACCAGGACCAGCAGCCGCAGGGTATAAAACACGATAAAGGAGCTTCTGTGCTCCCGCAGCTCCTTTTCCATGGCTTTGCGGAAGTGCTTCTTCTCCCGTTTCTTCTCCTGCCTCGTCAGCTTTTTCAAGTCGTCTCCCCCTTTGACGCCACGCATTTTTTCTTATTATAACAGTTTTTCGCGGAAATGCAAAAACTAAAAAATGCCGCCCGGAACCGTGGTTCCGGGCGGCATGGAAACGGGCCTCAGCGGACGGAGAACTTATCCCAGAATTTCAGCAGACCGGCCTTGAAGCACAGCAGCATGGCTACCACCGCGCCAAAGGTGGCCTGGAAGACCTGGAAGGGGAACTTCAGCATGGCGGCCTCCGGGGTGGCGTACACAAAGGCACGGCCGATGGAGTAGCCCACCACATTGATGACCACGCCCAGGATGACGCCCACCAGAGCGCCCCGGCCGCGGCGGTCCGCGAACAGCTTATGGGCGCACAGGGACACCACCACCGCCTGGAGGCCATGGGTCAGCAGGGAGACGAACATGGGAGCGGGATAGAAGAAAAAGTCGCCCAGAAAGGCACCCACGCCGCCTACGATAAAGGCCCCCAGCGGGTCCAGCAGGATGGCGGCGGTGCAGATGACGGCGTCATTCAGGTAGAGGTGGCCGCCGGGAACGGGGATGCTGAAAGAGCTCATGGCAATGTTCAGAGCCATCAGCATGGCGGTGACGGTGAGCCACTTGACCGGGCGCACCTTGCGGAGATCAGAAGATGCAGACATAGAGAGATCCTTCTTTCGTTGGTTTTCCATATTTTAGCGTCCATGTGGTTTTATCGAAAGTGTCAAAATATAAATTTTTTATAAGGTCAGATGTAGGTAAGACCCGGGCCTGCCCCGCAAAACAGCGGGGCAGGCCCGGGTGATGTTCCTATGACTTCTCACTTGCGCTTGGCCAGGCGGATGCACTCCAGGCAGTAGGACACCTGCAGCAGCAGCCACAGCAGGCACACCACGAAAACCGGCATCAGCAGGTCGAAGTTGAAGGCGTAGCTCAGCAGCAGCAATGCCGCCCACAGGATGGGGCAGGCGGTGCTCACCACGTTGAAGGCCTTGTAGGCCGCCTGGCCGATCTGCTTCTGCTCCGCCTCGTCGCAGCTCTCAAACCACTTCTTTTTGAACTTCACATCGTAGACGCTGCCCTTTTTCTCCGGGTTCATCCGCCGGGTCAGATCCACGATCTTCTGCTGGGCAAAAACCAGCGTGAACGCGGAGACGATGAAGAACAGGACGCCCACAATTCCGCCCAGCGGGCTCCCGCCGGACTCCGCCACGGCAAAAAAGAACATATCCAGCACCAGCTGGGCGGCAGTCAGCAGCAGAGCCCAGTTCAGCTTCTCGTCCGCCCGGTCCATGGTAGCGTCGTCCTCGCCGTCCCAGCCGGTGAACAGGGCCTTGGCGCTGCGGTACAGCCACAGGATCAGCCCCAGGGACACCACCGAGGTGACCAGCAGCGCCCAGGGCGCGGCGGCGGTCAGGCCGTCGGCAACAGCGGCGGCAATGACCTCGGAAATGTTATCATGGCCCACCCAGCCGGCGGCAAAGCCCATGAAGCCGCCGAAAATCGCGGCTGCAAGCAAAATCAGCAGATATTTGGGCAGGGCTTTGCGGTTATCCTTTTTGACTGCGTTATTCTCCATCGTTTTCATCCTCCTCATAGAAAAAAATATCCTCCACGGACACATTACAGATTTTGGCGATCTTTAAAGCCAGGGTCACCGAGGGCGAATAGTCCCCCCGCTCAATCTGGCTGATGGTCTGACGGGACACCCCCGCCAGGGCGCCCATCTCCTGCTGGTTGACGCCCAGCCGGGCCCGGTACTCTTTCAAACGGTTATACAGCGGCATAGGCCGCCTCCTTCCTGACAACTTTTCAAGTCAACTTGACAACTATCCTTGTCAATCGTAGGATAGCACTGACAAGGATAGTTGTCAATACCCAATATAAAAATCTCCGGGAAAATTTTCCCGGAGATTTTTCGGTTATCATTTCATGGACGGAGGCGGGTCCCGCCACTTGGAAGCGGGCACCTGTTTCTCCGCCAGACGGCCCTTCACGAAGTCACGAAACAGGGCGTACAGCACAGAGCAGAGGGGGATGAAGAACAGCATCCCCGCCACGCCCATCAGCTTGCCGCCCAGGGTGACGGCGGCCAGCACCCAGATGGAGGGCAGGCCCACGGAGGAGCCCACCACATGGGGGTAGATGAGGTTGCCCTCGATCTGCTGGAGCACCAGGAACAAAATCACGAACACCACGGCCTTCCAGGGGTCTGTGACAGCGATGAGCAGCGCGCCCACACCGCAGCCGATGAAAGCGCCCACAATGGGGATGAGGGCCGTCAGGGCAATGAGGACGCCCACCAGCACGGCATAGGGCAGGCGGAAAACACTCATGGCCACCACGAACATAGTGCCCAAAATGACCGCCTCCGTGCACTGGCCGGAGAGGAAGCTGGAGAAGGTGCGGTTCGCCAGGCGCAGGACCTCCAGGGCCCGGTCCGCCCGCTTCACGGACAGGAGGCCGTAGAGCACCTGCCGGCCCTGGCGGGACAGTTTTTCCTTTTGCAGCAGGATGTAGAACGAGAAGATCAGCCCGATGACGAAGGTGCTGACGCCGCTGACCACGCCCCCGATCAATCCGCCCCCGGAGGAGATCAGGCTGCCGCCCCAGGACTGGGCCAGCTGGATGGCCTTCTGGGAGAGGCTTTTCCAGTCGATGTTCAGCTCGTTCACGACTCCCTTGATCTGGGGCAGGTACTTCTCCAGGCCCAGCAGCCAGTCATACAGCCGGTCAAAGGCGGCAGGGACCTGGGCGGCAATGGACATCACAGCGTCCTTGACGCCGGGGCCGATGACGCCGCCCGCCAGTGCCAGCACGCCGATGACCGCCACCAGCGTCAGCACCAGGGCCAGGGGACGGCGGAGGGCGGCGCCCCGCTTCGCCTGGGGGTACAGGTGCCGCTCGATGGCCCGCATGGGCACGTTCAGGATAAAGGCAATGGCGGCTCCCAGCAGGAAGGGCGACAGGATGCCCAGCAGCCAGCCCAGTGCCCGGAAAACCACGTTCAGGTGCTGAATGGCGACGTAAAACGCCGCGCCGCCGCAGACCACCAGCAGCAGGTTTTTTACCGTCTGCTTGTTCCACTCCATAGGCTCAGCCCTTGCGGTACAGCTCCGCCGCGTGGAGATAGCCCCGGGCGGACCCCCGGTTGCCCTCGATCTCCGCCTCCGTCAGGGGGCGGACCACCTTGGCGGGACTGCCTAAGATCATGGAGCCGGCGGGGGCGTCCATCTTGCCGGTGACCAGGGCCCCGGCACCCACGATGCAGTTGTCGCCGATTTTGGCGCCGTTCAGCACCACCGCGCCCATGCCGATGAGGACGTTGTCCCCCATGGTGCAGCCGTGGACGATGGCGTTATGGCCGATGGTGCAGCCACGGCCCACCACCGTCTCCTCATGCATGACGGCGCCGTCCTGGATGTTGGTGTTCTCCCCCACGGTGATGGCGCCCTCGTCGCCCCGGAGGACGGCGTTATACCACACGCTGACGCCCTTGCCCAGGGTCACGTCTCCCGCCACCCGGGCGCCTTCGCAGATCAGAACGTTTTCATCAGTCTCTCTCAGTTTGTATGCCATGATTTCTCTCTCCTTTTCAAATCTCCGGTGCAAAGTTGCCGTTTACGAACACGGGGATTTCCTTCCCGTCGTGGGTGGTGCCCACGATGGAGAGGTCCGGCGTGCCCACCATGAAGTCCACGTGGGTAATGGAGTCGTTCAGGCCCCGGGCTTTCAGCTCATCTTTCGTCATCTGCTGGCCGTCCTTCAGGCAGGGATACGCCTCGCCGAAGGCGATGTGGCAGGCGGCGTTTTCGTCAAACAGGGTGTTATAGAACAGGATCTTCTGGTTGGAGATGGGGCTGTCATAGGGCACCAGGGCTACTTCCCCGAAATAGCTGGCGCCCTCGTCCACGGAGATCGCGGCCCTCAACGCCTCCTCGCCCTTTTCGGCGTGGGCCTCCGTGATCCTGCCGTCCTTCACCACGAAGTGGAACTTGTCGATGATAGTACCGTCGTTCACCAGGGGCATTGCGGAGTACACCACGCCGTTGACGCCGGTTTTCAAGGGCGAAGTAAACAGTTCCTCCGTGGGGATGTTGGCGATATATTCCTGGCCGGACAGGGTGACGTCATTGCCCGCCTCCCAGATGTGGCCCTCCGGCAGCTCCACCGTCAGGTCGGTACCGAGAGAATTGGTGTAGTGCAGGGACTTGAAGTTCAGGGCGTTCATCTTCTCCATCCGCTCATGGAGGGTGTCGAGATGCGTCCTCCACTTCTCCACCGCCCTGCCGTCGCCGCTGATGCGGACGGCCTTGAAAATGGCGTCCCACAGCTTTGCCATGGCCTCGTCCTCGCTGGCGTCCGGGAACACGGTTTTGGCCCAGCTGGGAATGGGGATGGAGGCGATGCACCAGGGGAAGCCGCTACACATCTGCAGGCGGTCAAAATCCTTCAACGCCTTGCCGCTGGCCTGCTGAGCGCGGACGATGCGCTTGGAGTCCACGCCCTTGAAATTCTCCGGGTCGGAGGCGGAGATGGCGAGGTAGGCCGCGCCCTCCAGGGCGTAGTCGTTGAAGAAGTGGCGGCGCCACAGGGCCACCTCGTCGAAAATGGCGTCGTCGGCCTGGAGGTACTTCATCCGAGCCATGGCGTCATCGTGCCAGTTCATGACGACTTCTTTACAGCCGACATCGTAGGCCTCCTGAGCGCACATCCGGGCGAAGTAGGCGCACTCCACCGGGGAGGAGATCACCAGCCGCTGGCCTTTCTGGACATTCAGGCCCACCCGCACCAGCAGGCTGGCGTATTCCCGCAGTTTTTCATCCATGAAAATTTCATCCTTTCACAGCGTTTTTTTCTTAATTATACGCTATTTTAGAGCAAGTTATCAACAAAGTAAAGACAGACTGTCAATAAAATCGCAAGACCTACGCGACGGGAAGGAAGATAGTTACGAAAGAAACCCAGGAGGGGTGTCTCAAGGTGAATTGCCGCGCAGCGGCAAGAGAAGGTGGCCTGGGCCATTCGTTTTCAATCATAAGTTTTTCTGAACTTGGAAAGTTTAGAAAAACTTGCAGCAGCTTGTCGAAAAAATTTTTCGACAAGCTGAGAAAAGGACGGCGAGTCCTGGAAATTTCACGGTTTGGACACAAAAGCCGGAGAGAACCCTCCCCGGCTTTTTGCAACATTCAGGATGTTTCCGGCTTTTCCAGTTTGTCCTTGCGGAGGCTCATCAGCGTGCCGTTCAGCTCCGCGCCCATAATGAGGATGGCGGCGGTCATATACAGCCAGATCATCAGAACGATGACCGTTCCGATGGAGCCGTACAGCAGGGAGTAGTTGGCGATGTTGTCCACATAGAACGAGTACAGCCAGCTCAATGCCACCCAAGCCGCCAGTGCCCCCACCGTCCCCGGCCAGATGTTCCGCCAGGGCTGGCGGCTGTCCTGAGCCAGGGCATACAGGAAGTAGAGGGCGAAGAAGCCCACCACCGCCACCATGGGGAAGCGCAGCTTTGACCACAGCTCCGCCGCGAACAGCGGCAGGCGAAAATGATGGACCGCGTACGTCAGGACCCGCTCGCCGATGGTGGACAACGCCACCGTCACCGCGATGGTGACGATCAGCATGACCGTATACAGCAGCGTTTTCAGCCGGTGCAGGACGGCCCCTTTCGGCGGTCCCAAATGGTAGGCCGTCCGCACGGAGCGCATCAGGGAATTCGTGGCCCGCATGGGGAAATAGATGGAAAACAGCAGGCCGAACACCAGCAGCCGGGGGCTGGGGTTTTCGCTGACATAGGTCAGGTACACTTCGATAAATTCAATGATCTCATTGGGCAGGATCTCCGCCAACGCCTGAAGGATGGCCGCCACATCCAGCCGCAGCAAGCCCAGCAGGGCGCTGATAAAAATCAGAAATGGGAAGATCATAAACAGGAGGTAAAAGGCCAGGGCCGCGCTCTGAATGCCCACGTTGTGGCGCAGATAGCGCCGGATCAGGAGGTAGACGGCGCGGAGAAAACGGTTTTTCGGGGGAGCGGGAGTTTTCACGCTCGGACCTCCTTTCTTGCAGCGGCGGACGCGTCCGGCGCGCTTTTCATTCCCATTTTGCCCAGATGTCGGGACAGTAACCAACCGTCGCCTCTTTGCCGTTGCGGACGATGGGCGTCTGGAACAGCTCCGGGTGCTCCAGCAGCTTTTCCTCCTGGGCGTCCGGGGTGATATAGGCCATGAACAGGTCCTCGTAGGCCCGGCATTTCGTGTTCACCAGGGCCTCAAAGCCAACTTTCTGCTTGACGGACTGGTACTCCCGGGGGGATAATCCTTTTGAGGGAACGTCGATATACTGGTATTTGATGCGGCGCTCCTTGAACCAGCGTTCCGCCTTCTTCGTGTCGAAGGACTTGGAGGAGCCGAAGATCTGGATATTCATAGGATAAGTCTCCTTGATTTCAGAATGGAGGGATCAGCATGACTGAACCTGTCAAGCAGCTGAAGGAACTGGTGGACAGCTCCGACAACATCGTATTTTTCGGCGGGGCCGGCGTCAGCACAGAATCCGGCATCCCGGATTTCCGCAGCACCGACGGACTGTACCACCAGCAGTGGAAGTATCCGCCGGAAACTATTTTAAGCCATACCTTTTATGAAAGCAACCCCGAAGAATTTTTCCGCTTCTACCGGACCAAGCTCCTGGCCCCTGACGCAAAGCCCAACGCCGCCCACTACAAGCTGGCGGAATGGGAGAAGGCCGGGAAGCTGAAGGCCGTCATCACCCAGAACATCGACGGGCTCCACCAGGCCGCCGGGAGCCGCCGGGTGCTGGAGCTCCACGGCAGCGTCCACCGGAACTACTGCGAAAAGTGCGGCAAGTTCCACGACTTCGACTTCATGCTCCATAGCAGCGGCATCCCCCGGTGCGAATGCGGCGGCATCGTCAAGCCCGACGTGGTTCTGTACGAGGAGGGGCTGGACCAGAAAACGCTGAACGATTCCGTCCGGGCTATCGCCGGGGCCGATATGCTCATCATCGGCGGCACCTCCCTCAATGTCTACCCCGCCGCCGGGCTCATCAACTATTACCGGGGCCATAAGCTGGTGCTCATCAACAAATCCGCGGTGGCCCGGGACCTGGCTGCCGACCTGGTCATCACCGACCCTATCGGCGAGGTGCTGGGACAGCTGTGAGCCTGCCGGTTTCCCTAATTTGTGTATATCTAACAGAAAACGACGCCGTCCGGCAGCGGATGGCGTCGTTTTTCACAAGTTCCTGTCCTCAAAAATGCAAGTTGAATAAATTTGTCATGCAAAATTTGCAATTATTTTTTTATTTTTCTGACTTTTTACCATTGAAAATGAAAGTCATGCATGTTAGAATTGCATCATTCCTAACCAGGGCTGAAAGGAGTCCCCGCTATGATCTGGAAAGAAAACCGGGAAAACGCTTACTGTGAGATCACCCCCGCTATTCTGGCGCTGAAGGAGCAGTGGGAAAAGAAGAACTACATCGACCCACGCCTTTACCGCGAGTACAACGTCAAGCGGGGCCTGCGTGACGAGGACGGACGGGGCGTTCTGACCGGACTGACCCGCGTGGCGGAGATCCAGTCCTACAACGTGGTCACAGACGCCGCCGACCGCGAGTACATCACCCCTGCCGACGGCATTCTGTACTACCGCGGCATCGACTGCCGGGAGATCGTCAAGGGCTCCGCCAAACGGGGCCGGTTCGCCTTTGAGGAGGCCGCCTATCTGCTGCTGTTCGGCGAGCTGCCCAACCAGGAGCAGCTTCAGGACTTCTGCGTCCAGCTGGCCTCCTACCGCACCCTGCCCACCAACTTCTTCCGGGACGTCATCATGAAAAATCCGCCCAAGGATCTGATGAACACCATGCAGCGGGCCATCCTGACGCTGTTCTGCTACGACGACAAGCCCAACGACATCGGTCTTGAAAACGTGCTGCGGCAGTGCCTGCAGCTCACCGCCAACATGCCGGTGCTGGCCATCTACGCATACCAGGCCTGGCGGTACAGCCTGCCCGGAGAGAGTCTGTTCATCCACGTCCCCAGGCCGGAGCTGTCCACCGCCGAAAACTTCCTGCGGATGCTGCGGGAGGACTGCAGCTACACGGAGCTGGAGGCCCGGACGCTGGATGTGGCCCTGGTGCTCCATGCCGACCACGGCGGCGGCAACAACTCCACCTTCACCAACCACGTCGTCACCTCCTCCGGCACGGACACCTATTCCGCCATCGCAGCGGCCATGGCCTCCCTGAAGGGCCCCCGCCACGGCGGTGCCAACAGCAAGGTCATGGAGATGATGGCCGACATCAAGACTCATGTGAAGGACTGGTCCGACGAGGGCTGCGTGGCGGACTACCTGAATAAGATTTTGGATAAAGACGCCTTCGACCGCAGCGGCCTCATCTACGGCCTGGGCCACGCCGTCTATACGAAATCGGACCCCCGGTGCGAAGTGTTCCGGGACTACGTCCACCTGCTGGCGGCGGAGAAGGGCCGGGACCGGGAGCTGCAGCTCTACACCAATGTGGAAAAGGTGGGCAAGGAGCTGCTGATGGAGCGGCGGAACAAGGATGCCCTCTCCACCAACATCGACTTTTACAGCGGCTTCGTCTACGAGATGCTGGGCCTGCCCATGGAGCTCTACACGCCCCTGTTCGCCGTGGCCCGTATCGCCGGCTGGAGCGCCCACCGCATGGAGGAGCTGTCCGCCGGCGGCAAGCTGATCCGTCCGCGGTATGAGTGCGTGGAGGAGCACCGCTCCTATATCCCCATGGAAAACCGGTGAGCTTTGACAAAATTCCCGGGCAGGCGACCCTGTCCGGGAATTTTCGAAAAATCTCAAATTGGGTGTTGACAATAGGGAAAGTTCTGGCTATAATAATCAAGCAGTCTTTTCCGGGGGACAATCAATCTGCGGCTGTGCTGGAACTGGTAGACAGGCCAGCTTGAGGTGCTGGTGTCGATTCGACGTGTGGGTTCAAGTCCCGTCAGCCGCACCATTACCCCTTTGTCCCTGCCATATGCGCGAGTGGTGGAATTGGCAGACTCGCTAGATTCAGGTTCTAGTGTCCTTTACGGACGTGCGGGTTCAAGTCCCGCCTCGCGCACCATCCCAAAAAACGGATTCCGCCGCAGGCGGCGGAATCCATTTTTCGGGAACCTTGGTATTTCACTCAAATCGCCCGAAGTGAATTCGGTCGATTTCAAGATTTTTGCTTTCAGCAAAAATACTTGTACGCCGCACTTGCGGCGAAGGAACGTGCCCCCCTTTCAAGTACATATTGATACGCGCGAGTGGTGGAATTGGCAGACTCGCTAGATTCAGGTTCTAGTGTCCTTTACGGACGTGCGGGTTCAAGTCCCGCCTCGCGCACCAAAAAGAAAGACAGGCAAAAGCCTGTCTTTCTTTTTGGCCCGTGGGGGTGTGAAGAAGCCGCCTTTTTACGGGACCCCCGCGCGAACCCAGCGGAGCGGTTCGCGTGGGGAAAGGAGCCGCAGCGGAGTGAGAGAGCTTTTGCCGACAGGCAGAAGCGAGGGATACGCAGCTTGCGGCGACGCCGTCCCGCCTCGCGCACCAAAAAAGAGACATCCTGTTGGATGTCTCTCTTTTTTAGCCCGTGGAGGTGTGAAGAACCCGCCTTTTTACGGGGCCCCCGCGCGAACCCCGCGCCTGCCGGATTTGACATTCCCCTTTCCTCCGGCTATAATCAAAAACGATAACGACTTCAGGAGGCGGCGATATGACCTTTCAGCAGCTGACCTATGTGGTGGAGATCTCCAAATGCGGCTCGATCAACAAGGCCGCCCATAAGCTGGTGCTGTCCCAGTCCGGCATCTCCACAGCGGTGCGGGAGCTGGAGGAGGAGCTGGGCATCCAGTTCTTCGTCCGCAGCAACCGGGGCGTGGAGTTCACCCCCGAGGGAGAGGAATTTTTGAGCTACGCCATCTCCCTGCTGGAGCAGAAGCGGCGTATCGAACAGCTCTATGGAGAGGGTCGGAACGCTGCCGCCCCCGTCCGCTTCTCCGTGTCCACCCAGCGCTATCCCTTTACCGAGGACGCTTTTCTGCGGCTGCTGCGGGACGGAGCCGACAGCCGCTACCGCTACGCCATCAAGGAGACGGGAATGGACGCCGTCATTGAGGACGTCTACGACCACCGCTCCGACATCGGCGTCATCTTCCTGACAGACCTGACGGAGAAGATGATCCGCCGCCTGCTGGACGCCCGGGACCTGGAGTTCCATGAGATCGCCGCCGTGCCGCCCTGTATCTACGTCCGCAAGGAGCATCCCCTGGCGGGGCTGGACGCGGTGCGGGAGGACGATCTGGAGGGCTTCCCCTATGTGTCCTTCGAGCACACCCAGGGCGTGGCGTCCGACCTGTCGGAGGAATACCAGATGATGTCCATGAAGCGGCCCGACCGCTCCATCACCGTCAATGACCGGGCCACCATGATGAACATTCTCTCCCGGACCGACGCCTTTACCACCGGCAGCGGCCTGCTGGTGGAGAGCTTCATCAGCCAGGCGGTGGTCACGGTGCCGCTGGCAGATCAAGGCAGCTTCCGCATCGGCTGGATCGTGCCCCGGGACGTCAGACTGGCGCCGCTGGCGGAGCAGTTCGTGGGGCTGCTGGAGCAGTCTGTGGCGGATTCCATCCGCTTTACCCAGGAGCTGCACCGCTCCCTGACAAAGAAAGCGTAAAGTAAAGCGCCGGCTGAGCCGGCGCTTCTTTTTATTCGCTTTCCAGGTCTTTCTTTGCCGCCACGCCCGATTCCGCCACATCGTATGCCCAATTCCAGGGGTCCCTGCGGCAGACACGGTCCGCATAGGGCACGAAGACGGACAGCAGGCCGAAAGCCGCCAAAATCCAGCAGTACCACATGTAGGGCACGATCTCCACGGGGCTGATGACGATATTATAAGTTGTGGTCGTCAAAGCGGCTGCCATCAGAAGCTGGGCGCCGTAGGGGAGGATGCCCTGGAACACGCAGGAGAACACATCCAGCAAAGACGCCGTCCGGCGGGGGTCCACCCTGTATTCCCGGCTGATGTCCCGGGCCACGTTGCCGCAGAGGATAATGGCCACGGTATTATTGGCGGTGGCGCAGTCCGCCAGGGACACCAGGGCCGCCATGCCCACCTGGGCGGACTTGTTGCCCTTCATCATGCCCCGCAGCTTTTCGATCAGCCAGACGATGCCGCCGTTGTGGGCGATCAGCTCCGACAATCCGCCGCAGAACAGCGCCAGGAAGAACACCTCGCTCATGCCGGTGAAGCCGTCCCAGATGGCCTGGGCATAGGTGAACACCGTCAGCTCTCCGCAGGCCATGCCGATGACGCCGGCGGAGAAAATGCCGATGGTCAGGGTCAGGAACACGTTGACGCCGATGATGGCCAGAGCCAGCACCAGAATGTAAGGCACCACCTTGATGAGCGCAAAGGGATGGGCCCCCATGTCGGCCGCGCTCTCCGGCCGGGCACATACCAGCAAAATCACCAGCGTGACCAATGCGGCGGGCAGGGCGATATAGAAGTTGACCCGGAACTTGTCCCGCATCTCGCAGCCCTGGGTCTTGGTGGCAGCGATGGTGGTGTCGGAAATCATGGACAGGTTGTCGCCGAACATGGCGCCGCCGGCACAGGCGCCCAGCATCATCGGCACGCTGAGGCCGCTCTCCGCCGCCAGGCCCACGGCAATGGGCACCAGCGAGGTGATGGTTCCCACGGAGGTCCCGGTGGCGGTGCCCAAAAAGGCGGAGATGACGAACACGCCGGCAGCCAGCAGCTCCACGGGGATCAGGGAGAGGCCCAGGTTGACGGTGGCGTCCACGCCGCCCATGGTCTTTGCCACGGTGGAAAAGGCGCCTGCCAGAATGTAGATCATCAGCATGGTCAGCACATTTTCATTGGCGGCACCCCGGGCGAAAATGGCAAATTTTCGGTCGATGCTCTCCCGGCCCATGCAGAAAGCCGCCAGCACAGCGATGAACATAGCGGTGACGGACGGGAACTGGTAGAAGGCCATCTCCTCCCCTTTCGCCTGGAGATACAATCCCGCGCCCAGATAGATGACGATGAAGATCAAAAACGGAAGCAGGGCCCAGCCATTGCCCTGCTTTTTGATTTCCCGGTTCATGGTGGTTTCCTCCTCTTTCCCTCTCGCAGTTGGTATTGATAGGATTATACCAGCTTATCCTATGAGATGGCAACCGCTTTCTTTTCCGTTTGGCCTCCGGCCGCACGTCCCCCTTTTGTTTTCAACGATGCAGAAAACGATAAGCCCCGCGCCGATGGCTGCCGTGACCGCTGCCAGGGCAAGGGGAACGGCGTAATTCGCAGGGCTGGCCACATATTCGCCCACCGTCATGTAGCGGTACAGCATGTACTGTGTACTGAGGGCCGCGCTCCGCACCGCCGTGACCACGGAAACGACCGCAAGGGCGATCATCAAAAAGAGCAGCCCACTGATCACCAGCAGATTCATGTTTCGGCTGCGGCGGTTGAGATACGCCAGGTCTTCAATGGTGATCCGGTCTTCGGCGCCCCGCGCCTTTTTCTCCTCTCCCAGCAGATCGTCAAGTGGAATGTGAAAAATTCCGCAGAGCTTCAGCGCGCTCTCCAGATCCGGCAATGTGCCGCCAAGCTCCCACTTGGAGACGGTCTGCCTGGAAACATTCAATTTTCCCGCCAGCTGCTCCTGGGTCATCCCGGATATTTTTCTCAATTCCTGTATGTTGCCGCCGATGTTCATAAGACCGCTCCCCATTTTCTCTGCGTCCGCGTACGCGGCCGCGAATTTGCCGGAAGAAACGCCTTCCCGCCGCTTCTTCAATACTAGCAAAGGCAGCCGTCATTTTCCACCGGTTTTCCTTTACATTTCCGCCACAAATGCTGACATCCCCTGCGGTCACGCGGGGAAAAGCCGGTGCAAAACCGTGCAGCCGCCTCCGGGCCATTGACTTTTTCCCCGGTTTCCGATATGATTTCTGTATTATGCCAATAGAAATCAAGGAGGAACACACCATGACTGCTCTCGATCTGAACGCTCTGCTCGGCACTTCCATCGCGGGGATGACCCTGGCGAAAATTCTCTACGCGCTCTTTACCCTCATTGTCTGCCTCATCGTCATCAAAGCCGTTCTGAAGCTCACCATCCGCCTGCTGTCCCGGTCCAAGCTGGACGCCCGCGTCCAGAAGTACATCCAAACCGGCATTAAGCTGGTGCTGTACATCATCGCCGTTGTCATTGTGGCGGAAAGCCTGGATGTGAACATGACCTCCCTGGTGGCGCTGCTGTCTGTCGGCTCCCTGGGTATCACCCTGGCGGCTGAGGACATCCTGGGCAATGTGGCCGGCGGGCTGGTCATCCTGTCCGCCCATCCCTTCTCCATGGGGGATTTCATTGAGGTGAACGGCGTCTCCGGCACAGTTCAGGAGATCTCCCTGAACCACACCAAGCTGCTGACCCCCGACGGGCTGCTGGTACTGCTGCCCAACAAGGAGCTGTCCAGCTCCAAGGTCATCAACTACACCGTCCTGGGCCGCCGCCGCGTGACTCAGAAGGTCACCGCCTCCTACGACGCCCCCACCGAGGATGTGAAGGCTGCCTGCCGGGACGCCCTGGCAAATACCCCGAAGATCCTGGAAGACCCCGCCTCCGCCGTTTACCTCTCCAACTACGGCGAGAGCTCCATCGAGTACACGGTGTTCTGCTGGTGCTCCGCCGCCGACTACTGGGACGTCTACTTTGGCCTGGGCGAGAACCTGCGGAGCGCCTTCGCCGGCCACGGCGTGGAGATGACCTACGACCATCTGAACGTCCATATCGTCGAAAACCGCGGTTGACAAACGCAGGTCATATCTCTATAATACCTTTTAAAGCGATGAAGGAGAGGGACGGAGGCTGACGCCCCCAGAGAGCCGGCGCAGGGTGCGAGCCGGCGGCAGGGGTCTCCAGGTCCTATGGCTCCCGAGCCGGACGTTCGAGGACTGTCGGTCGTTAGGGCGTCCCGCGTACGCCGCGTCAGTGCAAAGGGGTTGCTGGACCCCGAAAGTGGCGCCCGGTCGTGAGGCCGGCGCAATTTGAGTGGTACCGCGGAAGCATGATACGGCTTTCGTCTCAAAGAAACTCTTTGGGACGAAAGCCGTTTTTTTCGTTCCGGAAATCTGAAAGGAGCACACAACTATGAGCAATTACCGTCCTGAAACCATCTGCGTCCAGGGAGGCTACACCCCCGGCAGCGGCGAGCCCCGGCAGATCCCCATCATCCAGTCCACCACTTTTAAATATGCCACCAGCGAGGACATGGGCAAACTCTTTGACCTGGAGGCCGACGGCTATTTCTACTCCCGCCTTCAGAATCCCACCTGCGACTATGTGGCTGCCAAGATCTGCGCCCTGGAGGGCGGCACGGCGGCCATGCTGACCTCCTCCGGCCAGGCGGCCAACTTCTTTGCCCTGTTCAACATCGCCACTTGCGGCGACCACATCGTGGCGTCCTCCAGCATTTACGGCGGCACCTTCAACCTCATCTCCGTCACCATGGCGAAGATGGGAATTGAAACGACCTTTGTCGCCCCTGACTGCTCCGAGGAAGAACTGAACGCTGCCTTCCGCCCCAACACCAAGGCCGTGTTCGGCGAGACCATCGCCAACCCTGCTCTGACGGTGCTGGACATTGAGAAGTTCGCCAAAGCCGCCCACAGCCACGGCGTGCCCCTCATCGTGGACAACACCTTCGCCACCCCCGTAGGCTGCCGGCCCTTTGAGTGGGGCGCCGACATCGTGACCCACTCCACCACTAAGTACATGGACGGCCACGGCGCCGCCGTGGGAGGCGCCATCGTGGATTCCGGCAAGTTCGACTGGATGGCCCACGCCGACAAGTTCCCCGGCCTGTGCACCCCTGACGACAGCTACCACGGCATCACCTACGCCGAAAAGTTCGGCAAGGAGGGCGCTTTTATCACGAAGTGCACCGCCCAGCTCATGCGGGACTTCGGCTCCACTCCCTCCCCCCAGAGCGCCTTCTACCTGAACCTGGGTCTGGAGAGCCTCCACGTCCGCATGGCCCGCCACTGCGAGAACGGACAGGCTGTGGCGGAGTTTCTGGCGGCGCATCCCAAGGTGGAAGTCGTCCACTACTGCGGCCTGCCCGGGGACCCCTACCACGAGGTGGCCCAAAAATACCTGCCTCACGGCTCCTGCGGCGTGGTGTCCTTTGAGCTCAAGGGCGGCCGCCCCGCCGCCGAGGTGTTCATGAGCAGGCTGAAGCTGGCGGCCATCGAGACCCACGTGGCCGACGCCCGGACCTGCTGCCTGAATCCCGCCACCTCCACCCACCGCCAGATGACCGAGGAGCAGCTCAAGGCCGCCGGCGTCCCCGCCGGACTGGTCCGCATGAGCTGCGGCCTGGAGAGCAAGGAGGACCTCATCGAAGATATTGCCCAGGCATTGGAGGCTATCTGATGTGAAGTCTCACATCAGATAGCCGATGATGCCCATCCGCTCGCCGTTTGTACGGCAACCGCGGATGATGGCAAAAATCCCCCATTTCTCCGGGGGAGCCTTATTGATTTCTATTGATGCCGCTTGCACGGCGAAATGGAGGATTTTTAAGTCATGCCCATCAAAATTCCCAACCAACTTCCCGCCACGGAGACCTTGTCCCGGGAAAACATCTTCGTGATGACGGAGACCCGGGCCATCACCCAGGACATCCGGCCCCTGCAGATTCTTCTCCTGAACCTGATGCCTACCAAGGTGGACACTGAGACCCAGCTGGCCCGGGTGCTGGGCAACACGCCCCTCCAGATCGAGCTGGAGCTCATCGCCCCGTCGGACCATGTTTCCAAGAACACCTCCCAGGCCCATATGCTGGCCTTCTACAAGTCCTTTGCCGAGGTGAAGGACCGCACCTTCGACGGCCTCGTCATCACCGGCGCGCCGGTGGAGCTGATGGGCTTTGAGGAGGTGGACTACTGGCCGGAGCTGTGCGAGATCATGGAGTGGAGCAAGACCCACGTCCACTCCACCCTGCACATCTGCTGGGGCGCCCAGGCGGGGCTTTACTACCACTACGGCATCCCCAAGCGGGTGCTGCCCCACAAGCTGTTCGGCGTGTTCCAGCACACCGTGGAAGACCCCAACTACATCCTCTTCCGGGGCTTTGACGACACCTTCTGGGTCCCCCACTCCCGGAACACCACGGTCGACCGGGCGGATATTGAGGCGGTTCCTGAATTGAAAATTCTGGCCGCCTCCCCGGAGGCAGGGGTCTACGCCGTCAAGACCGACCAGGGCCGTCAGGTGTTCCTGATGGGCCATGCGGAGTACGACCGGGACACCCTGCGAAAGGAGTACATGCGGGACCTGGCTGCCGGGGTGGATATTCAGATCCCCAAGCACTACTTCCCCGGCGACGACCCCAGCAAGCGGCCTGTGATGAACTGGCGGAGCTGCGCCCACCTGCTGTATGCCAACTGGCTGAACTACTGCGTGTACCAGACCTCCCCCTACGACATCCGGGACATCGAAAAGGGCGTCCGGACGGACGACTGATGATACAAAAAGGACAGGTTTCCAAAGGAAACCTGTCCTTTTTCTGCGCTCAATAAAAGCGGCCGCCGGTGCCAAGCTCACTTTTTTTCATATTGTTTCTCTTTTTGCGGGGTCATTTGGCTTTCCGGTCTTCCTCAATGAGAAGTTTCAGGGCCTCCACCGCCACCTTGACGGAGTTGGATGTATTCTCGTTCATCTTCTGGTCCAGGCCGGCGGCCTCCCGCTCCTGGTTCCAGATGACATGGAAGCAGGAGCCGCAGCGACAGCCCAGGGCCGCCGCCACTACGAACAGGGCCGCGGATTCCATCTCGCTGGCCTTGACCCCCAGCCGCTTCCAGGCCTCCCACTTGGCTTTCAGCTCATAGGAAACGGGAGACGCCTCGGGGCTGTGCTGGCCGTAAAAGCTGTCCTTACACTGGACGACGCCCGTATGCAGCGGCAGACCCAGAGCTTTCGCGGCCCGGGCAAGGCAGTTGGTGACCCCCAGGTCCGGCACCGCCGGATACTCGATAGGCGCGTATTCCAGGCTGGTGTGCTCAAAGCGGATGGCGCCGGTGGCCACCACGATGTCGCCGGACTGGACGTTCAGGTCGATGCCGCCGCAGGTGCCGGTGCGGATGAAGGTGTCCGCGCCGCATTTGTGCAGCTCCTCCATGGCGATAGCGGCGGAGGGGCCGCCGATGCCCGTGGAGCAGGCGGTGACCTTCTCCCCCAGAAGGGTGCCCGTCCAGACGTTGTACTCCCGGTTGCAGGCCACCTGCTTCGCGTCGTCAAACAGGGCGGCAATGGCGGGGACCCGGCCGGGGTCGCCGGGCAGGATGCAGTACCGGCCCACATCGCCGGAGGTGCAGTGGATGTGGAATTGCTTTTCCAGTTTTTGCATAGCAGTCACCTCATATATTCAAATTTTTAACAGACACGAATTATTTCAGCGTTACCACCGTCACGCCGCTCTCGCCCTCGCCGTAAACGCCCAGGCGGAAGCCCTTCACCGCCTTGTTCCGGCGGAGAACGTCATGGACGGCTTTCCGCAGGGCGCCGGTGCCCTTGCCGTGGATGATAGTGACGGTGTCCAGACGGCCCATGACGGCGGCGGAGATAAAATTCTCCACCACGCTCTCAGCCCCCAGCGTCTCCATACCCCGGATATCCAGCTCCCGGCTGGCGGAAGCCCGGAGGGCACGGTCCGCGTTCTGGCGGATGGACACGGTGGGCTTTTTCTTCTGGGCCGCCCGCTCGTCATCCTCGATGAGCCGGACCTCGCCGGCCTTGGCCTTCATTTTCAGTACGCCGGCCTTTAATTGCAGCGTGCCGTCGCTGCCAACGGACACCACCTCCGCGTTCTGGCGGACGCCGGGGATCTCCACCAGGTCCCCCGCCCGGATGGGACGGCTGGGCTTGGGGATGGGTTCCTGACGGGCATCATGCTTGCTGACGGCGTCCTCCGCCTCGTTCAGCTTTCGCCGCAGCTCGGCCCTGGCCTCGTTGGTATTCAAATCCCGCTCGGCCCTGGCCTGCTGCTTCCGCATTTCCGCCAGCTCCGCGAACACCTGGTCGGCGGCGGCACGGGCGTCCCGCAGAATGCGCTTGGCCTCCGCCTCGCCACGGCCCCGGGCGTTCTCCTTGGCCCGCTCCATCTGCTCCCGGAATTCTCTCGCCTTCCGGGCGTCCTCTTCCCGCTGGGCATACAGTCGGTTGGCCTCCTGCTCCCGCTTTTCCAGGGCCTGGCGCTTGGCCTCCAGCTGGGTGAGGACGTCCTCAAAGCGGACGCTCTCACCGCTCATCTGGGCTTTCGCGCTCTCAATGACCGCGTCCGGCAGGCCCAGCCGCTTAGAGATGGCAAAGGCGTTGGACTTGCCGGGGATGCCGATGAGGAGCCGGTAGGTGGGGCTGAGGGTATCCACGTCGAACTCGCAGGAGGCGTTCTCCACCCCAGCGGTGGTCATGGCAAAAGTTTTCAATTCCGCATAGTGGGTGGTAGCCGCCACTTTTGCCCCCAGTTGCCGGACGTGCTGGATGACGGAGATGGCCAGCGCCGCGCCCTCCACCGGGTCGGTGCCGGCGCCCAGCTCGTCGAACAGAATCAGGCTGCGGCGGTCCGCTTCCTTCAAAATAGCCACTATATTAGTCATATGTGCCGAAAAAGTAGACAAATTCTGTTCAATGCTCTGCTCATCGCCGATGTCCGCCAGAACGTGACCGTAAACGGAAACGGCGCTGCGGTCCGCCGCCGGGATGTGCAGGCCGCACTGGGCCATCAGGGTCAGCAGGCCCAGGGTCTTGAGGGAGACCGTCTTGCCGCCGGTGTTGGGGCCGGTGATGACCAGGGTATCGAAGGTGTCGCCCAGCTCAATGTCGATGGGCACCGCCTTCTTCGCGTCCAGCAGGGGGTGCCGGGCCTTGCGGAGGTGGATGGCGCCGTCCCGCCGGATCTCCGGCCGGATGGCGTCCATTTTATAGCTGAGCTGGCCCCGGGCGAAGATCAGGTCCAGGTGGACCAGGGTGTCGTAATCCCACTGGATGTCCTCCCGGTGGGCCGCCGCCTCCGCGGACAACTCCGCCAGGATGCGCTCGATCTCCTTCTGCTCCTTGGCCTCCAGCTCAATATACTCGTTGTTGGCCTGGACGACGCCCATGGGCTCCACAAACACCGTGGCGCCGGTGGAGGAAATATCGTGGACCAGGCCCGGCAGGTCGCCCTTATGCTCCGCCTTGACCGGCACCACGAAGCGGCCGTCCCGCTGGGTGATGATGGTCTCCTGCAAAATCTTGCCATAGGTGGGCGAGGAAATAATTTTTTGCAAAATCTGGCGGCTTTTCGCCTGGGCCGCCCGCATGTGGCGGCGGATGTCCGCCAGCTCGGAAGATGCGGCGTCGGAAATGGTATCCTCGTCCACGATGCAGCGCTTGATCTTCTCCTCTAAAAAGCGGTTGCCGTGGAGGGATAAAAACAGGTGGTCGATGGCCGTCCTTTCCGCGGCCTCGTCGTTGAAATACTCCCGGGCACGGCGGGCGGCGGTCAGCAGTCCCGCGATGGTCAGCAGCTCCCGGGTGTTCAGGCTGCCGCCCCGGTCCGCCCGGTCCAGGGCCTCCGCCACCGGCCTGACGCCGGAAAACGACGGGCTTCCGTGGAGTCCGATCATCGCCCTGGCAGCGTCGGTCTGGTCCAGCAGGCGCTGGACCTCCTCCGCCTCCGTCTCCGGACGGACGCGGAGGGCTCGCGCCTTTGCTTCAGCACTGACAGCCTGGTCGCTCAGCATTTGCAGCACCCGGGGCAGCTCCAGAGTGCGGATGGATTTATCAAACAGTTCGCTCATATCGGTTCCTCATCGTATAAATTCGTTTGAATTATACAAAATGTATCGTTTTTTCTAGCTAATTTAACGGCTGGAGGCTCTTATAAAAATCCAGGGACCGGAAACCCCGCTCCAGCTGGGCGGCCACGAAAGCCTCCGCAGCGGCGGAGAGCCGGCGAAGGGCGTCATCTCCCAGGGTAAACGAATAGAGGCGTTTGGGGTCGCCGTATACGATATGCCGCAGGGCCGCCAGGGAGCTGGGACACAGGGGCATGGACAGGGCGCTTTCCTGTACGCCGCAGGTCCCGCACCGCAGGACGCCCTGGACCACATCCAGCATGGGCCGCTCCGGGTCGGGACGTCCGCAGTAGGCGCAGCCGTCCGCCAGGGGCTCATACCCCGCCAGACACAGGAGCTTCAGCTCAAAGGCCGGCTTTACCAGGGCCGGGGGCTTGTGCAGCGCGGAGAGGGCGTACAAGCCGTTCAGCAGATGGCGCAGCAGCTCCGGCGCCGGGGTGTTCTCCGTGGTGACGGCCTCCGTCAGCTCCGCCAGGTAGAAGCCCAGGGACAATGCCTCCAGGTCGCTTCGCAGGCCGGGGAAAAGTTCCACGGTGGAACCCTCGTTGGCGTAGTACCAGTCGCCCTTTTGGTAGAGGGTCCACTCCGACCAGACCAGGGACTGGACGCAGGCGGCGTACTTGCAGCTCTTCCGCCGGGCGCCCCGGGCGATTACCGCTATTTTGCCGCATTTATCGGTTAAAAGAGTCAATATTTTGTCCGCTTCTTTGCTTTCCGTCTCCCGGAGGACGATGCCCCGGGTCACGATGTACGGCGTTCCCGCCATGCGCTCACCACCTTATGTACGGGGGCAAAGCCCCCGCTGCTCACAGGATGGGCGGCAGTTCATCCTCCGCCCCCTCCAGCTTCCGGTAGAGCATATAGGCCAGCGGCTCCCCGGTCATGCAGAATAACTCCCAAAACGGTTCGGACTCCATCGCGCAGACCTCCTTTACGGATAGTCTGCGAAAAAAGTCGAATCTTTATCGCTGGAAAAATCAGTCGTCGTTGTAACCGAAGCTGCGGACGTAATTCACGTTGTCACGCCAATTCTCTTTGACCTTCACCCAGGTTTCCAGGTACACCTTGGTGCCCATGAATTTCTCGATGTCGTGGCGGGCCAGGGTGCTGATCTTCTTCAGCATGGCGCCCTGCTTGCCGATGATGATGCCCTTATGACTGGCTTTTTCGCAGTAGATGGTGGCGTCCACGTCGATGACGCCGGAATCCCGTTCGGAGAATTTCGTGATCTCCACAGCGGTGCCGTGGGGAATTTCTTTATCCAGGCACAGCAGCAGCTT
Organism: Oscillibacter valericigenes; assembly: GCF_021531435.1. Lineage (GTDB taxonomy): Bacteria > Bacillota > Clostridia > Oscillospirales > Oscillospiraceae > Oscillibacter > Oscillibacter valericigenes_B. The sequence continues at coordinate 36,440 of NZ_JAFBIS010000017.1, forward strand.
CTCCCGGACGATCTCGCCCACCACCTGCCGCTCCGGTTGGTCGCTGGTCTGGCCATCGGGGAACAGCTGGGGGCCCTCCGTGGCGTACTTCCGCAGCTCTTTCATCAAATCGTCCAGACCGCTGCCGGTATGGGCGGAGATGGGGATGATGGCATCGAAGCCGTCCCAGGCCTCGTTGTAGGCGGCGATGACCGGCAGCAGCTCCGCCGGCTCCACGGTGTCGATCTTGTTGATGCAGAGGATGGCGGGCAGATGCTCCTCTTTGATGCGCTCAATGAGGGCCAGCTCGGGGCCGCCTACATGGGCTATGGGCTCCACCAGCAGCAATGCGCAATCCACATCGGAGAGGCTGGAGGTAACGACCTTCACCATATACTCTCCCAGGGCGGACTTGGGCTTGTGGAGGCCCGGAGTGTCCAGCAGGATATACTGGGTGTCCTCCCGGTTCACCACGCCGTAAATGCGGTTCCGGGTGGTTTGGGCCTTGTTGGAGACGATGGCGACCTTTTCCCCCACCAGGGCGTTAGTCAGGCTGGATTTGCCCACGTTGGGGCGGCCGCAGACGGTGATCATGGCAACGTTTTTGATGTCAGACATAGGTGATCCTCAACTTTCTTTGTTAAGCGTTTTGTCGTTTATATTCTGCCGATCCTCCGGCAGGTGTTCCATAGTTTTTCCAGACGGCGGCGGTTATACCGCTGGATCATGGCGAAGGGCAGGTTCCCAAAACACAGCACGGCGGCGATGGCGGCAAATAAGGGGAGGTTCGCCAGCGGGTCGCCGCACAGCAGGCAGGACAGCAGAGACAGCCACCCCAGCAGAAAGATGCCCTCATGGATGACCTCCGCCCGGCAGGTGATGAAAATAAATTCTTCCAGATAGTTGTCGGATAGTTGGCGGCGGAGATGCCGCTTGTCGAAGTCGCAGTTGAACTGGGGCAGGCGATCCTTCCAGCGGGGCAGACTGATGCGGCGGTAAAAGGTCATCTCTCCATCCCCCACCTGGAAGCGGGGGCGGCGGTGGTCAAACCAGCGGCGCTGGATACCGTCCGGCAGATGGGTCAAAATTGCCGCAAGGCCGAAGTGGAGGGCCAACCAGAAGGCCGTATTCAAAAGGGTGATAGCCAGTGTGAACACGGCGGACCTCCTGTCATGGCAGCATTTTTTTCAGATATTGGCCCGTGTAGCTCTCCGGGCAGGCGGCCACCTGCTCCGGCGTGCCAGTGACAACGACCGTGCCGCCGCCGTCGCCGCCCTCCGGGCCCAGGTCGATGAGCCAATCGGCGCATTTGATGACATCCAGATTGTGCTCGATGACTACTACCGTGTTGCCATTATCCACCAGCCGCTGGAGGACTTCCAGGAGCTTGCGCACATCGTCAGTGTGGAGGCCCGTGGTGGGCTCGTCCAGGATATAGATGGTCTTGCCGGTGGCCAGCTTAGAAAGCTCCGTGGCCAGCTTCACCCGCTGGGCCTCACCGCCGGACAGCTCCGTGGAGGGCTGGCCCAGCTTCACATAGCCCAGACCCACGTCCTGGAGGGTCTGAAGCTTGTTGCGGATCTTCGGCAGGGCGGAGAAGAACTCCAGCGCCTCGTCCACCGTCATGTCCAGCACTTCCGCGATGTTTTTGCCCTTATAGTGGACTTCCAGGGTCTCCCGGTTATACCGCCTGCCCTTGCAGACCTCGCAGGGGACGAAGATGTCCGGCAGGAAGTGCATCTCGATCTTCAGCACGCCGTCGCCGGAGCAGGCCTCGCACCGGCCGCCCCGGACGTTGAAGCTGAACCGGCCCGGGCCGTAGCCCCGGCTCTTGGCCTCCTGGGTGGAGGCGAACAGGTCCCGGATGTCGTTGAACAATCCCGTATAGGTGGCGGGGTTGGACCGGGGCGTGCGGCCAATGGGACTCTGGTCGATGTTGACCACCTTGTCCAGGTACTCGATGCCCTCGATCCGCTCACACCTGCCGGGGTGGACCTTCATGCGCATCAGGTCGGCCCCCAGCCGCTTGAACAAAATCTCGTTCACCAGAGAGGACTTGCCGCTGCCGGAAACGCCGGTGACCACGGTGAAGGTCCCCAGGGGGAAGTCCACGTCCACATGGCGGAGATTGTTTTCCGCCGCGCCGATGACCCGCAGGAGCTTTCCGTTTCCGGGGCGGCGCTGGGCGGGGACGGGAATTTTCTTCTTGCCGGAGAGGTACTGGCCCGTCAGGGAGTTGGGGTTCGCCATGACCTCCTCCGGCGTGCCGGCGGCCACCACTTCGCCGCCGTGGATACCGGCGCCGGGACCGATGTCGATGAGGTAATCGGCGGCGCGCATGGTGTCCTCGTCGTGCTCCACCACCAGCAGGGTGTTGCCCATGTCCCGCAGGTTCCGCAGGGTCGCCAGCAGCTTGTCGTTATCCCGCTGGTGGAGACCGATGGAGGGTTCGTCCAAGATATAGAGCACGCCCATCAGGGAGGAGCCGATCTGCGTCGCCAGGCGGATGCGCTGGCTCTCGCCGCCGGAGAGGGTCCCGGCGCTGCGGCTCAAAGTCAGGTAGCCCAGGCCCACGGACTGCAGAAAGCCCAGCCGGGAGCGAATTTCTTTCAGGATGCGGTCGGCAATGAGGTGCTGCTGGTTCGTCAGTTCCAGCTTGTCCATCCAGGCCAGCTCGTCCACCACGGACATCGTGGTAAAATCGTGGATGTTCATATTGCCTACGGTGACGGCCAAAGATTCCTTTTTCAGGCGCATTCCCTTACACGCCGGGCAGGGACACTCCGCCATCATCTCCTCCAGCTCCCGCTTGCTGGCATCGGACTGGGTCTCCAGATAGCGGCGCTCAACGTTGTTGCAGACACCCTCAAAGGGCTGGTATAGGACCCCCTTGCCCCGGGGCTGGTCGTAGTGCAGCTCCAGCTTCTCGCCCTTGGTGCCGTAGAGGATGATGTCCCGCACCTCCTCCGTCAGCTCGTTCCAGGGGGTAGAGAGGGAGAAATGGTATTTTTTCGCCAGAGCGTCGAAGTACATCCGGGAGATGCCGTCGGAGCGGATGTTGCCCCAGCCGCTGGCCTGGATAGCGCCCTCCAGAATGCTGAGCTTCCCATCCGGCACCACCAGGGCCGGGTCCACCTTCAGCTGGCTGCCCAGGCCCGTGCAGGTGGGACAGGCGCCGAAGGGGTTGTTGAAGGAGAACATCCGGGGCGTCAGCTCCTCGATGGAGATGCCGCAGTCCTCACAGGCGTAGTTCTGGGAGAACACCAGGTCTTTTTCCTCCCGCAGGAGGTTGATGACCACCAGCCCGCCAGAGAGTCCGGAGGCCGTCTCCACGGAGTCCGTCAGCCGCTGCTGAATATCCGGGCGGATGATGAGGCGGTCCACGATGATCTCGATGTTGTGCTTTTTGTTCTTCTCCAGCTTGATCTCCTCGTCCAGCTCGTACAGGTTGCCATCGGCCCGGACGCGGACGTAGCCGGAGCGCTTGGCGTCCTCGAACACCTTGGTGTGCTCGCCCTTTTTCCCCCGGATGACGGGGGCCATGACCTGGATGCGAGTGCCCTCAGGGAGGGCGAGCACCTGGTCGATGATCTGGTCGATGGTCTGCTGGCGGATCTCCTTGCCGCACTTGGGGCAGTGGGGCGTGCCCACCCGGGCCCACAGCAGGCGGAGGTAGTCGTAAATCTCGGTGACGGTGCCCACGGTGGAGCGGGGGTTCTTGCTGGTGGTCTTCTGGTCAATGGAGATGGCGGGGGAAAGGCCCTCGATATAGTCCACGTCGGGCTTGTCCATCTGGCCCAGGAACATCCGGGCATAGGAGCTGAGGCTCTCCACGTAGCGGCGCTGGCCCTCGGCGTAGATGGTGTCAAACGCCAGGGAGGACTTGCCGGAGCCGGAGAGTCCCGTCATCACCACCAGCTTGTCCCGGGGGATGGTGACGTCAATATTTTTCAGATTGTTGGCGCGGGCGCCTTTGACGATGATTTTATCCTGCATCGGTGAACGGTTCTCCTTTTTGCAAAATGTGGGGTTTACTCCACAACAATGTCCGCCGTGGTCGCTCCCAGCAGGTCCAGCAGGGCCTGGGGCGGCACCTCCACCTGGGCGCCGATCTTTCCGGCGGAGACGCAGATGGTGTCGAACAGCACCACCGTCTCATGGAACACGGTGGGGAACTGCTTTTTCATGCCCACCGGGCTGCAGCCGCCGTGGACGTACCCCGTCAGGGGCAGCAGCTCCTTTTGGTGGATCATGGCGATAGACTTCTCCCCCACCGCTTTGGCGGCCTTTTTCAAATCCAGGTTTTCCGCAACCGGGACATCAAATACATAATAGCTCCCGCTGGCACCCTTTGTCACCAGCGTTTTGAACACCTGCTCCACATCCTGGCCCAGGAAGCCCGCCACGCTGACGCCGTCGATAGGGCCGTCCGCCGGGTAGGTATGGGGCGTGTAGGGGATGCCCTGCTGCTCCAGCACCCGCATCACATTTGTTTTTTCCTCTTTTTTCTTTGCCATGCTTTTCACCTCAAGATCACAACGCCGGCCAGCACGCAGACGATGCCGATGACAGTAGCGGCGTTCATCGGCTCGCCGAAGGCCAGGATGCCCGCCAGGGCGGCCACCACCGGCTCCAGGCTGGCCATGATGGAGGCCTTCCCCGGCTCCACCCGGCTCAGGCCCTTTGTGTAAAAAATGTAGGGCAGCACGGTGGAGAACACCACCAGTCCCGCCGCCGTCAGCCACATCTCCGGCTGGGACAGGGCCGGGCCCAAAGTTTTGGAGCCGGGCACCAGCGCCAGGGACGCGGGCCCCGCGAACAGGAAGGTCCAGACCGTGACAGTCATGGAGCTGTAATGGGCCAGGGCGTAGGGGGCGAAGATGCTGTACAGCGCGTAGAAGAATCCGGCCCCCAGGCCCAGCAGGATGCCGCCCAGCGTCACCGTCAGCCCGCCGGAGAACACGCCGCACACCAGGGCGCAGCCCACCAGCGTCAGCAGCAGGGCCAGCAGTTTCCGCTTCGTCACCGGCTCCTTCCACAAGAGGGCGGACAGGAGCACCACAAAGGACGGGGCGGTATACAGCAGAATAGACGCCACCGCCAGGGAGCACACCTTCTGGCAGGAGAAGTAGCAGACGGTGAACAGCACCACGCTGATGACGCCGGTGCCGAAGAAGTATTTCAAGTGCTCCCGCTTCACGCGGAATACGGAGCGGTCCTTGACGGCGAAGATGAGCGCCAGCAGCGCCATGCCGCCGAAATTCCGCACCACCACAATGTCCGTGGGGGAAAAACCGCCCGCCATCAACCGGCGGTTCCACAATCCGATGATGCCCCAGAGGGCCGCTGCCAGCAGGATGCTGGCATACGCCCCTGCCGGGGCTTTTGTTTCTTCCATGCTCAGTCCTCCCACACCGCGCCGTTGCCGGCGGTGGTGTAATAAAAGGAATCGTTCAGGACGCACAGCACGACGTCCGGCCGGTAGTCCGCGATATAGTCCTTCAGGCTGCCGCCCTGGTAGTGCCGCAGGTCCAGGCTGCGGGTCTCGTCAAAGGAGGCGTACAGCAGCGTTTCCAGAGCGTTTGTAAAGGAGTCCCCGAAAATCAGCAGCTTGGGCAGCTCCGGGCGGTGGGTCTCCAGCACCGTTTCGCCGTAGTCGCCGCCCATATAGACGCCGTAGGCGACTGGCTCCGCCGCAGAGGACGGCGTGACGAACAGGGGCGTGCCCGACGGCTGGCCGTTGTCCCGGCGGTCAAAGGCCACCGGGTCTTTCTGGATACCCAGCACGATGTGGTCGTCGTTGGGCCAGAGGTTGTACAGCTTCCGGTTCCGGGAGCCGATGCAGGGGTTGGGCAGCGTTTGGATGTCCAGGTCGTCCTCCGTCAGCACCGGCAGATCAAAGCCGGATGCATGGAGGGTTTCCATGATTTCCTGATAGGCAGCCCAGGCGCCGTACCAGGTGTAGTGGTGGTCAACGCTTGCGTAATAAGAAGCAGGGTGGCCCTGGGCGTCGTAAACCTCCCCCATGTCCAGGAAGGGCACGCCCCGGTCCTCCAGCGCCTCCCGGAACAGGCGGCTGGCGGAGGCGGTCTCCTCGGCGCAGCTGTTCAGGTAGGCGGGATATTCACTGTCAAAATACGTCCGCTGCTCCGGGAAGCCCACGAACAGGAACGTGCCGCCGTTTTCTTCGATATAACCGTTCAGGGCGGCAAATTTCTCGCCCCGTTCCGCCGCCCGGGCGGATTGTTCCTCCGCCGACCAGGTGTCGTAATCCCGGAAGGGCAGCAGCACCTCTCCCCCCAGCACGGCGCCGTTCACCACCGGGCGGAGCCGCATCTGCACGGCGGTATCGCCTTTCAGAAGGGTGGCGCGGCCGGGGAAGTGGTCGGAGAGCCAGCTTTCAAAGGCGGAGCCGAAAGTGCCGTCCCACAGGGACGTCCCGGTCAGGGCAGGGCGCTCCGCCAGGGTACGGTTTTCATAGTAGGCGGTGGTTTTTTCCGCGCCCCACAGGGCGGTGCCGATAGGCACGGCCAGCAGCAGCGCCAAAAGGCCCGTCAGAAAGGCCCTGTTCAGCCATTTATCCACAGTCAGGGCCTCCTCTCAAAACTGAAAATACAGGAAGGAACGAAAGGTAGAGCTGAGGAGCCGCACCACGGAGGCGGCCAGCAGCACCGCCGCCAGAACTTTCGGGGCCAGCGCCAGCGTCACGGCGGCGGAGCCGCTGCCCCGCTGCTGCCGCTGGGTCAGAGCCGTCTGGAGCCACCGCTTCACCGGCAGGGCGGCGGGAATGGCGGCCAGCAGCTCCCAGCCGTACTGTCGGAGGTAATAGACCGTCTCGCCGCTCCAGACGCCGCCGGGGGCGGCGCCGAACATGGCGGAGAGCATCTCCCCCACCTGGGCCAGGCCGGAGGAACGGAACAGTACCCAGCCGACGGTGACCAGCACCAGGGCGTAGGCGTGGCGGAGGGCGGCGGGCAATCGCTCCAGAGCCTTGCCCCAGAGGAATCTTTCGCCCATCAGCAGAGCGGCGTAATAAAGGCCCCACAGCACGAAGTTCCAGGCCGCGCCGTGCCACAGGCCCGTCAGCAGCCACACCGCCAGCAGATTCAAAAGCTGGCGGGGCACGGAGCAGCGGCTGCCGCCCAAGGGGATATACACATAGTCCCGGAACCAGAAGGACAGGGTCCGGTGCCAGCGCCGCCAGAATTCCGAGGCGGACTTGCTCACATAGGGATAGTCAAAATTCTCCGGCAGGGAGAAGCCGAACACCCGGCCCAGGCCAATGGCCATGTCCGTGTAGCCGGAGAAATCGAAGTACAATTGCAGGGTATAGGCAACGGCCCCCAGCCAGGCCAGGGAAACCGTCAGGCGGCCTCCGGCGGCAAAGGCGCCATTTGCGATTTGGCCCAGGGCGTCCGCCAGCAGGACCTTTTTGCCAAGGCCAAAGCAGAAGCGGACGGCGCCGTCAGCGGCATCCGAAACTGTCTCCCGGCGGTCCGTCAGGGCCGGAGCAAACTCGCCGTAACGCAGGATGGGCCCCTGGAGCAACTGGGGGAAGAACGCCATGAACAGCGTCACACGGCCCAGACTCCGCTCCGCCGGGATGGTGCCCCGGTAGACGTCCGTCAGGTACGCGATGGCCTGAAAGGTGAAAAACGAAATGCCCGCCGGGAGGGCGATGGCGGGAACAGTCAAATCCGCCCCCAGGGCGTTCAGGTTCGTCACCAGAAAGCCGGTGTATTTGAAATACCCCAGCATGGTGACGTTCAGAGCCAGCGTACATCCGTAGGCCGCTTTGCGGTGCCGTTTTCCGGGAGCCGCCAGCAATGCCCCCGCCCAGTTCAGCACGCAGGAGGCCAGAAGCGCCGGCAGCAGCCGGACGCCGCCCCAGGCGTAAAAGGCCAGGGAGAACAGCAGCAGGACCATATTGCGCCCCCGCCGGCACCGGGTGGGCAGGAGGAAATAACACACCAGCACCGCCGGAAGGAAGCCGAACAGGAAGGTCATGCTGCTGAAAGCCATAGGTTCAATCCTCTCTTGCCGCTAAAATCTCCCGCTGCGCGTATTTCGGCAGCTTTTCCAGCACCAGGCGGTGGGAATCTTCACAGAGCTGGCGCAAAAGCTCGTCCGGCAGCTCCCCGTCCAGGAAGCAGGCGATCCAAGCGCGCTTGTCGCTGTAAAAGCCCGGCAGAATGTCCGGGTATTCGGCCCGGAGCAGTTCGGACCGGGCCGGGTCGCATTTCAGGTTGATGAGGTCGTGGCCCCCGTAGGTCTTGTGCTCCGGACCGGGAGAACAGACGGCGGCGAACAGCTTGCCCCGGAGCATATAGCGGAACCAGCCCCACTCGGGCTTGTAGTCCTTCTCCGCGCCGGGGAGGGACAGGAGGTAACCATCCAGCCATTCGTAACGCATTTATTTCTCCCCTCTCAATTCGATGATGCGGTCACGCAGCACCGCCGCGTACTCGAATTCCAACATTTTGCTGGCTTCCCGCATCTCCTTTTCCAGCTTGGCGATCTCCGCCTCCCGCTCCTGCTGGCTGAGCTTGCGCTTCTTCCGGCCCCGGATGGTGTCTTCCTCCGCGGTTTTGGAAATCTCCAGCACCTCCCGGACGCCCTTGATAATGGTCTTGGGCACGATGCCATGGGCCTTGTTGAAGTTGTCCTGAATGGTACGGCGGCGCTCGGTCTCATCGATGGCCGCCCGCATGGAGGGCGTGATCTCATCGGCATACATGATCACTAAGCCCTCGGCGTTTCGGGCGGCGCGGCCTATGGTCTGGATAAGGGACGTCTCAGAGCGGAGGAAGCCCTCCTTGTCGGCGTCCAGAATGGCGACCAGGGACACCTCCGGCAGGTCCAGACCCTCCCGCAGGAGGTTGATGCCCACCAGTACGTCGAATTCGCCCAGCCGCAGGTCCCGGATGATCTCCATCCGCTCGATGGTCTGGACGTCGGAGTGCATATACCGCACCCGGATGCCCGCGTTTTTGAAGAACTCCGTCAGATCCTCCGCCATCTTTTTGGTCAGGGTCGTGACCAGCACCCGCTCGTTCTTCGCGGCTCGGGCACGAATTTCGTCCATCAGGTCGTCGATTTGTCCTGTGACGGGCCGGACCTCCACCTTCGGGTCCAGCAGGCCGGTGGGACGGATGACCTGCTCCACCACCTGGTCCGCCCGCTCCCGCTCGTAGGGGCCGGGGGTGGCGGAGACGAAGATGGCCTGGCCGATATGGTCCTCGAACTCCTCGAATTTCAGGGGGCGGTTGTCGTAGGCGCAGGGCAGGCGGAAGCCGTATTTCACCAGGCTGTCCTTCCGGGCGTGGTCGCCGTTGTACATGGCCCGCACCTGGGGCAGCGTCACGTGGCTCTCATCCACGAACAGCACGAAATCGTCGGGGAAAAAGTCCAGCAGGGTCATGGGGGCTGACCCGGCGGAACGGTCGGAAATGATGCGGGAGTAGTTCTCGATGCCGGAACAATAGCCCAGCTCCGTCATCATCTCCATGTCGTATTCGGTGCGCTGGCGGATGCGCTGGGCCTCCACCAGCTGGCCGTTGTCGGTAAAAATTTTGACCTGCTCCTCCATTTCCCGCCGAATCTCGGAGATGGCCTTGTCCATCTTGTCCTTGGTGGTGACGTAATGGCTGGCCGGATAGATGGCGATGTGGTTCAACACCCGGTTCACCGCGCCGGTGAGGGGATGGAACTCGGAGATGCGGTCGATCTCATCCCCGAAAAGCTCGACACGAATCGCCTTATCCTTATAGTAGGCGGGGTAGATTTCCACCGTGTCGCCCCGGACCCGGAACATGTTCCGCTCAAAGGCGATGTCGTTCCGCTCATAACGTATTTCAACCAAACGGCGCAGCAGCTCGTCCCGGTCCCACTCCGCTCCCACCCGGAGGGACACTACCATCTTGGCAAAGTCGTCCGGCTCGCCCAAGCCGTAGATACAGGAGACGGAGGACACCACGATGACGTCCCGCCGCTCCAGCAGGGCGCAGGTGGCGGAGAGCCGCAGGCGGTCGATCTCGTCGTTGGTGGAGGCGTCTTTGGCGATATAGGTGTCGGTGTGGGGGATATAGGCCTCGGGCTGGTAGTAATCGTAGTAAGAGACGAAATACTCCACGGCGTTGTTGGGGAAAAACTCCTTGAACTCCGCGCACAGCTGGGCCGCCAGGGTCTTGTTGTGGGCCAGCACCAGGGTGGGGCGCTGGATGCGCTCGATGACCTTCGCCATGGTGAAGGTCTTGCCGGAGCCGGTGACGCCCAGCAGCACCTGCTCCTTCAATCCGTTCTCGATGCCCTCCGCCAGAGCCGCGATCGCCTCCGGCTGGTCGCCGGAAGGCTGGTATTCAGAAACAACTTCAAATTTCGGCATACCGTTCTCCATCAATCCGTGAGATAGCCCGAATCGGCCATGGATACAAAATCACCGTCGGCCACGATGATGTGGTCCGTCAGCGCCACGCCCACCACGTTCAGGGCCGTCTTTGCCCGGTCTGTGGCGGCGTAGTCATCCTGAGAGGGCAGGGCCACGCCGCTGGGATGGTTGTGGGACAGGATGACGGCGCTGGCGCCGGTGAGGATGGCATTCTCCACCAGGCGGCGGACGTCCAGGTCCGCCGAGGCAATGCCGCCCTCCCCCAGCTTTTTGCAGGCCAGGAGCCTGCCCTTGCGGTCCAGGCAGAGCTGGTAGACCACCTCGTTCTTCTCCCCCGCGAACCGCTCCAGCAGGTAGGCGCCCACCCGCTCCACGGAGCTCAGGACCGTCTCCTGCTCCGCATCGGACAATTTGGCTTTTCGGTAGAGCTGGGGCGCCAGCTTCAGCAGGATCGCGGCGCTCTCGCCGATGCCCTCCACCTTTTGCAGGTCCTCCACCGGGGCGGTGAGGACGGCGGACAGAGAGCCATAGCGCTCCATCAGGGCGTGGGCGATGGGGTTGGTGTCCCGCCGGGGGATGGCGTAGTACAGCAGCAGCTCCAGGGCCTCATGGTCCGCGAAGGAATCCAGCCCGCCCTTTAAAAACCGCTGCCGCATTTTCTCTCTGTGTCCGTCATGGATGCCCACCGGAAAGCCTCCCCCTGAACCGCGGTCCCGTTCATTCTCGTAATGTTGTATTATATCACGAAATTGCCGGTCCCCACAAGGTATTTTTCCAATCTCAGCTTTCTTTTATCATACCACAGCGCCCCAAAATATGCAACATCCGTTCGATGGTTTTCCGGGTGAAAAGCACGGTGTCGAAATTCCCCGCCCACGGGTTGACAGGGCCAAAAATTTAGCATAATATAAACGTGAAAAGTGGTAAAACTTGATAGCGTCCGGTAGGTAAGGCTACCACAGGGATATGGGTCGCTGCCGCGGAGTGATGGAGACATCATGAGAGGGTTTGAACAGGTGATATCGAACACGAAGGTATCATCTAACGCGATTTCACCGCCTTGTGAAGCTAAAGCTTGAACGGTTGGAAGAGCGGACGCCTCTTTTGGGGCGCATCTTCGGGGCGGGAGCTGATGTTTCCCCAGCCGTACCGGACGGAACGGCTGGGGGTTTTATTTTACATTGCCGCAGGAGAGGAGGTCCCGCACTGTGTTTGAACTGGAGAATGAACGGACGGAGCTGCTGGAGCAGATTGAGGAGCTGATCCAGCGAAAACGCTATGCCCAGCTGCGGGACCTGCTGGTGCCGTTGGAGGCGGCGGATATTGCCTCCCTCTGCGGCGATCTGGACGAGGAACGGCTGCCCCTGGTATTCCGCCTGCTGCCCAAGGAGCTGGCGGCAGAGGTCTTCGTGGAGCTGGACTCCGACGAGCAGGAAATGCTGATCCGGGGCTTTTCCAACACCGAGCTGAAAGAGGTGCTGGACGAGCTGTATCTGGACGATACCGTGGACATCGTGGAGGAAATGCCCGCCAACGTGGTCAAGCGCATTCTGCAGCACTCCGACCCGGAGACCCGGAAGAGCATCAATGAGATTTTGAAATATCCCGACGACTCCGCCGGCAGCATCATGACCACGGAGTTCGTGGACCTGAAGGCCACCATGACGGTTGAGGACGCCCTCAAGCGCATCCGCCGCACCGGTCCGGACAAGGAGACCATCAACATCTGCTATGTCATCGACGAAGGGCGCCACCTCATCGGCGTGCTGTCCATCCGGACCCTGCTCCTGGCGGAGGAGGACGACGTCATCGGCGACATCATGGAGCGGAACTTCATCTCCGTCCAGACGCTGGACGACCAGGAGACCACCGCCCAGGCCCTGAGCAAATACGACTTCCTGGCCCTGCCGGTGGTGGACACGGAAAACCGTCTGGTGGGCATCGTCACCGTTGACGACGCCATGGACGTTATCGAGGAGGAGACCACCGAGGATATCGAGCTGATGGCGGCTATGCTGCCCTCGGACAAGCCCTATCTGAAAACCGGCGTGTTCGAGACCTGGAAGGCCCGCACCCCCTGGCTGATGATTTTGATGCTCTCCGCCACCTTCACCGGCATCATCCTCACCCATTTTGAGGACGCCCTCATGTCCTGCGCCATCCTGACCTCCTTCGTGCCCATGCTGTCCGGCACCGGCGGCAACAGCGGCACCCAGGCCTCCACCGCCATCATCCGCGCCCTGTCCCTGGGAGAGGTGCGGTTCTCCGATTCCCTCCAGGTGCTCTGGAAGGAATTCCGGGTGTCCATCTGCTGCGGCCTCTGCCTGGCCGCCGCCAACTTCGCGAAAATGATGCTGATCGACCGCTGGCTGATGCACAATCCCGCCGTCACGCCCATGGTGGCGCTGGTGGTGTGCTGCACCCTGGTGGGCACGGTGATGTGCGCCAAGCTGGTAGGCTGTACCCTGCCCATCCTGGCGGAAAAAATCGGCTTTGACCCAGCGGTCATGGCCTCGCCCTTCATCTCCACCATCGTAGACTCCATCTCCCTGCTGATCTACTTCCGGTTTGCCACGCTGCTGCTGGGGATCTGAGCGGTTTCATACAATTTTTTCAAAAAACAGAGCTGCTTCGCGGCTCTGTTTTTTTGTATAGTTTTTTGGCCGCGGCGCACACTATCTACCGGCGAAAGCCAAAATTCTTTCGATCAGGAGGCCTTTGACCATGATGAAGGACTGTACCAACAGCGGCTGCGACTGCACCCCCAACCAGAGCATCAAGTGCACTGTGAACAACTGCGCCCACCATTGCCAGGATTCCAACTACTGCGGCCTGGACGCCATTCAGGTCGGCACCCATGAGACCAACCCCACCGAGATCAAGTGCACCGACTGCGAGAGCTTTAAGCTGAAATAAAAGCCCGAAGGAACGGCTCAGGCCGTTCCCTACATAATTTTGGGAGAGGGGGCGGCGCTGTGGAATCCAAATGGCCGGCGCGGATCGCCGGAGGGGCGGCGGGACTGGCCAACGGGCTGTTCGGAGGCGGCGGCGGAATGGTGTTCCTGCCCATCCTGTCCCGGTTCGGCAAGCTGGAGCAGCGGAAGCTGTACGCCACCTGCGTAGGCGTCATCTTCCCGGTGTGCGCGGTGTCCGCCGCCGTGTACATCTGGCGGGGCGGCGTATCCCTGACGGCGGCGCTGCCGTACCTGGCCGGCGGGCTTATCGGCGGAGCCTTAGGTGGAAAGCTGTACGGCAAAGTCTCCACGAAATTCCTGAAATGGCTGTTCGCCGCCTTTCTCTTTTACGCGGGGGTGAAGTATCTGCTGTGATGGAATGGCTCCTCCCCTTTCTCTGCGGCCTGGGGGCCAGCGTCATTTCCGCCTGGGGCGTGGGCGGCGGCACCCTTTTGCTGCTGGTGATGACCCTGTTTCTGGGCGTGGACCAGCGGACCGCCCAGGGCGTGAACCTGCTGTTCTTCCTCCCCACCGCCGCCAGCGCCCTGGTGTGCCACTGGCGGGGCGGCTATCTGGACAAGCCCACGCTGAAAAGTGCCGTGCCCTGGGCGGTCATCGCCGCCCTGCTGGGGGCCTGGGCCGCTACCGCGCTGGATGTGGCGGTTCTGCGCAAGCCCTTCGGCATCTATCTGCTGCTCTCCGGCATCAGCCTGATCTGGCCTCAAAAATAAGCAAGCCTGCCGCTTTCGCGGCAGGCTTGCTTATTATTCGGTTTCTTCCACAGATTCCCGCAGGGACAGCGTGACTTCTAAAATCTCTCCATCCCGCCAGAGGGTCATGGTCAGTTCATCGCCGATGCGCTTCTGCCGCCGGACCCACAGGAGGTCCTTGCTGGTCTCCAGGGGATAGCCGTCGGCGGCCAGCACATAGTCCCCCACCCGGACGCCGGCCCGGTCCGCCGCCAGGCCCTCCGTGACCTCCACGACCTCCAGACCGCTCTCCGTCTCGGAGAGCTGGGTGGCTTCCAACAGGACGGACAGGCCCAGGACCGGCTGGAGCTGGGTCTCGCCGGAGGCCAGCAGGTCGTCCACCACCCGGTCCATGGTGGCGGAGGGAATGGCAAAGCCCAGGCCCTCGATGCTGAAATAGCTGGAGCTCATTTTGATGACGTTCAGGCCCACCACCTGGCCGTATTCGTTGATAAGCGGTCCGCCGGAGTTGCCGGAGTTCAGGGCGGCGTTGGTCTGGATGAGCGTCATGGTGCGGCCGTCCACTGTCACATTCCGGTCCACGGCGGAGACGATGCCGTCGGTCATGGTGCCCCACAGTTCATAGCCCAGGGGGTTGCCGATGGCGTACACCGTGTCGCCCACCTCCAGGTCCTCGGAGTCCCCGAACTCGGCGGCGGGAAGGCCCCGGGCGTCCACCTTCAGCACCGCCAGGTCGTTCACCGGGTCGCCGGCCACATAGCTGGCCTGATAGCTGGCCCCGGTGTCCAGCGCGATGTAGCAGTCGGAGCCGCCCTCCACCACATGGTAATTGGTGAGGATGTAGCCGTCCTCGGTGAAGATGACGCCGGTGCCGAGAGACGCCTTGCTGCCCACCTGCACCATGACCCGCACCACAGAGGGGTTCACCTGCCGGTAGACCTCCTGGGCGGTCAGGGCTTCGCCGTGGTCCCGCAGGACGTCCAGCTTCACACCCTGCCCGGTGGGCCAGCTTTGGATGGTAATGTCCCCGGGCTCCGTTTCCACTTCATAGGGGGAATACTGCCCAAAGCGGTCCCGGCCAAAGTTTCGCAGCTGTCTCCAGGCAAAAGCGGTCACAGACAAGGCCACCGCCACGGCAAGGCAGCCCATGAAGATCCACAAGCCCTTCCGCTTCTTTTTTCCGGCAGGGGGCGCCGCCTTTTGCCGCAGGATGCCGGGCAGAGGGCGGGTATAGACCTCCACCACTTCCCGGGGGTCCGGGCGGCTGTAAGTCTCCACGACTTCGCCGGGCAGACGCCGGTTGTCCTCACGTTCTTCCATAGTTCCTCATTCCGTGCCCAGGGAGAAGGTGAACGTCGTCACCCCGTCCTCGCTGGTCACATTGATATGTTCCCGGTGCTGCTCCAGGATGGTCTTGACGATGTACAATCCCAGGCCCACACCGTCCTTGTCCTCGCTGCGGGATTTGTCGCTCTTGTGGAACCGCTCAAACAGCAGGGGCAGCTCCTCGGCGGGGATGGTATCGCCGATATTCCGCACCGTGACCCGGGCCTTGCCGTCGATGAGGGCCACGCCCAGATACAGGGTGGAGCCCTCCCGGGCGAACTTCGCCGCGTTTTCCAGCAGATTGTAGATGACCTGGGTGATCATGTCGTTGTCGCCCAGGACCAGGATGGGCTCGTCGGGAATATCGGCGTCCACGTCCAGATGCCGGTCGTTGATCTTTTTCTCCATGGAGATCAGCACCCGGCGCATGCTCTCGCAGATGTCGAAGTGGTTGCCGCCCTTCAGGGGGTCGATGGCCTGGAGCTGGCTGACGTCCAGCATCCGCCGGACCATGCGGCTGAGGCGGCGGCTCTCGTCGGAGATGATCTGGAGGTACTGCCGCTCGTTCTCCGGCGGGATGGTGCCGTCCAGGATGCCGTCGGTATAGCCGGCGATGGTGGTCATGGGCGTTTTCAGCTCATGGGAGATGTTGGCGATGAACTCCCGGCGCTGCCGCTCCGTCTGCTGGAGGCTCTCCGCCATGTTGTTGAAGGAGGCCGCCAGCTCGCCGATCTCGTCGTCCCGGCCGTAGTCATTCATGCGGATGTCAAAATTCCCCTCGGCGTACTGCCGGGTGGCGGCCGCCATTTCCCGGATGGGCTGGATCTGCCGCATGGTGGTGACGGAGGAGGCCATAAAGGAGATCATCAGCACCACCAGGGCCGTCATAAAGAACAGGCCGATAAAGCCCTTCCACATGGAGTCCAGCGAGGAAGTGGTGGACACGGCGAACACCTCGCCCACCGTCTCCCCGCTCTCGGGATTCACGGCGGGCACGCCCACCACGAACCGCTTGTTCTCATACAGGCCCCCCAGGTTATCCCGGCGGGCGGAGGAGCCCTTTTCCATGATCTCCCGGGTCATGGCCTCCGGCATGGTGACCACCATACCGTCCAGCGACTGATCCGTGGACAGGAGCACATGGCCCTCCTTGTCGCAGATCATAAAATGCAGGTCGGACACGGCGGCCGCGAAGGATGCCAGCCGCTGGAAGTCGGGGTCGTCCTGCAGCTCCTCCATGGTGAGATACCGGCCACTTTCCAGATAGCTGACGGACAGCCGGCTCATCACGCTGGCCCGGTTGCCGATCTCCTCGCTCTTCTGGTTCCGGGCATAGTTGTAGCTCAGGCTGAAAAAGGAAGCTCCCAGCAGCATCAGTGTCAGCATCACCATGCCGGCGGTGACGAACATCTGCCGCCAGTAGAGCCCCCGGATACGGAAGTCTCGCTTTTTTTTCATTCGTATAATCCGCCTTTCTGCGAAAGGCACCGACGGGGTTATGAAACCCGTGTGCTTTCGCCGGTAAAACTTGT
>NZ_JAFBIS010000018.1 GCF_021531435.1 Oscillibacter valericigenes
GGCTTGATTTAGTGCGGCCTTTTTCACCTACTCAAAATTCTTGAATTTTACTCTTGACAAAACTTAGCAGGTCTTTTCTCAAAATTCCTTCCCCGGAGAGGTACGCCCCCAGAAAGGGCGCGACGGCGGTCTCCGGGGTATCCTCGTGGAACTGGTGCCACAGCTCCCGAACCTCCGGCCCCCTGAGATTGCAGGCGGCCCCGTGGTCCAGCAGCAGCTGGGCGGTCTCCCAGTGCTTCCCCAGCAGCGCGGCTGCCAGGGGCAGAAAGGGTCTGGGCCGAACATCGTCCTCCTGCCGGAGGAGGAGCCACAGGCTGGGATAGCCGCACCGCTCCTCCGCTGCCCATGCGCCGTGGTCCAGCAGCAGGCGGACGGTCTCCGTGCGACCCGTCAGAGCGGCGGCGCACAGGGGCGTCATCATCAGCTGGAGCTGCCGCCGCTGGCAGAAAACGCTGTCCAGATGCCGCGGATCCTCCGGCAGATAGGTCAGCCACCGGGCCGCCACGTCCGTCTCCCCCAGCATGCAAAGCGCCGTGAAGATGCGGTGCGCCTCCCAGCACTCTCCCACCGCGCTCACCCGGCAGATATGGTTTCCCTCATAGAGCAGCGGGTAAAACCAGCGGTCCCAGTCCCCCTCCTCCAGCAGCGCGGTGACGTCCGGGGGGACCTGCTCCGCAAACCAGCGGCGCGGTCCCCAATCTTCCACCCTGCGGGCCTTCGGCGGATCCGGCAGGCCGGGCCGGGGAACGGTCAGCAGCAGGGCACGGCAGATCGGCGGCAGCTGGAGCTGCCGCTGGCAGTCCAGCAATTCCGCCGTGGTCTCCGCCGGGGGAATGATCCCCTGCCGCAGCGCCTGCCGGATGAGCCGGGGATTGCCGGTCTGCAGGATGGCGTAGGTCAGGTTGCTGACGCCCCCGTCCACGGCCGGCGGCAGAAACGTCACCCGCTTTATCAGCAGCCGCAGCACCGCCTCATTCCGCCCGGGCAGTACGCCGTCCCGGTCCATGACGCAGGTGCAGTGAGCGCTCAATGTCTCCAGCAGATTCTTTCCCTCCTGGGTGCCTGTCCAGATGGAGGAGCAGGGCAGGCAGGACAGGTCCAGTGTCTGTCCCTCCAGAATAGACAGGAACGGCTCCAGCCCCCACGCCTTTTCCCTGGCGCACCGCGCCAGCAGCTCACCGATGACATCCCGCCCGCACAGGGCCTCCGGGCAGGCCCGGCCCACCTGCCGAAGGCGGTGGCACAGGTCCTCCCAGCCCCGCTTCGGCTCCTTCCAAAGTCTGCTCTGCTCCTGGAAGTCCATCAGCATCCTGCGGGCGGCGGCGCTCAACTCCTCCCGGGAGTAGGTCCAGGTCTCCAGCACCTCATGGAGCTGGTGAGGAGAGCAGGTCCGGCCCAGCGCCCAGAGGACGGGCTTTTCCCGGCTCCGGGCCAGCACCTCTTCCCGGGCGGCCCGGTAGTCCCCGTCCCTCTCCCGCCATGCCAGCCACATGGCCTGGCTGACGCCGGGGGATTCCAGCAGCCATGCGCCGTGCTCCACCAGCAGACGGGCACACGCCCGGCTGCCGAACAGCACCGCGGCCGCCAGCGGCGTGGCGCCGTCTATCTGCAGAGGCGGAATGTCCTCCGGCTCATCGTTGTGGCGCTGCAGCCACAGGCTGCTCACCGGGCGGGCGGTAAAGGGTTGAAAGGGTGAAAAGTCACTCCCGAAGAGGACGATGCCCGCCTCGAATTTCTCCATCAGCGCCGAGGCAGCGGCGGGAGAGGCGCTGTTCACGTCATACCCCCGCGCCAGCAGGGCCGCCAGATGCTCCGGCCTGTTTTCCGCCGCCGCCAGCAGCACCAGCGTGCCCTGTACACGGATCTCCCAGCGGTAGCGGCGGCGGGCGCTGCCGTTGGGCGCCCAGGGGGCGGGGAAGTCCCAGCTTCCCGCGTACTCCCCGCGGGGCAGCCGGTCCAGCAGCTTTTCAAACACTTCCGGCGGTGCGCCTTCCACGGCGCGGCACAGGCACTCCCCCGCCGCCTCGCGGGAGACGTTGCCGGGGAACTGTTCCAGCAGCCGCAGCACCTCATCCCAGTCGCCCCGCCAGACCTCCCCGTGGAGCCGCTCCTCCAGCTCCTCCCGGGTGAGCGGCGCGTCTTCGCTCAGGTCCCTGTACCGCCCCAGCAGCGCCGCCAGCGCCTTGCCGGTCTTTCCCTCATTCCGCATTCTTTATCCCTCCCGGCTTTTTCTGCTTTCAGTGTACAGTGGGCCGGTTTTCAAATTTGACAAGCGGCGGAGTTCCTCCTATACTGGGAGCATAAAAAACAGCCGGGCGGCGCGCCGGCTCTCTGGAGGTTCGGGATATGGCTCTGAAATTGGACGACAAGCTGGTGGTGGGCATCTCCTCCCGGGCACTGTTCGACCTGGAGGAGGAGAACCGCATATTTGAAACCCAAGGTCTGGAGGCCTACGCCGCCTATCAGACAGAGCACGAAAACGACGTGCTGAAGCCCGGCACGGCATTCCCCCTCATCAAGGCGCTGCACAGGCTCAACGCGGACGGGCAGTATCAGACGGAGATCATTGTCATGTCCCGGAACAGCGCCGACACCAGCCTGCGGGTGTTCCACTCCATTGAGCACTACGGCCTGCAGATCAGCCGGGCAGCGCTGGTGGGCGGAGCCTCCATCGCCCCCTACCTGAACGCCTTCCGCACCGACCTGTTCCTGTCCGCCAACGAAGATGACGTGCGGGACGCCCTGAGCGCCAACGTGGCCGCCGGCCTGATCTGCTCCCACGCGGAGTTGCCCATCGACCCGAACCGGGAGGCCGGTCAAATCCGCATTGCCTTCGACGGCGACGCCGTTCTGTTCTCCGACGAGGCCGAGCGCATCTATCAGGACCAGGGTCTGGAGGCCTTTGCCGCCCACGAGCTGGCCAACGCCCGGAAGCCTTTGCCGGAGGGTCCCTTCGCCAAGCTCCTGCGGAGCATCTCCACCATTCAAAAGCAGTACCCCACGGACGCCTCCCCCATCCGGACGGCGCTGGTCACCGCCAGAAACGCCCCGGCTCACGAGCGGGTCATCCGCACCCTGCGGGCCTGGGACGTCCGCATCGACGAGGCGTTCTTCCTGGGCGGCATCCAGAAGAGCGACATCCTCAAGGCCTTCGACGCCAACATCTTCTTCGACGACCAAACCGTCCACACCGACCCGGCCTCCAAGGTCGTCCCCGCCGCGAGAGTCCCCTACGCGGAGTAACTGGCAACATATTTTGGTTTTTTCGCATCTTTGTCCCAGGGGCTGTGGTATTCTCTTTTTGTAAACAAGAGTTGTGCTGAACAAAAGGAGGAACCGTATGGAACGTATCAGTCTCACGCCCTTTCTCATGAGCAAGGCCAAGATTTTCGACCTGCACGGACACACCAAAGGCCCCAGGGGTGTCCCCTGCCGCATCAAGGTAGGCCCTCGGCGAACTCTGGACACCAGAGTGGATCCCGACCGCTTCACCATGGACTTTTGGTGTGCCGGAAAGGAACAGGTCATCTACCTGCGGGGCCAGCCCATCCCCCAGGAGCGGGACGAGGACGGTGTTCTCTTCTTCGATGCCGAGGCGTATCTGCAGAAGTACCTGGGCGGCGACTACTGCCTGTGCAGCAACGACGATTTCCGCCGGAAGAAGGAGCGTCTGGGATCCGACACCTTCCTGACCACGGAGTATGGCGCGGCCCGGTCCCTCATCAGCTGGACGGACTTTCCCTTGGCCTACTCCTACCTCTACTTCGCACCCGGCGCCCTGACCCTCTGCGGGCGGAACGTGCGGTCCATCTCCTGGGAGACCTTCAACGAGAACTATGCCGCCTCGGGAGACGCCGTCCGCTCCCTGGTGGAGAAGCTCCTCAACGGCCCCCACGACCTGACCCTGGGCGGCTTCCTCAAGCCCCTGCGGCGCGTCAGGGACCTCACTTTCAACTACCTCTGGATCCAGACCGACCAGGGCAGCTGTACCGTGACCACCACCGTGGGCGAGCCCCTCTCCGTCACGCTGAAGGGCGAGTTCTCTGAGGAGTGCATTGCCGCCTCCACAGAGCCGCTGAAAGTCCTGAAGCTGGGGCTGATGCTGCTGGGCGCCGCCGACCGCAAGGCGGTGAGGCGAACCCTGAACCGGCTGTACCGCCAGGGCCAGGCCGCTCCGGTGCCGGAGCCGGAGGAGTGAACCGCAGGCTCACCCTCCGTTTCTCAGCGAAATGCTTTATAAAGCCACAAAACCCCTGACAGTTTCACTGCCGGGAGTTTTGTGGCTTTTATGCGCAGACGCAGTGATTTTATCCTGACTTACAGGATGATCTATCCAGCTTGAAAGCAGGCGTTGTGAATGGTACCACCGACAGTGGAAGTTTCGCATCCATTCTGAAAAAGAGCATAAGAAAAAGCACCTGCCAAAAAGCAGATGCTTAACCTTATCAGCACATCCATTCCCTTAATTATCAGCTGGTTTTAAGGGAAAAGATATATTGTTGAGGGAATTACTTTATTCTGTAGTAGCAAATATTCTTGCCGGAGCCTTCACGCTTCAGCTCGCCGGATCCTACCAATTTGCGCAGCGCACCTTCAATGGAACTTATGCTGAGAGAAGGGCATAGTTCACGAATATCCTGCTTGGTAAAACGGCCAATCTTATTCATCGTGGCACGCCTTACGGTTTCAAGGGCCGGAAGCTTGATTTCCACCAACGCAAAGCGGTCTTCAAAGTCTTTATATGCAGCAAGGACGGTCCCGAGCAAATATTTAATGAAGGGAACAGCATCTTCCTCCCCTTCGTGCCAACCCACTTGAGCCTGAGCGAGGGCATCATAATAAAGGTCTTTGTTTTTCGCGATTTTAGCCTCCAGAGATATATACTTTCCAACATAGAAGCCGTTTCTGTAAAGCAGTAACGTTGTGAGCAGTCGGCTCATTCTGCCGTTGCCATCGTTGAACGGATGGATACAGAGAAAATCGTGAATGAAAACAGGAATTGCGATGAGAGGTTCAACCTCCATGTTTCCAACTACACGATTGTATTCTTCGCAGATCCTGTCCATTGCTTTCGGTGTTTCATATGGAGCCAGCGGAGTAAACAGGATTTCCACATGACCGTCCGGGTATGTTGCGCTGATATAGTTCTGCACGCTTTTGGTTTTGCCTGCCATCGGATTGTTCATGTGGCTATACAGGATCTTGTGCAACTGCAGGATATAATTCTGCGTAATCGGAATGGCATCAAAGCTCTCATGAATGATGTTAAGGACGTCACGATAGCCTGCAATCTCCTGTTCATCACGGTTTTTCGGAGTTGTTTTCTCTTCGACCAACTGTTTGATACGGGTACTTGTAGTGACGATACCCTCAATGGCGTTGGACGCCTCCGTGCTTTGCACCTTTGCGATCTCTACAAGTTTCTCCAGTTCTTCCGGGCGCTGTTTCAGATACATCTCCTGTTTTCCGACTTCTTTATATATCGCAGCAATCAGACCAAGGACATCCGAATCCCACTTCTGGTTTTTGATTTCAGAGTAATTAAAAGCTCTCATTACCTTACCTCCGAATATTTCCCTTAAATAATAACGGAAAATAAGGGAATAGTCAATGGTATAAGAAAATATTCCCTTAATATTATTGCATTTTTAATGGAAAGTATGCAGGGTAAACGAAGCTTTTTCAGTAAATCCTGAAATATGATCTGTCACCAGCCATCTTCTTCCGGTGGTTCCGCCAGCCGTCTCCAGAAGCGGCTCTGCTCGCCGTCTTTCGATGTTTGAATGTGCAGGGCCTCCAGTTCCTCCTCCGGGATGCTCTGGAAGCCCACGCCAGGCAAACTCTCCGCAAGGGCCAGAGATGCGGCGCTGCCCCACAGCAGCGCCTTCCGGCAGGCGAAACGGGAAAAGTCGCAGGCCGCGCCCCGCTCCAGCAGCACCCGGGCGGTCTCTTCCTGCCCGAAGAGGATTGCCGCCAGCAGCGGCGTCACCGCCAGAGAGTCCTCTGAGTAGTCCTTACGCCGCATATAGAACCGGGAATCGTCTCCCCGGCCCACCTCGTCCGGGTGGACGCCGGCATCCAGCAGCAGGCGCACCTGCTCCGTCCGGCCCAGCGCTGCGGACAGGCACAGCGGCGTTCCCCGGAAAGAAAACCCATCCCCCCAGGAAGCCTGCACCGTCTCCCGCAAGCTGCCCGGCAGCAGCTCCATCAGGAGTGCCATGGCCTGTCCCCACTCTGAGCAGCAGGCAACACCCGTCAGGGTCGTAACCTCCAGCCGCGGATACCTGGCGTCCCCCACGCAGAGTCCACCCTCTAAAATCTCGAAGCCCAGAAACTGCCGCAAATGGAACAGCTTCCGCAGACAGTCCTCCCGAGGCAGTTCCCGGCGCATCAGGTCCTGAAGCTCCTCCTGGCAGACCTCCTCCCGGTCCCAGCCGTTCCAAAACGCCCACCGATGGGGGTCCTGCCACTGTGCGGTGTCTTCCAGGGGGGTCTGCCTCCGGGCGCAGGTCAGCAGGAGGATGCGGCTGTCCGTCTGGCTTTTTTCATGCCCGCGCAGATGCTCCAGCAGCTCCGCAGGATCCTCCCGGTCCAGCAGGCCCCGCTCCGCCGCGCACCGCAACAGCTTGATGCTTCCCAAATCCAGCAGAACCTTCATCATTCCACTGACGCCCGCTTCATCCCGATACCGGAACCGCACCCGCTTCACAAGCTCTATCATACAACCCACGTTGCGGAATTTCCAGTCGTCCACCGCATCCGCGTCCATCACCAGCGTGCCCCCCTCCTCCGCCGCATCCAGAAAACGCCGCAGATCGCGGCTGTCGAGCTCAAGTGGCACGTCGCGTATCCATGTCAAGTCTCTCTCCTTGCCACACAGCTGTTTCCAGGCGGTCAGCAGCGTCTTGTGCCGTTCCCCCGCGATGCAGCGCCGCAGCGCCTCCCGCAGGAACACGCCCGTGGCCCACGGCTCCCGGCATACCCGGGGAAAGAAGTGCTTGAGCAGGAGCAGCTTTCCGGCCGCGGCCCTGATGGGTGCCGTGTTGTAGTAGCTATCCTGCCGTTCCAGCAGCTCCAGCATATACCGGGCGTCCCTCTCTCCGCACAGGCCGCTCTCCAGCTGGCAGCGCAGGGTCCTCGCGCTGCAGAAATCCAAGAAGGACACGGGCTGCAGATAGCTGGTGCGCAGAAACTCCTCTTTATCCGGTAAGCTCCCCCGCTCCGGGCAGAAGACCTGCCGCAGCACCTCCGGCTGGGCGTTCCGCCGTTCCTCCGAAAGCGCCTCCCCAGTCAGGCCGTCCAGCACCATCACAGCGGCGCGGCAGACGGCGCTGCTCTCCCCTTTCCAGACGCCGGACCAGCGCAGCAGCTCCTCCGCCGCCCCCAGGCTTCCGCAGAGCAGGGCTGCCGAGAGCGGCGTAGCACAGGAGACATCCGCTTCCCATGCCGGTCCATGCACCTGAAGCACATTGTGGCAGGTACCGCCGTAAGTCCCATAAGCTGGCGCAGAGTTACCCATGAAATCCCGGTTGGCGGCCAATTCCAGCCCCGCGCCGTTGCAGTCGTATCCATGCTCCAGCAGCACCCGGACATGAGCGGGCCGGTCCGCCATTGCCGCCAGCAGCAGCAAGGAGCCCCGTCCGAATATGTAGGACGCTCTGTTCCGGCCGTCCGCGTCTTTCTCGATGGTCAATCCATAGATGTACTCTCCCGGTGCGCAGTGCTCCAGGACCTGCCGGAACAGCTCCGGCGGACAGTCCAGCGCCTGCCGCAGGCAGCGTCCGGCATCCTGACCCTCCAGCGGCTCCGGCAGTTCTTCCAAAAGCCGCTCTACCTTCTCCACGTCCTCACCGAGGTCTTTTTGCCAAGATCCCTCCAGAGACGGCTCCTGTTCAAATAAATCATCGAAATTGAAAAAGCTCATATGACGTTCCCCCTGTGGTTTCTCATCATCAGTATGCACCGTCTATACGTTCAAATTTAATAAGCGGCTTGTTTTCCTCCCTCCGGGGCGCTATACTGAAAAAAAGAGAAAGGGGGCGCCCGCCATGTGCGCAAAGCTGAAGAAAGCGGCTGAGAAGAGTCCGAAGGAACCGGAAAAGAACAGGAGAGGAGCCTATAACAGCACCACCAAATCCCTGATCGACATCTGGAACGTTCTGGCTGCCCACGCGTCCGCGGAGCGTCCTCTGACCACCGGGGAGATTTTCCGCTATCTGAATCCCGGTGGGGACACGGAGGACAACCTGCTGGAAAACGAGACCAAGCCCTCCAGAAACACGCTGACGAAGCATTTTCCCGCCGACGCCGATGTCATCAACACGCTGTTTCCCAACACCGTCCTGTGCGAGGCGGGCAAGCCCGCCGTTCTGCATACATACGGTCACGACGGCAAGCTCCATGTGGTGCTGGAAAATGCCAATGGTGACGCGCTGAAGAACTGTGAAATGCAGGCCGTCTTTCTCAGACGCCCTTCCGCGCCCATTCCCCAGTCCACGCTGAACCGCAAGCTGCCGCAGCTGTACATGGAGTATGAATCCGCGTCCGTCCCGGAACAGCTGCCCGTCTCACTGGCGGGCATCGTGGCGGTGAAGAAGGGCCTGACAACGCAGTACATCCCCGCCTCCGAGTGGGCCCCCGCCGCGAAAAAGGAAGATCCCCCGAAGCAGGAGGATTCCACGAAGGCAAACAGCCAGCAGGACAGCGAGATGAAGGCCGTCAGCCCGCCCCGCCGGTACTACCTGTCCAGTATCCTCTCCCCGGCGAAATGGCGCATCCTCTCCGACCTGATCCTGGTCTACCCCTATATCGACGAACAGGAGACCCGCGACCTCCTCTCCGCCATGCAGCGCCTGGCGCCCGGCGTTCGGAACTGGAGCGGCGCCCGCTACGCCCGGAAAACGGCGGCTCCCCTGCAATTCCAACACATTGAAATTCTGGACAAGGCCATCCGGGAGCGAAAAAAAGTCAGCATCACCTATGGCAAATACACGCTGTACCGGGAAAACGGTGCCTGGAAGCCACGTCTGGTCCGGCAGGACGGCGCTCCCATGCTGGTGTCTCCCTACGCCATGATGTGGTCCAACGGCTACTACTATCTGGTCTGCAGGCTGGAGGACGGAAGCATGCGGAACCTGCGGGTGGACCGCATCCTCGATGTCAACACCTTTAAGGCCTCCGGAGATGACTACACGTTCACCGTCGATAAGGACTTTGACCCCGTCGCATACCGGGACCGCTCCCCCATCATGTACCCCGGAGAGCCGGTGCCCACCCGCCTGCGCTGCCACACGAAGCTCCTGAGCACCTTGATGGACATTTTCGGCTCGTCCGTCACCGGCTACTCTACGCCGAAGGACGACTATACCGTGGTCTCCCTGCGGGCCTCCGAGTCGGGCACCCGGCTCTTCGCCCTCCAGTACGCCGATCTGGTGGACGTTCTGGAGCCCCAATCCCTCCGGGAGGAGGTCCAGCGGACCCTGCAGGCCGCCGCGAAGCGGTATGAAAGTCCAGAGTAAAACGCGTCTGGGACAGGCCGTCTTGGTGAACCACCGTATTTCGGTTGTAAACCTTGCACTTTTTTGGTATACTGAGGATGTGCGAAAGGATGGTGAGCACTTTGGAGCAGGCGATCTGGGAGGAACTTGCCGAAGGCATGGCAAATATCCTCGGTGACAAGCTGGAAGCTGTAATTTTGTACGGGTCTTATGCCCGTGGGACACAGGACGCGGAATCAGATATTGATATTGCCTTGATTTTGCGTGGAAAGCCGGACAGGAATACGGCGGACCATTTGCAGGATTTCCTGACAGATATGGATATTAAGCACGGCAAGCTTTTTTCTGTCGTAGACATTGACGCAGACCGATTTGTAAGGCTTCAAAATGTGCTGCCGTTTTATCGAAACATTCAGACTGAGGGGGTCGTATTGTGGAAGACAGCCTGATGTTTGAGCTTTCCGATTACCGCATGAAACGGGCAAGGGAAACGCTTGCCGATGCAAAGAGCCTTCTGGAGAGGGATCGCGTGGAATCTTCCATTAACCGCTCTTACTATGCTATTTTTCATGCGCTTCGGGCTGTAACCGCTTTGGATGGCTTCGATTCTTCCAAGCACTCCGGCATTATTGCCCACTTTAATCAGATGTACGTGAAAGCGGGAATCTTTGATAAGGAGATATCCAAGTTGATTCGCATCGCATTCAGCACACGGGAAAAAGCGGATTACGATGACAAAATTGCCCGCCGCAAGCCCACTCCGTGAGGGGTGGGTAAGGCGGGCATCTCAGGAAATGTTTCTTGAATTATTGTCAAAAATATGATATAATTGAAACATGAAAAATGAGTATAAACGCACCAATACAACGGTCTCAATGCTGAACTACCATTTTGTGTTTTGCCCACGCTATCGGCGGAAGATATTTCTTATCGATGGTCTGGAAGAACGATTCAAAGAATCTGTTCTCCAAATCTGTGAGCAAAACCAGATAGAAGTTTTAGCTATGGAATGTCATGTGGACCACGTACACCTGTTTTTGAGCGCTCTGCCAAAGTATAGCCCCGCCGATATCATGCGTATCGTAAAGGGGAACACGTCCCGTGTACTGTTAAGTGAGTTCTCGGATATACTGCGAAGCCCTACGGTATGGACACGCAGCTACTTTGTCAGCACCGCAGGAAATGTATCAAGTGAAACGATACGCCGCTATGTGGAGAATCAGAAAACACGTTGATGAAAGGGGGCAGCGCCATGACAAGAAAATCACCCAGCGAGCACATATTTGTCCTGACGCTGCCGCTCCAATGTGAAGCATGGCAATGTGATAGGCTCGATACCGTCTTCCAGGTAGGGAATGATATCAAGAATAATCTGATTGCTTACGAGCGAAAACAATACGAAAACCTTACAGCTCGGAAGGATTGGAAAGCCAACCAAGCGGCATTGGCAGAGGCTTATGCTGCGAAGGATGCGCCACTCATCAAGGCGCTCTGTGAGCGCCGAAACGAGATGCTCTCTGATGCCGGATTCGGGAAATACCAGTTCGAGAAGCAGGTAAACAAGTATCGGAAACACTACCGGGGGAAAGGCGGTAAAGGCTACCTCATCCCTGTTCATGTGGCGCAGAAGATTTCCGCATCCGTGTGGGATGGTTACCAGAAGCTCATCTTCGGGAACGGGAAACAGGTACACTTCTCCAAATGGAGCGAGTTTACGACGATAACTGCGAAAACGAATGCCTCTGGGATTCGCTACGCAGATGGATTCGTCTATTTCAACGGGATGAAGCTCAGGGTCAATTTCGATGAGAAAGACCCCTATGGCTATCAGAGTGAGTCTATGACGAGGGATATCCGCTATTGCGGCATCCAGCGTCGGTGGTATGCCAGCGGTTGGCATTACTTCGTGCAGCTTACGCTGGACGGATTGCCTCCGATGAAGGTAAAGCCCGAGACTGGTGAACTCCTGCATCCCATGGGGAACGGCAGAGTCGGTCACGACATCGGAACTCAAACCATCGCCAGCGTTGGCGACAATGCCGTATTGCTCACCGAGCTTGCGGATAAGGTGAAGGGCATCGACATTGAGCTTCGACGAGTAAACCAAGCCATGGACCGCTCCCGGAGAGCGACCAACCCGGAGATGTTTTCTAAGGATGGGTCTATCGTTCCAAAGGACAAGCTCCCTGCGTCCTGTTTGAACCGCAGAGGCGGTCGCCAATGGGTGAAGTCGAAGAATTACCTTCGATTGGAGAGCCGCAGGAGAGAACTCTTCCGCCGTCAGCGGGAAATGCGGGTTCAACAGCATAACGAGCTGGCGAACCGTCTGCTTTCCTTTGGTGATGAACACTACATTGAAGAGATGCGCTTCCGTGCATTGGCAAAAAGGTCTAAAGAGGCCAATACAAACAGCAAGGGCAAATTCGTCAGTAAGAAGAGGTTCGGAAAATCCATCAGCAATAAGGCTCCGGCCCTCTTTGTAAAGACGCTCGAACGCAAGGTCCTCAGTGCTGGTGGATCCTTCAAAAAGGTCGATACCTTTTCCGTAAAGGCAAGTCAATTTAACCATTTGACGGAAACTTTTACGAAGAAGAACCTCAGTAAACGCTGGAACACCATGCCGGATGGTACGAAATTCCAGCGAGACCTTTACTCTGCGTTCCTGATACGGAATGTAGATGCTACTCTCAAGTCAGTGGATGTGGACCGCTGCAACAAGTTTTACGATAACTTCCTTCAGTTGCACAACCAAGAAGTGCAAAGGCTTTCCTCACTAATTACGCCCAGCAGTATGGGCATCAAACATATCGCATAGTCACCAAATACTATAAGGCAAAGGCTCCCGCCGACTGCGGCGCTAATGAGTGGGTTGCCACCATTGCCGCTACAAGATTCCAAAGGATTTTGGGTTCCCAGTGATAGCCTATTGATAGGCTTCATATGGCACCTTCTACGTACTTTGGAATCCCACTGCGTAAGCGGTGGGAGGAGTCAATTCGCTGATGTTACGTTCGAAATGGCAGAGGAACAGGTTGCGGCGGCGGAAAAGGTCATCTCCGCTGTGGAGTGCTATCTTGAATCGAAACGGGAATAAGGACATAAGTCATAGACGTGCTAACAGCAATGTTTAAGGAGGGCGGATTCCGCCCTCCTTTTTCATCTAATCGTCATCCTCCGTCCGGACGCCGCACTTTCCCGAGGCAAGGGCCTCCCGCAGCGCCTTCTCGAATACCAGCAGACCCTCCTGCCATCCGAAGGTCTCCACCGCCTCGTCCGCTACCCGAAAGGCGCACACCGCCTTGTTCACGTCCGAGGCGCACTGCATGATCTCGTTTACGTCCACTGCCAGCGCTAGTATCTCTCCGCCGGGGACGGCAAGCTCCATGACCTGATCCAGCATTTCGATGTACTCCGGGTACTTCCCGGAAGTACGGTTCCGCAGGAGATAGCTCCCGTCCGAATGCTTCTCCACCACCATGTACACGATGCGCCGGGACTCCGGCTCCTTCGGCAGGTAGTCCATATGGTTGAGGACCCGGCCCTTCAGCCACGGTGTCTCTCCGGTGCCTGCTTTCCAGTCCTCCCGCTCCACATCATCGTTGTCGTCGCACAGGCGGTACAACTCGCCCAGCGTCAGTTCTCCCCTGACCAGCGGCAGCATTCCCAAGTTCATGTCACTGAGGACCTCCAGCAGCTCCTTCGGCTCCTGATACCAGACGTATTTCTCGTCAAAGAAAAAGTTATCCACCCGCAGCACGCCGTCCGCTCCCATCTCCTCTCTGATACGCGTTTCCTCCACCACCGCCTCCAAGACCGAGCTGCCGTAGTGGTAGTTTTCCAGAATAAAGTCGTTCCCCAGCTGGATATCCCAGGAAAAGTTAAAGTCCTTCTTCCGAAATACCAGCAGGATGTCCATATCCATGGCGGCGAAGGCGTCCCAGACCAGGGGGATGCCGCAGTGGGAGCTGGCCCTGCCCTCCATGCGCCTTTGCGTCTCAAAGGAGGAGAAGCGGTTGTCAATGGGCGTATAAATTCCATTTCGGGAGTTCTCCACCACGACCAGGCCGTATTGGGCCTCCTGGGAAAGAGCGGGCAGGCAGGGCTTACCCTCCGGCGTGGTTCGGCTGTACCACTTTCCCTCCAAGGCGGCGTCTCCGTGGAGGATCCGCAGCAGACGGCGGCTGGCCTCGTCGGAAAAGTCCCCTTTCTCCCGCAACAGTGTGTAAAAATGGATCTCCCGGTATTCCCGACAGGTCCCTTCCCCCAGCATTTGACGGTACTCCGGTTCCGAAAGCAGTCTGACCCGCATCATGCGCCTTTCGCCTCCAAACAGTTTTTTCCCGGTGTCTGCCCCGTTTCGAAGAGCCGGGCCGCCAGCGCGCGGGTCTTTTCACCGCCCAGCTCCAGGAGCTGCTGAAACTCCGGCCCGGAAAAATCACATTCCGCCCCCGCGTCCAGCAGCAGACGGGCGGTCTCCTCCCGGCCCCACAAAATCGCCGCCGTCACTGGCGTCACTGGTGTTACCGGCGAGACAAACTGCGTCGGCCCGCTGACCCGCCATCTGACGGCAGAGACCTCGCCCCAGCCCCGCTCATTGGGGCAAATACCGGCGTCCAGCAGCAACTTCACAAGGGCCGTCCGCCCCATCGCGGCAGCCAGGCACAGGGGCGTCCCCTTCAAATCCTGACCGGAACCCAGAAAAAACAGGATGTATTGCCGCTCCAGCGTCTCCGGCATGTACTGCATCATCAGCCGCAGAGGCTGCTCCTGCGTCCCGCAGAACACAGCGGCCTCCGGCCTATTCACATAAAGCTGCTTCCCGTCGTCCTCCGTCCTCAGGAAAATTTTAGGGTAGCTGTAGAAAATGTACTGTAAGTGCTGCGCTTGTCCCATCATCTGCAGGCGGCGCAGACACTCCTCCTCCGGCAGCTCTCCGAATACCAGCTCCTGCATCCATTGGTCATAGGCAGCAGGCTCCGGCGTCCAGCAGCGGTGCCAGAAGCCGTCCCTGCTTTCGGTTTTCCAGAGAGGCTCCTCCCCGCAGGCGTCGTTGCCTCTAAAAGTCAGCGCCGCCGCCCGCAGGCCGATGCTGTTTTCCCGCCGGAGATATGCCATCAGTTCTTTGGGATCCTCTCCCTGAAAGGCTCCCAGCCGGGCGGCCTCCAGAAAGCGCCGGGAGTCATCGATCCGCACCAGGTTTTCCGTCAGGGCGCTGACGCCCTCCAGTCCCCGGTTAAACCGCAGGCGCACCTGACGCAGAACCTCCGCCGTATTGCCCCTCTCCTCACCGCCGAGCGTCCACAAAGCATCCGCGTCTATGACCAGCCGTGTGTCCCGGCCCAGCTCCCGCAGCAATGCGCGCAGCTCCTTACGGGGCATACAGCGCAGTTCCCGGCTGGCCCAGGTCAAGTCCCCTTCTTCCCCGCAGAGCCTTTTCCATTGGCCGATGAGACGGCTGCAGTGGCGCTTGGGAGAACGCCTCTGCGCCAGATGGCGCAAAAGGATGCCCGTCACCCAGGATTCCCGGCAGAGCCGGGGATAATACCGCTCCAGCAGGCTCAGCTTCCGGGCGCAGTCCCGGATCAGCCCGCCGGAAACGGAATCCTCCAGCAGATGCAGGAGCCGCCTTGCGGCGGCCTCATCGCAAAAGCCCTTCTCCAGCTGGATGCGCAGGGTGTCCGCCGAGCAGAAGTCGGCGAAATACTCAGGCCGGAGGCAGCGGGTCTCCGGCAGCCGGGCTCCCGCTAAGGTCCCCGGCTCTCCGAACACCTGTCCCGCCACGGCCTGACGGGGGTCTCCCTGAAACATCTCCCAGGCCAACACGGCAGCGCGGCAGACCACACCGCTCTCTTCTTTCCAGACGCCGGGCCAGCGCAGCAGCACAGCCACGGCACGGCGGCTGCCGCAGGCTGTCGCTGCCGCCAGCGGGGTCGCGTACCGGATAGCGCTGCTCCAGTCTCTGAACAAGATCACCTGATTGCCGCTGACACCGCAGCGGTCCCCATAGGACGAAGCACCGCTTTCCTGGTCGAAATCACCGGGCCCCTCATCCCCCCAAAACGCCTTGGCGGAGGACGCCCCCGCGCCGTTGCAGTCGTATCCCGCCTCCAGCAGCAGCCGCACATGCTCCGGCCGGTCCAGCGCCGCCGCCAGCACCAGCATGGTCCCGTGCACCGCGGCATGTTTTTCCTTGTTCAGTTCCACAATGGTATCTCCGCAGTATTCCCCCGGCGCGCACTGCTCCAGCACCCGCCGGAAGAGCCCGGGCGTGCAGAGAAGCGCCGCGTTCAGGCACGCTTTCGCTTCCGCTCCCGACAGCGGCTCCGTCCGCCTGCGTAGCAACGCGTAGGCCGTGGCGTACCGTCTCTGTTCGATCGCCTCCTGCAGCGCATTTGTCTCTTCGCTAAACAGCCACATAGCTTCCTCCTTTCCCCTCCGGGCGAAGCGCTCCGCCTGTCAGCCTGCCTTCTCCAGCAGCTTCTTCAGCTTGCGCACAGAGGGCGTGTCGTTCTGGAAAAACAGCTGCTCCGCCAGTGTGCGATAGATCTCGCAGCCGTTGACGGCGATGTGCATGGCGCAGGGGTCGCTGTTGGTCAGGCCGTTCAGCAGGAATTCCAGCTGGGGCTGGCACTCCGGGCAGTGCTGGTAGAAGTGCAGCACCGTCTCCATGGCCCGCCCGGCCTCCGGTTTTTTGTCGGCGCACAGGTTCTCCAGCCGCAGCAGCAGCACGCAGGTCAGCGCCCAGCGCTGGCCGAAAGGCATCTCCGCCACTTCCCGCTCCGCCTCGTCAGGTTTTTCGCCCCGCAGGATGCGGTCAATGATGCCGGAGTGCAGCAGCGCGCTGTACTGCTCGTAGTAGGTGTAGAAGCCCCGGGCCACCTTGGAGGACTGGAGGAACTGGGATATGAAGGTCAGGTCCACGGGGAAGTTCTTCTCCTCCATCATCCGCAGCAGGATGGACAGGTCCTCCCAGCCACGGGCGGTGACCAGGCCCGTGCCCTCCCCGTCCTTTTCAAAGACGTAAAAGTGGCCGCGGTGGTCGTCCAGATAGGACAGCACCATGGGGTGCACGCCCCGCTCCACCATGTAAGCCCGCCAGGCAGCGTAGTCAGGCGCCAGCCACAGAAGCCGCATCCGATCCGCCATGACCGGGTCCAGGGCGGTGGCGGAGGCGTTGTACTCGCTGGGGTTGCCCGCCAGCACCAGCATCCAGCCGTCAGGCAGGGCGTGAGGGCCGAAGGACTTGCTCTGCAGCAGCTGCAGCATGGCGGGGCGCAGCGTCTCGCTGGCGCAGTTGAACTCGTCCAGGAACAGGATGCCCCGCTCCTTGCCGCTCTCCTCCATGACCCGCCAGACCTCCGCCACGATCTCGCTGAGGGTGTACTCCGTCACGCAGACAGTCTTGCCGTCCACCTGCCGCTCCGTCAGCCGGGGCAGGCCGATGGCGCTCTGCCGGGTGTGGTGGGTGACAGAGTAGGACAGGAACGCCAGTCCCTGCTCCTCCGCCACCTGGCGGACGATCTCCGTCTTGCCGATGCCGGCGGGGCCCATGAGGCACACCGGGCGGGCACGGCGGCGGTCCAGCCGCCAGTTTCCCTCCGCGTCTTTGGCGAAGTACAGCTCCGCCGTCTGGGCCAGGGCCTCCTTGGCCTGCTGAATATTGACTGTCACAGTCACCTGAGATTTCATATGTGTATCCTCCTGAACATCAATTTGATTCCCGGCCATCCCAGCTCACAAGCAGACGGTCGTCCCCGGTGATGCGCACCTGCGTCACCCATTTGGGGATCTCGAACCAGTCCGGTTCCCACGCTTCCTCCCCCTTGGGGAACAGGAACGCCACGGGATAGTCCGGGGCCTGGTCCGGAAATTCGCCGAAGCCATCGGACAGGTACAGCAGTCCCCGGAAGTGCTTGCCGTCCGGGGACTCCCGTTGGGCGTTCACGTAGTCGAACACCGGGCAGAAGTCCGTGCCGCCGCAGCCCATGACGGAAAACTTCTTCATCAGGCCGTCGGCCGTGTCCTCTCCGCTGAGGGTCTGGACCTTCTGGATGTCCGCGTCGCACTGGATCAGCGTCAGCTCCACCCGGGGGCCGCCGGCATCCCGCAGGATAGCCAGCAGCTCCTCCAGAAAGCCGTGCATGACCCCGCCGCAGCAGGAGCCGGAAGTGTCCAGCGCCACCGCCAGGTCCAGCGCCGGGGCATCCTCCCGCAGCTCCTCCGGTTCGATGAAGGGAGCGTCTCCGGTGAGGTCCATGCCCACCCGGTACCAGATGGCGTTGATAGAGTCGGGGTCCACCTCCTGCCGCTCCCGCCGGGCGCAGAACCGGCGCAGGAACTCCTTGTAGCTGACGCCGCTCTCCTCCACGTCCCGGTATTCCTCACACAGCTCCCCGGCCAGACTGCCGTACTGGGAGTCTTTCCCGGACTGTGCCAGGGCCGCGGCCACCTGGCGGGCAGCCGCGCCCCACAGGTCTCCGGCCCCGGCGCCGTTTTGCCCGCCCGGAAGCGGCGTCCAGGCCGCATGGTCATCCAGCCGCAGGGGCTGGCTCTTCCGGACCAGCTCCTCCGCCTCCTCCCGGGTCTCCGGCGCCAGATAGGCGGCCTCCAGTGTCAGCTGCTCCAGGGCCTCCACGTGCTCCCGGATTTCCTTCTTCCAGGAAGGCGTCAGCGGCACGGGCAGGCGGTGCACGAAGGCCGCCGCCTTGGCGTCCGCCACGGCGTCAAAGAGCTGGGGATTCTGCCCCTGCCGTTTAGGGATGTGGCCAAGCAGGCCGTGGGCCGTGATGTGCATGATCTGTGCAGCGATGGAATCCTTGCGCCCCAGGTAGTCCCGCACCACCGTCTCCGGGTGGTAGTACAACGTCTCGCCGTCGGTCCACAGGGAGCGCTCCGCTTCGCTGGGCCGCAGGGGCAGCAGGTAGATGGCGGGCAGAAATTCCGGCAGCTTCGCCGCCAGCTTCCGCCGGGACCACTCGATGATCTCCACGGCCTGCCTGTTCAGCTCAGTCTCTTCCGCCATCGTCCTTCTCCTTCCGCTCCATGCCTTCCAGCAGCTGCTCCAGCTCCCGGTCAGAGACCTTCACGAAGTGCCACACCAGCGCGATGACGGCGGCTATGACCAGAGCCAGAAAGCCCGCCATCAGAAAGCCTACCATCATGCTCAGCCGGTACAGAATATCCAGTTCCATACGCTCTCCTTTCCCGGTCAGGCGGCGCTGGGAGCGGTCCGCCGGTCCACCACCTCGTCCGCCAGGCCGTAGGCCACGCTCTCCGCAGCATCCATGAAGTTGTCCCGATCCATGTCCGCCGCCAGCTGCGCCCGGTCCCTGCCGGTGTATTCCGCCAGCAGGTCCGTCAGACGGGTGCGGGCGCGCTCCAGGTGCCTTGCCCGGATGAGCACATCGGACGCCTGTCCCTCCGCGCCGCCCAGGGGCTGGTGGATCATGACCTCGGCGTTAGGCAGCACCCGGCGCTTGCCCTTGGTCCCCGCCGCCAGCAGCACCGCGCCCATGGAGGCCGCCAGGCCCACGGCGATGGTGGACACGTCGCAGCGGATGTGCTCCATGGTATCCAGAATCGCCAGACCCGCGGTGACGGAGCCGCCGGGGCTGTTGATGTAGAGGGAGATGTCCTTCTCCGGGTCCTCCGCCTCCAGATACAGAAGCTGGGCCACCACGGCCGCCGACGTCTCGTCGTTCACCTCGCCGGTGAGCAGCACGATGCGGTCCTTCAGCAGGCGGGAGAAGATGTCGTACCCGCGGCCGTCCTTGCCTTCGATCACATAGGGCATTGTAAACATGGTTGTTACCTCCGATTCATTTGTTCTGGGCACATTTTACACCGGGGGTCTTTTCAAAATTGATAAGGAGCCAGGGGTTTGTTTCACGGCGGCGAAGGCCGTATGGCGCGGCATCTCCGCAATGCCACAAAAAAAGGGTGCCGCCTCTCATGATCTGCAAAATCATTTTGAAGCAGCACCCTTCTAAATTGAAAATCATGCTGTTATAGAATGTAACTTGTGAACTACCCATGACTGAAGTCACGGGCTTCAAGGAGACGGATTCCCTCTCTTTTATTCTCGCTTAACCGGACTTCTGGACGACTGTAACCGTCTCTGCCGTAGTAAAACGAGCTATCCCCGGAGTTCCTTCCGGTTTGGTATGTAACACAATCAGACGGCAAGCCGGATATCTTCCATCCGCCGTTTGATAGTGCGAAACCCTTCGTCACGGATGTTTCTGGCTGCGTTAGGATCTCTCCGAAGAACCTTGTGGCATTGCGGGCAGGTCCATTCCTTCTGTCCAAGCTGGACAGAAGGATCATACGCCCCACAATGGTTACAGGTCTTCGTTGACGGATACCACTTGTCGATAACGACAAAGTGCTTCCCCTGTTCCTCCAGTTTGTACTGAAGGAATCCCCGGAACAGCCCGAAGCCATTGTCCATCGTTGATTTGCCAAGCCGCAGAGTTCCAGACATTGCCCGCAAGTCGATATCTTCTACACATACAGTGTCCCAGGAATTGGCTATCTTCCTGCTTTCCTTATGGCAGAAGTCCTTGCGTTGATTGGATGCTCGCTCATGCAATCTGGCTACAAAGAGCCGCTGCTTCTCATAGTTCTTTGAACCCTTTACCATACGGGCCAGCCGCTTCTGTTCCTTAGCAAGCCTCTGCTCGACCCTGCGGAAAGCATGCGGAACTTCTGGTGAACAGCCTTCAGAGTCCACATAGAACAGAGGACTGCTATAGTCCAAGCCGAGAGTCTTCTTGATGTCAGGCATCACTGGAGATGCGGCTTCCACCGTTATGGCAAAGAGAATGGACACATAATACTTTCCGCTCTGAGACATGGAAATGGTGGCATTCTTGAGGACCGCCCCAGGTTCCGGGTCTCTGTGAATACACGCTTCGACCCATCCGAGCTTTGGCAGTTTGATTCGCCCACATTTCGTTCCCGTGCGCTCAACAGCAATGTTTCCATTGGTGGCATTGGTCGTATAGGACATTTTGTGGTCTTTCTTGGACTTGAACCGCGGATAGCGGCCCTTCTTATCGAAGAAGTTCTTGAATGCGTTAGAAAGGTTGAACAGGCTGTTGGTGAGGGCAAACTTATCGACCTCGCGGAGATATTCCAATTCATCCTTCCAGACATGGTTACAGAACTGATTAAGCTCATTACGGGACATAGACTTCATATCAGCCGTATGAAGGCCTTGCTGAAGTTCCAGCCCCATATTGTAGACCTTCCGGACACAGCCAAAGGTTTTATTTATGAGGTCCTTCTGGTCTTCGTTTGGATAAATCCGATACTTGATAGCACGGTTGATGACGATGGTTTTCATGAGGACCTCCTTTCTATCTCTACTTGACCTTTTGGCTATTGATATACTCCGTCACCTGCTGCGTCGTGTTTTCACTGACAGTGGCCACGAAGTAAGAAGGGTTCCAAAGGTGTCCGTCCCAGAGCTTGTTCTTGAGTTCGGGGAATCTCATAAACAGGTGTCTGGCAGAGTTTCCCTTGAAAACCTTGACGATATCCGGAAGAAAGTGTTGCGGCGAACAACTCACGAGAAGATGAATGTGGTCCGGCATGCTCTCCATGGCGTCAATTGTAACGTCAATGTCTTTTGCTGTTGCGGCCAAATCTTCCTTAAGGAAAGTCTCTATATCTCCTTCCAAAATCCTTCGTCTGTACTTTACGCACCAAACGATATGATACTGAAGGCGATATACATA
This sequence comes from Oscillibacter valericigenes, assembly GCF_021531435.1. Lineage (GTDB taxonomy): Bacteria > Bacillota > Clostridia > Oscillospirales > Oscillospiraceae > Oscillibacter > Oscillibacter valericigenes_B. Next base: position 21,239 of record NZ_JAFBIS010000018.1, read on the forward strand.
ACCACGACCATATGTAAGTCCGTAATTATTTATTTCCATATACAATCACCCTGATAGTATTATACCATTTGTGCAATCACAATGCAACCCAAAATAGAACATTTGTACCAAAGCAAAACGGCCGCCTTACTCACGACTAAAGTCACGAGAATGCGGCGGCTCTTTATTCAACGAACTGCTTCCCCGGTGTTAGCACCGGGCGGAATTAGCCCGACTTCAACTTTCTTAGGATCCTACCCCCAGTATCCGCTTGATACGATTTCTGTTCGTCAGACCAAGAGTTTGCTTACAACTTTCTTCAGATTCCTCGTCACCGGGGACACCCTTGCTGTTCAGCTATGCGCTTCCCACCGCTGGCCGTGCTCGGGACTTCCAACCGTTAGATTTCGCCCAGACCGTCCGCACTAAGGAAAAACCGGGGCTGTCGCATAATTCGCATAATGCACAAAGCCAATAATCAAAACCCGCCCTAAAACTCGATATACCATAATCATGAAGGAATAATCAATAAAAGCTTTTATGCCCTAAAAACAACTGAATTGCAGAGATTAACCCTAGTTTCGACTAACTCATAACTAAAGTCACGAGAATGCACCGAAACACTATTCAACGCAACAGAGCTGGTTGCTGGCGGGGACGCGGACCAGCTCCATATTTCGCCTGAGAGCCACCGAAAGCTGGCTGAGGCGCTGCGGGAGAAGATCGAAACCGCGATTTTCCCCCAGTAAAAGTTTCCCGAAATAATCGAGTAGGTAAGGGCCGATAGCCCCGTCCCCTCACACCACCGTACGTAGGGTTCCCTATACGGCGGTTCAATCGCATGAGTGCAGGGACTCGTACCTGTCGGATAGGCTGTAGTATCCGGCTCGTGCGAGTCTCTCGTTTGTAATAGAGCATTTTAGAATCGGGCTTGCAGTTCGTTGTTACTACGCATTTTTTTCGAATATGTCTATTCCATGCGCCTGCAAGATCTCCCCGGGTAAGAGCGAAATCTTTCCCCTACCTGCCGCATTTACGTTTACTGGTTCCGTGTGGTTATTGGACTTCAGCTTACTGTGGAGCCTCGTCCCAAGTATCCGCCTGATGCGATTCCTGTTCGTCAGGCCAAGGGTTTGCTTACAACTTCCTTCGGATTCCCCGTCACCAGGGACACCCTTGTTGTTCAGCTATGCGCTTCCCACCACCGGGCGCGCTCGGGACTTTCACCCGTTAGATTTCGCCCATGCCGGGCGCACCCAGAAAAACCACCTGTCACGACCAGTGTGACAGGTGGTTTTGTCTTTGCGAATCTCAGAGAGTCTCCGGCGCGATATCCAGTTCGATCAGCTCTCCGCCCAGCGGGACAGAGCATAGGTACGCGCCCTTCACCGGGCCCTGCCCCAGCCGCTCCAGCACCCGGGCATAGGCGGTGATCTGAGGGGTGTACTCCCCTCTCAGCCGCTGGCGGAAGGCCTCCTCGTCCTCGCCGTCGAGGCGCTTATCGGTCTTGTAGTCCACCACATACCAGCCGTCCTCCGCCAGGATGGCCAGGTCGATGACGCCCTGCACGTCCAATACCCGATCCCGGGCGGCGTCGCTGGTGATGTGGTCGGACAGGTGGCGGTACAGCTCTCCGGTCTGTTCATCGTCCTTTTCCGCCCGCAGGAAGAAGGGCAGCTCCGGGAAGCAGCGCGCCCCCCGCATCTTCCGCCGCAGTCCGCTGTTTTCATCCGACAGGAAGGACGCGGCCCCGGCGGCCTGCTGGGCAAGGTGCTCCATGGGATTTTTACCGTCCTCCGTGAGGCCCAGCATCTTCAGTTGCTTCTCCGTCACCGTGCCCTCCGGCAGCGTCTCGAACACCGCCTGCCGGGCAAACGTCAGCAGCTTCTCCGAATCGGTCTCGCCGCTCCGAACGGCCAGCTCCATCACCCGGTGGACGATGGTGCCCCAGTCGGGGCCGTAAGGCCCACCGGACGCCTCCGCCGGGGAAGCGGTTTCGCCGTCCTCCGCCGGAGCGGTGAGTTCCTCATCTTTCTCCTCGTCCTCCGGGGCGGGTGCGGAAGCGGCGGTCTCCTCCGCCTCCTCCGGCTCCGCTTCGTCCGGGCGGTTGACCACGCTCCGGGCCTGATGCTCCAGGCGGCTGGGGGTGATGGCGTAAACGCGGTTTTCCGCCAGCTTGGTGGAATCGGCCTCCAGCTGCTCCTCCATCACATCCGGCTCCACGGAGACAGCCTGCGGAGGCGTGGGCGGTTTCTGCCCCAGTGCGGCCGAAGCCTGCGTCAGCTGCCCGTTCAGCAGCGCCCCAAAGGCCGCGCCGAACATAGCGTCATCCTCGTCCGCCATTTTCATCCGGTCCGTCAGCGGCTTCCAGTAGGGCAGATAGCCCGCCCCATCCCCGGCAAAATATTCCGGGCCGCTGCATACCACAAGCATCGTCTTTGCGCGGGTAGCCGCCACATACAGTAATCTGGCATACTCCGCTTCCAGATACTGGCGCTCCTCTTTCTTCTGCTGTTCCCACTTTTCCGGCCAGGCCACGGCAAAATCGGCATCCCTCGGTCCTTTTCCGCCGTCCCACGTCTGCGGATGCAGGGCGGCATACTCTTTCACCGTGCCGCCGCGGGATATGTGGCGCTGGGGGGGAATGTCGGTTTTCCGCCAGCCGTTGGCGAGGATCACGACCTCCCCCTCCAGGCCCTTGGCCTTGTGGAGATTCATGACGCGCACGGCGTTTTTCCGCGGCTCCAACTCCAATTCCCGCTCGTACGTTTTTTCCGCGCACGCAATGGCACAGGCCGCCAACGCCGGGAAGCTCCGTTCCCCGGAGCCGCGCACCAGATTCAGATACTGCTGTACAGCGGCGTATATCTGTCTGCGCCGGGACAGGTCTGTCTCCGCCATGCCCTTCCAGAGGCCGTAGCCGCCCTCCATCAGATGTTCAAGCACCGCCATGGCAGGCAGGGTGCCCACCATGCGGCGGAGACGGGCGATCTCCTCCAAAATGGCGCACAGCTTCAGCAATCCTTCATCCCGGGGCGTCTCCGCCTCCAGCGCAAGACGGATATCCGCCATCTGCTTCGGATACAGCAGGCCCGTCAGAGAACCCTTGCCCGTCCGCACCATCAGCTTGCGAAGCATCTCATCTTCGGTGGCCGGCCCTGGGTAGCACCCTCTGAGCACCCTGATGAGCAGACGGTCATCCCGGGGCGCAAGCATCGACTGCAGGTGCAGAACGCCGCAGGCAATGGGCGGTATATCGGAAAAGGCCTGCTGACCGGAGGCCTCCACATCGACGCCCACCTGTTTCAGCGCGCTTACATACTCCTCTACCGATCTCCTGTTGCTGGTCAGGACCAGAAAATCCCCGGGCCGCGCGGCATGGGGCCCTTTCCCTGGGTCGCTGCCCACCGGGGCGCCCGTGTCGATCATCGTGCGGATAAAGCTTGCCACCTGATGCGGATCCAAGCTCTCCCCGTACATCTGGAAGGTCGGATAGGATACCGTCCGGGCCAAGGAGCAGGCGCCGTGCCGGGCGTCCATAGCCACGTAGCGGGCTTGGTAGGTCCCCCCCGTGAACCCGACAGCCCCCGAAGCGCCGGCATTCGGGTCGAACACCCTGTCCGCCAGGTCGCAGATCTCCTTCGCGCTGCGGAAGTTGTACCGCAGCGTGACCTTTTCGCCCACGGTCCCGGTAGCCGGGCCGTTGGCAGCAAGGTCTTCTTCGCTCTGGAACAATTTCTCCAGAGTGTTGTACACGCCGATGTCCGCGCCCCGGAAGCGGTAGATGGCCTGCTTGGGGTCGCCCACCAGAAAGAGGCTGCCGGGCACGGGGCGGCAATTGCGCCAGTCGGTCTCATCAAAGCTCTGTTCGTCGGTGGTCAGGTAGAACAAAAGCTCCGTCTGCACGGGGTCCGTGTCCTGCATCTCATCCACATACAGCACCTTGTAGCGCTGGTGGAAATAGCTCCGGGCCTCCCGGTCGTCCCGCAGCATATCCCGGCAGCGCAGCAGCAGGCCGTCATAGGTGGCGGTGTGCCGCTTTGTCTGCTCGGCCCGGTAATCCCGCAGCAGTTCGTCCATGTCCTTCATCAGGCGGCTGTGGAGCAGTGGCCCCGCCGCCTCCCGCAGGGCTTGCGCCTTGGGGCCGTTCCATACCTTGTCCACGGCGTCGCCCGTTTCAGAATCCCGGAACTTCTTGCTTTGATTATTGCGGGTGTTCCACCATTTCTCCGGCATGTACAGCGCCTGCCACGCCAGACGGCAAATGGCTGCTGGGTCCGCGGCAAAGGCGACCGGGTTCATGTCCACGGTCCTTTGAAGCGCAGGCTCGAGGACCGGCTCTTCAACGCCAATGTCATGCAGCGTCTTTTGCAGGTCCACGGCCAACCTCCGGACGCTGCTGTCCCACTGCCCCAGCTTCGCCGGGTCCTGGCAGTATTGAAGCTCCGCCTCGCCATTGCCGCGCAGCTCCAGGAACCACTTTTCCAGCTGCGCCGGGGACACCCCCATCTCCTGAGCGTCACGGAACAGGGTCGTGTTCTTCTCCTGCAGGCGGCGGCGCAGATACGCCTTTGCCTCAGGCGTATCGTCCTCCTCCACCTGCATATCCAGTCCCAGCGGAGATGCAAAGGGCATGGCCTCCAGCATGGTCTGGCAAAAGCTATGGATGGTGCTCACCTGCATCTGTCCGCTCTCGCGTATCAGAACCTCCAAACGTTTCCGCAGAGTCTCGTCCCCGCCGGCCTTCGCCATGTCGCGGCGCTGGCACAGCTCATCATCCAGCTTTTTTCGCAGTTCCAGCGTGGACTTGTTTGTAAAGGTAATGGCCACCAGCTCCTTCGGCTCGCAGTACCCCGTCACCAGCTGGTTCACGATGCGCCGCACCATGAGCGTGGTCTTTCCGGCGCCGGCGCCGGCCTCCACCAGATAGTTCCGGCTCTTCTTCTGAAAACCCTCTCGAGTAAACCCACTGCCTTCCAGCAGGGCTCTCTTCTCGTCTTCTGTCATCATTAGCCCTCCTGTTCCGGGCAAATACCGGCAAATTCGCACCAATTTTTACACGCTTTCTGAGCCTCTCTGACAGCGCCCGTCCTCATCTCGCCTGGGAGCTTGGCTGTTTTCTTCTCCTTATAACAGGGCATGCAGTCCGGTCTTCCGCCCTCCGCGGCAAGCCGGTCCAGGATCCAGGCGATGCGCTGGCCGCAGGTGTTGCGCATGGTCTCGTCCTCCTTCATCTCCACCAGCTCCGCCTCCTCCCGCAGGAAGAGGTATCCGGCCTTTTTCACCTGGCGGCCGGGCGTGATCTGCTCCTCCGCCAGGGAGTAGAGATAGTGCTGCCAGTGGCGGTCCATCTCGTCTTTCATTTTCTCAGGGTCTCCGGTCTTGTAGTCCAGCACGGCAATCGTGCCGTCCTGCAGCTGATCCACCCGGTCGATGCTGCCCTGCATCCGCAGCGTCCAGCGCTGGCCGAACGTCATCTGCTGGCCGGAGAACTTCTTCTCGGTCTCCAGGACCTTCCGCCGCTCCTTCGCCGTCCAATCCACGGCGCGCTCCAGAAACAGTTTTATCTGCTCCCTTGTCTCCTGCTCCAGCTCCGGACGGGGCAGCGGCGCCACATCCCTCAGCCCGGGAAATCTCTCCTCGAAAATGTCCTCCCAGTTCCTTTGCTGATCCAGCTTGTAATATTCCTCCAGAACGGCGTGGCAGAAGCTGCCGATCTCCGCGGAGTTCAGCCAGCGGTCCTCCCGGCGCTTTACCGGCTGGGGGGCGCGGACCTTCAGCATCCGCTTGAGGTAGAAGGCATAGGGGCAGCGGGTCACATCCTCCAGCATGGTGGCGGAGAACTCCATCGCCTGCAGCTGGTCCCGCCGGGTCATCATGGGGTGGAGCTGGAATGTCTCGCCGCTCCCCTCGCCATGGACCTGCGGTCCCTCGATCCGCACCGCGCTCTCCTGCAGGAGCTTGTCCGTCGGCAGGACGTCCGTTTGCGGAATATAGCCTACGGTCTCCCAATGTCCGCCGGAGGCGTCCCGGAAGAAAGGCTCCGGCTCCTGGGGGAGCATCCGGTCGCTGTCAAAGTCCGGGAAGGACAATACCAATTTGCCCCCGTGACGCACCAGCAGCGTCAGCAGGCGGAACTCCCGCTCCTGTCCCCGCTGAATGGAGGTCTTCAGACCGCCCAACACGTCCCGCTCCCGGTCCAGCAAAATGGGGGACTCCCGCAGGCTGCCCTGCATGGCATAGCGGGAGAAGCCCAATATGTACAGGCGCTTACGGCCCGTAAAGGCCGCCTGGGACAGCGGCGCGCAGTACAGCTTCCCCGGCTCCGGGCTGCCACCGAAATAAGAGGTGGTCTCCATCATGCCCAGCAGCCGTTCCAGCGCCGTCTCGCCGCTGTTCAGGCCCATGATGTGCCCGGCAAGGTCCCTTGCCTTGGCATAGGCCGCCGCCTCCTGCGGGCCGATGTGATTGCAGAAGCCAAGGAAGTCCAGCAGGTCTTTCTTCCGGTCCGCCAGCTTCCCGTCCCGGGGAGGCTCCGCCACCGCCGCCAGCAGCGTCAAAAACCGCTTCCAGCTCTCCAGCACATCCTCTCCCGGATATCCGCTCTCGGCGGGGTCATAGCGGCAGGCTAATTCAAGGCGCTCCCTGCCCCAGCCCACTTTTTTGCGGCGGATCCTGTCCGCCAGCCTCATCCGCTTTTCCGGCCTGCAGCCGCCGCTCTCCAGCAGGGCGCAGACCTCCTCAGCGTTGAAATCAGACAGCGGCAGGTCCCGCACCTGCTTCAGCGTCGTGTAGAGCAGGCTGCCCGTCATGGGCAGACCGCCGCCCACGGTAACGGGGAAACCAAACCGCCGTGCCTCCTCATACAGCGGCTGGAGGTACGCGGAGGACAGGCAGACCACCGCACAGTCCTCCAGAAGAAGCTGCTTGTCCAGCATGTCCCGGAGGGGGAAGCGCACCTCGGTCTCCATGCCCCGGCAGGCCGCGAAGCGGGCATTCGCCTGCTGCACCGCACCCACGGCGTCCACCCGGGGCAGATCCTCCGCAAGCGCGCCCACAGGCAGGTCCACGCCCGCGGCGCATGGCAGCTTCACCACCTCCAGCCCGGAGTCCGATGTCAGCAGCTCCAGCAGCCTCCGCTCCAGGGGCGCGGGAGCGTAATCCCCCGGCGCCACGAAGTGGGCGCGACGCAGGGGGCAGTTCTCCTTGCCCGCCGCGATCAGCGCCATACGGAACAGGTCGCCCCGGTCCTTGAACTGCCATGCTGTTTTTTTCTGGACGTAGCGCTTCCGCAGCTCCTGCAGCTTATCACTGTCTCCCGCTTCCTCCGGTATCTCCGCCAGATCCATTTCCATAAAGGTGCGGAAAAAGGCGCGGGTGGCCCGGGGCGTCTTTGCATGGGCACCGCTGTACATCCCGTTGGTCTCATCCATACAGCTCCGCACCAGCTCCGCGCCCTCCAGCTCGTCCAGTACGTGGGTAGATGCGCCCGGCAGGGACATCCACGGCGCGCAGAGCTCCTCCGCCAGGGAATACGGCGTCTCCGCCCGGACTCCCACCAAAATATGCCCTTCAGCCGCCAGCTCGGACAGCATACGCCGTCCCTCCGCCCGGCTGGCCGTCACCAGGATGGTCTCCTCCGGGGCGTGTCTTTTCAGCGCCTCCGCCAGCAGTTCTACGCAGTCTTGTTTCACAGGGTCATCCCTCCCGTCTCAGGTTTCCTGGTACTGCCATTATAAGGTCATGCCCGCTTTGCCGTCAAGACGGCCCGGGTTCCCCTTCGGGAAATGTAACCATGCAGGTGCCGCTCCACGGCCTCCGTCATGTCGTCCTGCCGGAAGACCCGCCAGAGCGCCTTCACGGCGGATTGTCCCAGGTCGCAGACAGCACCGTGGTCCAGTAGGAGCCGGGCGGTTTCCCACCGCCCCCGCACCAGCGCCGCCAGCAGCGGCGTCACAGGCAGTTCCCGCTCCCCGCCGGACAATCGCAGCAGCCCGGGCATCCCCATGTGCTGTTCCTCCGCCTCCGCGCCCAGCTCCAGCAGCGTCTCCACCGTCTGCCGCTGCCCGGCGAAGGCGGCGATGCACAGGCCCGTGCCCGCCAGCTCATAGTCCTTCCCCTCCGGCCGCAGAGTGTAGATTTCCCGCAGCACATCCTTCTGGCCGCAGCGCACCCAGCGCTCCACGCCCCGGACGCGGCCCGCGAAGCACATCAGCGCCAGAGGGGAATTGGCGTGCCAGACGCCATCCTTCGTCTCCCAGGTCAGGTCCCTCCGGCCCTCATACAGTCCCCGGGCCACCAGCTCCCGCTCCTCCGCCTCCGGGCAGTCCCGATCCAGAAGCGCCAGATAGCTCCGGTTCTCCTCCGGCAGCCAGCGGAACAGCAGCCCGCCGGATAAGACCTTCCCCGGCTCGGGCCTCACCCCCGCTCCGCCGGGACGGCGGACGGACAGCAGCAGCGCCCGCACTGCCTTCGGCGCGCCGTCCTTCTCCTGGCAGCGCAGCAGGTCCCCGGTATCCTCCTCCGGTGGGATGGTGCCGGACTCCAGCGCCTTACGGATAAGCCGCAGATTGCCACAGGACAGCAGGCTCCGGGACAGGCCGCTGACACCCCGGGCGGAGGACGGTGGCAGAAAAGTCACGTATTTCAGCAGCGTCTGCAGGACCAGCGGCGGCGTGCGGGGAGGCACGCTGTCCCGGTCCATCACGCAGGTCCGCCCTTGGCACGCCCGGTGCAGGAGCGCGCACACCTTTTTTACGGGGCGGAATAGCAGGGTCTCCTGAAGCAGGGAGAGGTTCACCCGCTCCGGCAGCAGCTCCGTCAAGAAGTCCAGCAGTTCCTCGCTTTCATCATGCACGATGCCCCAGCGCAGCAGCAGGCTGGCCTGCTTCTCCTGCCGGAACACACTGGGCGCGTGCCGCGCCAGGACCCGCAGCCGGGCGTCGTCCTCTTTCCGATCCTCCCACCAGATTCCCGGAGACATCTGGCCGCCCCCCAACAGCCCGCAGACTGCTTCGGCAAGCTCCCCGGCGCTGTATGGAAGGCGGCGCAGTTCCTCGTCCAGCTGCTCCGGAGAACAGTTCTGGATAACGGCCCAAAGCGCCATGGGCCGGGGCACGCCGCCCTCCGCCAGCACCGCCCTGCGGCAAGCCTGATACCGCCCGTCCTCCTCCCGGTCCCGCATCATCAGTGCCCGGGCAACGGAGGGGGCCTCCTCCCGCCACGCGCCCCGGGCCATCAGCAGCCGGGCGCAGCCCGTCCTGCCGCAGGCTACGGCCGCGGCGAGGGGCGTAGCCCCCCAAAAGGTGAGCCGGTAAAATTGGGCCGGCAGCCCCATCTCGTTCTCCTCCATGACCCGCAGCATGCTCTCGTGCCGGGCGGAGTACGGCTCGCCGGGCATGGGCATCACCATCTGATGGACGTAATGCCCGGAGACCCGGGCCCGCAGGCTCCGGGCTGCGTCCGGCGAGGCGCTATTTACGTCCCAGCCCCGGTCCAGCAGACATTTCAGGTGCTCCCGCTTGCCGCAGGCCGCCGCCAGCAGGGTCAGGGAACCCCGCACCTCCGTGCAGTGGTTCGTCCGGCGTCCTCCGGGCATCCTCCGGATAAAGGCCCGCCCCACATACTCTCCCCCCGGCAGCCTGTCCAGCAGCCGCGCAAAAACCGGAGCCGGGGCGTTGTGCAGCGCCCATTCCAGGCACTGCCCCGCCGCGTCCCGGTCCATGGGCCGGTCCATGGCGTCCAGCCGCGCGAAGACCCGCTCCCAGCGGCCCAGTCCCGCCGCCGTCAAAATCTCCTCCTCGGCGGCGAACCGCCGCAGGTGCTCTCCGATCTCCTCTATCCGCTTTTGCAGTCTCATTGATATCCTCCTCCGCGGTTTTCTCTGTGGCCATTTTACCGGAAAGCCCTTTTCAAATTTGAGTAGGCATCGAAACCGGCAAAACCCACGGCCTTGCCAAATTTGGAAAACCCCCGCTGGTATGATGCGGACAGACACAGCGAAACGCCAAAAAACGGAGGTTTGCATATGGACATCTTTACGGAGCAATATTCCCGCCTCTCCCCGGCCGACCAGCGGACATTTGACCGCAAGTGGGGTCCCACGCCCTGGAAGGTCCCGGCCAAGAATCAGCCGCATCTGCGGAAGGCCTGGAAGCGGGACCTGGACCCGCCGCCGTCCTATCCCCGCTGGGAGATGGACGCCCACCCCGATTCGCCTCTGTGGATGGCCCTGCGGGCCAAGAACCGCCGGGCGGCCTTGGCCCTGCTGGACAAAACCCCCTCCCTCACCCGGGAGGAGACCGGGCGCTGCGCCCTGCTGACGCTGCAATGGGCGCCGGACCTGCTGGAGCGCGTCCTGGCCCTGGGGCCGGACCGGCCCTACTGCTGGCTGCGCCACGAAATCACCCTGTCCCGGGAGCGGGGTTTGCGGCTGCGGCTGTGCGGCTCGCTGATGATGATCGCCGCCGCTCTGGACGACCTGCCCGCCCTGGAGGTTCTGCTGCGCCGGGGAACTCCGGCGGACTTTAACTTCCGGCGGGACCGCTGGAACATCGTCAGCGACCTGCTGATGGGCGGCGTCACCATGGGGGCGCTGGACTCCCCGTCGTACAGCCTGCGCCAGATTTTCCGAGGCATCCCTGCCCCGGACGACAGCAGCCATGTGCTGCTAAACGCCGACCCCCTGTCCGCCGCCATCTTCTGCAACGCGAAGCGCTGCGCCCTGCGGCTGCTGGAGGAACCGGAGGTCACGGTCAATCCCGCCGTCCGCCGGGCGCTGGCCATCACGCCGGGAAACGAGACCCAAACGCTGGTGGCCGCACGGCTGGACACGCCTCTGGAGGAGCTTTTGCAGCCGGGGGACTTCGGCCCGGAGCTGGACCACCCCCTGCTCCTGCCGGTGCTGCGGCGCAATCCCAACATCTCCCGCTCTCTGGCGCTGCGTCTGGCGGAGAACTACCACAGCGCCCCGGAGGGAATCGGCGACCTGCTGCTTGCCCTCGTTGACCCGGCGCTGCTGGGCGACGTGCTCTGGGAGGCCTGGTGCCACAACAACCGGCGGGACAGCATGCTGGAGCTGGCGGAGCAGTTTTCCCTGCCGCTGGACCGCTGCCGGGTCCCGGAGAAGACGCCTATTGGGCAGCTTGAGGAAGCGCTGGAACACTTCCGCATCACCGGGTCGCCTCCGGAGGGCGGGCTCAGCGGTCTTGCGGCCTCGCTTTTGAACCTGCTGTCTCCCCCGCCGGGCGGCGCGGGTATGACGGTGGAGCATCTGCTCCACCTGCCCAGTGCCGCCCAGGTCCTGAAAACCGAGGACCCCGCCATGGTGGCCGCCTATCTGAACAGCGTCCCCGACGTCCCCGCCGAGCAGACACTGCCGCTTCTGAATCTGCTGAATATCCGCAAGGAGGTCTCCTATGTTCTCTAAACTCTCAGACCGTAATAGCCTTGATGTCAACGCATCCGACCGCTTCGCCTGGTACAGGCAGAACGGCGGCGAGAACCAGGAAGAAATGGAATGGCGGGTCACCCTCCGCTGGCTTGAGGAAAACCTTCCCCAGATGTATATCCGGAATTTCGACGACCTCCTGCGGCGGGGCCGGGAGCTGCGTCCCGGGGAGCTTTTAAGCGAGATCAGCTCCGTCCACGCCTCGCCCATGGTGGAGCTGCTCTATCCCCGGTCCCCCAGCCTGTTTCTGAACAGCCAGCTATACAGCCTCACCCCCACGCTGATCAAAGGCTTTGTCCAGCCGCCCTTTACCCAGGAGGTTTTACAGGAATGCACCTATTCTAAGGACGCCCGCCTCAGCGCCGCCTGCCTCTTCGCCCTGACCGGCTCCCTGACCTGTCTGGAGGCCCTGCTGGACCTGGGCGCAGACCCTAACGGCCTGGACACACCGGAGAGCTGGAGCTATATCAAGCTTCTCAACGGTAAGATCCTGCCGGTGTCTCCCATGGACTGCGCCCTGCTGTCCGGGCAGGAGGACTGTCAGCAGGCGCTGGAGCTGTTCGGCGGCGTCTCCCTCCATGAAAATCTTCCGTCCTGAGGCCGCTTACCAAATTTGAACAGCCGCCTGCCTTATCATGGGCTCAAGAAAACCAGTCAGGAGGTCTCACCCATGAAACCTGATCCCGCATCCTTCGCCCTGTTTGACGCCGATATTCTCAGCCAGCTCAGCGGCCGCCCGGCGGTCAGCCTGTTCGGCCGCCTGCTCCCCGTCAAGACCACGGGCCGCTTCGAAGCGCTGCAGGAGCCGGAGCTCATCGACGCCCTGTACCACCTCAACTACCCTGGCTCTTACAGCCGCCTGAAGAAGCTGACCCACCTCCTGTCCCCCCAGGACGCCATGGCCGCCTGCCTGTGCGCCCTGAGCGGAACGGAACGGCTGCTGGAGACCGTGCTGGACCACTGTCCCCCCATCCGGGAGTTCCAGTTTCAGGGCGTGGGCAAGGTCACGTCCCTGCTGGCGGCAGCCGCCGCCTACGATAAGGACACAGCGCTGGAGGTCCTGCTGCGCCGGGGGGCCGACCCCGGTCCCGGCCCGGACGGGCAGGATTCGCCGCTGGAAGCCGCCTTCACCAACCAGTCACTGCTCGCCCTGGAAACGCTGCTGGATGTTCCCGGGCTGGAGGTATCTCTGACGCCGCCCATGTTGGAGGTCTGGGGCGGCCTGCGGGAGAACAGCCCCAATCCCCTGCTGGAATGGTGCTGCCAGAGGCTGGCAATCAAGCTGATGGGCATGTCAGCCATCCCGTTTTTTGAGCCCGTTCCCATCCCGCCGCAACTCCGGCTGCGCCACGCTCTGGACTGCGGCAACGGCGCTCTGGCGGCCCGCATCTGCCGGGAGCGCCCCCTGTCGGACGGTGAAATGGACGACGCCAGAAGCTTCCTCGCCGCCTGCGGACAGTCCCCCCTCCTGACAGGGCGGGACTCCCCCTGGGAGCAGGAGGAGTTGCAGGGCCGCCTGTCCTTCCTGCTCAGCTTTCTGGAGACCCACCCCGAGACGCTGGAGGAACCGGTGCTCCGCACCTCCGTGGCGGTGACGGCCCTGGCCCTCCCGGAGCCGGATCCCGCCCTGACGCGCTGGGTGGAGCGGCTGGCGGACGGCCCGGTGGTCCTCCCCCAGCTGCCCTATGTCAACATGCCGCCCAGCGAGCCGGTGATTTTTCCCTTTCAGGCCATGAACATCCCCGTTACGCTGGACAGCAACTTTTTCCCCCGCTGGGACCAGCGGCTGGGCAGCCGCCTGATCCCGGCCCTGGACCGGGGCGCCCAGTCGCCTCTCACCAGCCTGCCGCAGGAGGACCTCCGCCAGGTGCTGGACCGGGTGGCCTTTACCGGGGCGGTGGATCCTGACCGCATCAGCCCCGCGGCAGCCGCCGTGTTGCTGGTGGGACCGGAGGACCAGATGCCCCGCCTGCTGCGGCCCGGCGGACTGCTGGCGGAGGAATCCCCTCAGCAGCTGCTGGACGCCTGCCAGCAGCTCCCGGCCAGCAGGCGGAACTTCATCCTGCCCTACATCCGAAAGGAGGCACAGTATGCACTTTGAACAGACTCCCGAAGAGATGGAGGCTCTGGCCCGGAAGCTGCTGCTCTACTCCCGCCGCCGCCTCACCCACATCTCGCCCGTCCTGCTGGAGAGCGTCTACGCCATGCCGGACAAGGTCCGGCCTACCCCCGGCCCCCTGTCCACCGACGGCCGTTTCCTGTGGTTCTACCCCCAGCGGGTGCTGAACGATTTCCGAAAGGACCACGACGCCTTGGCCAGACAGATTCTCCACATCACATCCCACTGCCTGCTGGGGCATCTGGAACTGCGGCCCACCTTCCCAAACGCCAAAAACTTTGACGCGGCCGCCGACCTGAAGGCCGCCCAGTTCGCCGAGGCCATCTACGGTCTCTCCTTCGTCGATCCGAAGCTGGAAAAGGGATGGGGCAACTCTTACAGAGGCTTTGAGCACCTGCGTCCCCTGTACGAATCGCTGTCCACCGGGCAAGAGCAAAGGTCTTCCTCCCTCATCAAGGCGGCCCGGTTTGACGACCACGCCCTCTGGACGCCGCCCCCCGCCGCCCAGGGCTGCGGCACATCCTCCGGGCAGGACGGCGGGACGCCGGCATCGGGCGGCTCTCCCAACTGGGATCAGCTCCGCCAGTCCATGCTGAACGGCAGAGGTGGGAAGCTCCCCGGCGACGCCGCCGGGCTGCTGGCGCAGAGCTTCTCCGTCCCTGACCGGGGCATGTCCTATGCTCACTTTCTCCGGCGCTTCGCCGCCCCCCAGGAGCGGATGCTGCTGGACCCGGACTCCTTCGACGTGCGCTGGTATCACCTGGGGCTGGAATACTACGGCGACATCCCTCTGCTGGAGCCCTCGGAGCTTAGCGAACCGCCCCTGCCGGACGACCTGGTCATCGCGCTGGACACCTCCGGCTCCTGCAGCGGCGAGGTGTGCAAGCGGTTCCTCAAAGAGACCCTCGGCATCCTGCGGGACATCTCCGGAAGCGCTTCCCGGTTCCGGGTGCTGTTTCTCCAGTGCGACACCGAAATTCAGCAGGAGCTGCTACTGGAAACCCCGGAGCAGGTGGAGGAACTGTTCCAGAGCTTCACCGCCCACGGCTTCGGCGGCACTGACTTCCGCCCCGTGTTCGACCGGGTGGAGGAGCGCCGCCGGGACGGCACCCTGCCCCGGGTGCGGGGGCTGCTGTACCTGTCCGACAGCTATGGCACCTTCCCCGACACCCCCACCGACTACCCCACCGCCTTCCTCATCCCAAAGGAGAACCACGGCGGCTTCATCGACAGCATCGGCTGGATCACCCGCCTGTATCTGGATAAGGACACATTTACTTTAAAGGAGGCAAATACGCCATGAAATCCCAGGTCATCGAATCTGTCACCATCGCCCAGGCCCGAAAGGCCATCGCCCAGGCCGTGCGGGTCTACTTCCGCAAGGACCGGCTGGGCCGCTACTGCATGGACCGCCGCCGCGCCCGCCCCCTGTGCCTGATGGGCCCCGCCGGCATCGGCAAGACGGAGATCGTCCGTCAGGCGGCGGAGGAGGCCGGCCTTGCCTTCCTGTCCTACTCCATCACCCACCACACCCGGCAGAGCATCATCGGCCTGCCCCGCCTGGTGCAGGGTGAGGTAAACGGCAAGCCCTGCTCCATGACGGAGTACACCATGAGCGAGATCATCGCCCAGGTGCACCGCGTCATGGCGGAGACCGGCAAGACCGAGGGCATTTTGTTCCTGGACGAGTTTAACTGCGCCAGCGAATCCCTCCGGCCCATCATGCTCCAGCTCCTGCAGGACAAGTCCTTCGGCCCCCACCCCATCCCCGACGGCTGGATGCTGGTGCTGGCGGGCAACCCCACGGAGTACAACCGGGCCGCCTCCGACCTGGACGCCGTCACCGCCGACCGGATGCGGGTGCTGCACATCCAGCCGGACTACGCCGCCTGGCGGGCCTACATGGTCAGCCGCGCCGTCCACCCCGTGGTGCTGTCCTATCTGGACAACCACCGGGACCACTTCTACGTCTACCGCCGGGACGAGAGCGGCACCGCCCTGACCACCGCCCGGGGCTGGGAGGACCTGTCTATCATGCTGACAGAGCTGGAGCTGGCCCACGAGACGCCGGACCTGGCGCTGGTGGCCCAGTACATCCAGGCCGGGGACGTGGCCCGCTCCTTCTTCAGCTACTACACCCAGTACGCCGCCATCATCTCCTCCGGGCTGGTGGAGAAGACGCTGGAGCGGGACCCCGCCGCCGTGGCGGCCATCCGGGACATGAGCTTCGAGCGGGCCTGGGGCATGGTCTCCGCCCTGCTGCACCATGTGCAGACCGGCGCCGAGGACGCCCTGGCGCTGGACGCCACCACTGCCATCGTCCATCAGACCCTCAGCGCCGTCAAAAGGGAGCTGGCGGAGGATCCCGGCATGGAGCTGGACCAGCGGCTGCTGAAGACCGCTGAGGCCATGGAGGACCGCCCCGCCCGCCAGTTCCTGCTGGACTGCGTGTCCATCGTTGCCAAGGGCGGCGGTATGGACGCCCTGAAAACACAGTTCGACCAGGTGCTGAAGGAGCCCCGGATGAAGGCCTATGACACCCTGGCCCAGCAACTCTCCAACCTCATCTCCGTGTGCCGCAAGGCGCTGGCGGACCAGCCCCACCTGGAATTTCTGTTCAACGGCCTGTGCACCAGCCGGGCCATGACCGACGTCCTGGCCTGCAGCCCCGACCCCCAGTTCCGCAAGCTCTTCCAAGATATCTCCTTCGACCCAACCGCCTCCGCCAGGGAGCTGGACGCCCAGCTGGCCCAGGCGTCCGGCAATCCCGACACCTACATGTAATGAGGAGGATTATTCCGATGAAACAGACAATGACCGCCCCCCGGAACGAGACCCCCAAGGCCGCTCCCCTCTGCCGCACCGTGCCCCTGCGCCGCCTCTCCAACGCCCCCCGCCGGGAGCTGGCCTACTGCACCGTCCCCGAGCGGGACTCCGCCGACCAGCTGATCGAGGCCTTTCAGTCCGCTCCCCAGTTCAGCCAGATCTCCCTGGAAACGCTGATGGGCCGCAAGGGCGACAGCGGCTTCCGGGTGGTGCTGCTGGGCGAGAACGACTACTACCTCCGCCAGGCCGCCGTCTACCTCACCGCCCTGTCCCGCAAGGGCCGGAAGAGCCGCACCGCCCCCGCCGCCGACAGTTATTGGGACGACTTCGACCTGGACGACATCGACCTAGAGGACGGCGACTGCCCGGCCAAGGCCGTGAAGAATGCCCTTGTGGTGGTCTCCCCCGCCCTGCTGGATCACACCATCGCCCAGGACGGTCAGCTCCCCGGCAGGTCCGGGGCTATCGCCCAGGCCAAGGCCGAAGCCAAGCAGCTGGACCTGGTGGGACTGGAGAGCGCCGGTATCCTCATCGCCGCCGAATCCGGTCCCGTCCTCTCCGAGGGCGTGGTGGACAAGGTGGACGCCTTTCTGGAGCAGGACGACCCCCAGGACATCTTCGTGGCTGTCAAAGCCAGCCAGACCGACCTGACGCTGTTGGAGGAGCTGCGCTTCACCTACGGCTTCCAGACCTGCCGGGTGGGGCAGGCAGACCAGTCCTACCTGCACCGCCTGCTGGCCCGCATGGCGGAGGATTCGCTGTTGACCCTGTCCCCCGCCGCCGACCTGGACAAGGCCATTGCCCAGCTGCGACGCTACCGGGGCGCAGCGTTCCAGGAAAGCGACCTGGAGCTGCTGCTGCGGCGCGCCGCCCAGCGGAAAGGCCGCAAGCCCCTGGAGACCGCCGACCTGCTGTTCCGCCCCTGCCGTTCCCAGTCCGTTCAGGGCCGGGAGGCCCTGAAGTCCATGGTGGGACTGGACGGCGTGAAGGACGCCCTGGACCGCCTGCTGGCCTCCGCCGCCATGGAGGACCGCCGCCGTCTGAGCGGCGTGGAGATCGCCCCCTCCTGCCGCAACATGGCCTTCTCCGGCCCTCCCGGCACCGGCAAGAGCGTCACCGCACGGCTGGCGGCCCAGATTCTGCGGGAGGAGGGCTGCGGCACCGGCCGCTTCGTAGAGGCGGGCCGGGAGCAGCTCATCGGTTCCTTCCTGGGCCAGACCAGCCCCATGATTGCGGAGCTGTTCCAGCGGGCCAAGGGCGGCGTGCTGTTCATCGACGAGGCGGGCGCCCTGCTGGAAGGCAAAGACGGGCAGGACATCTACGTCGCGGAGGCCGTCAACGCCCTGGTGCGCCACATGGAACTGGAGCCGGAGACCATGGTCATCTTCGCCACCTACCCCGAGGAGATGAAGAAGCTTCTCTCCTCCAACCCCGGCCTGTCCAGCCGGGTGGCCCAGGTGCTGGAGTTTCCCGGCTATGAGGACGGTCAGCTTTTCGACATCTTCCGCACCTTCGCGGACAAGGAGCGCCTGACCCTGCCGGAGGATGCCGCCGATATCTGCGGCCGCTTCTTCAGCGCCCTGCGCCGCCGCAAGGGGGACGATTTCGGCAACGGCCGGGAGGCCCGCCGATTGTTCCAGGCCGCCAAGGAGGAGATGGCCCTGCGGACCATCAGCGCCGCCGAGGTCCCCTCCTCCCTCAGCTCCGCCGACCTGAAGGCCGCCGCCCACCGCCTGCTGGCTCAGGAAAAGGGCCCGGATCAGTCCGCCATCGGGTTCCACAGCTGAAACAAAGGCCGGGAGGAACCGCTCCTCCCGGCCAGTTGCCCTTGTTTTTCAGATACCGCTGTGCTATGATTTTCCTGTCAAAAATTGGCGAACACCGCCCTTGAGCTCGACTGGAGGTCCGCGCTATGTCGTTTGACAGCTTTGTTACCACCGCCCGCTTTGCTCCCGGCTGCCTGACCATCTGTGAAAGACCCGTCAGCAGCATCTCCTGGTCCACCTGGGACGACACGACCGACGGAAACGCCCTGGATCAGCTGTTTGCCTCGCTTCCCACCCCCTGCCAGCTGGACGGCGATGCGTTCCTTGAAAAGTTCAAGGCGATCAGGCCGTCCCTCTTTACCTACCTGCAGATCCAAACCGATGCCGCCCGCGTCACGCTGCACTTCTTACACAAGGCCATCGAAGCCGTTCTGGAGACCGGAGAAGCCTGCCAGATCAGCACGGATGGGATCAGAGACGCGGAGGCGCTCTCCTTTGCCCTGCCGCTGCTGTCCGCCGCAACGTCGGAGGAATTGGAGCTTGCGAAGGATAAGGTAGAATTTTTGATCTCTATATCCTGAGCGTGAGCCCGGTTCTCCCCGCCGCCATCCCATTTCATAGGAGGTATCTGTGATGTGTGCTGTCTGCCATCGCTCCTGCATCCGCTTTGCCCCCGGCAAACTGATCATCGGCGCGCAGGAGGTGGAGGATATCATCGTGGAAAGCTGCTCCCAGGCGTCCGTGGAGACGTTCTCCCGGTACCTGACACAGCTCTCCGCCCCTTGCCTGCTTCCGATGCAGCTTGCTTCCGCGCTCCTTTCGCCGGAGCCTCTGCGCATCTGCCGTCTGATCATCTGCACCGCCGACATGGAGCTGGACATTGACACCCATGCCTGGCGCACCAGAGTTGCCATGGAAGCAGGCGGAAGCTCTCTGCGCCGCACCCTCTTGTTCTCTCGAGCGGACTCCCATCAGCCCCACTGCGGCCATGCCGATTTTTCCCTCTTTATCAAGCGGTCCTTGTACCTCCTGATGAGTCCTTCCGTGGAGGGATTGCGTTCCCATCTGGAATTCATTTCATCAGGCAATGTCTTTTCTTTGGTGGAGCCGGGAGACTTCTGCCCCTTCCCCAGCCGTTGCTCTGTCTGAGACGCCGGAGCTGTCCGAATGCAGCTCTGACGAACAGGAACCCAAACCAATCAGGCTTTATTAAAAAACGGAGGTCGTATGATGTATCGGATAGGTATCGCTAAATTTATCGCCAGTCCCGCAGTGCTCTTTGACTTGCTTGGTTGTGCCGAGCCCACGGAAGCCGGCAGTGAACCCTGCCGCATCAGGATCGGTCCCGACCAGTTTCTGGACATCCATGTGTTCCCCACGCAGTTCAAGTACGACCTTTGGGCTGAAATAAACGGGAAGGTCATCTGCCAAACCGGGCAGGACGTCCCCGAGCAGAGGGACGAAAACGGAGTCCGATTCTTCGATGCCGAGGGCTTCCTGCGTGAACGCCTCGGCTGCGGCAATGCCTGTCGCCCTGAGTGGTACCGCCGGAACGAGTGGGAAGATCTCAAAAGTGACACCTTCTTTGTAGGAAACTGGGGCATGGCACAGTCCTTCGGCATCCGTGGCTCCTTTCCGGCCTTTTATTGTTTCAATCTGCTTTTTGCTCCCGGTGCCCTGACCCTCTGCGACCGGAACGTGCACTTCCTCCACTGGATGTTTCCCTCCTTCACGTGCAAAGGCACCATCCCTGCCGATGAATACCGCCCTCTGATGGAAGCCGCACTGAGCAGCCCGCACCAGCTGAAAATCAGCGACATCGAGTCCCGTCTTCCCGATCTTTATATGGCCCTCCCCTATCCAAACAATTGTCTGTCTTTCGGAACAGACCACGGCACATATCAAATCAGTCTTTCCACCCCCTTCACGCTCTCCATCTCTCTGCCGGACGGCTCAAAGACTTTCTGTGAATTTAATTCTCTGGAAAGCTTGGAACGTTTTCTTCAGGTCACCTCCAAAGAAGAGCTGGACATTCTTCTGCAAAAAATGTCGATTCTGGGTCTGGCGGAAGTCCGCGATGAATGAGCGTTTGCTGCCCTGCCATAATACCGAATACTCAGGAGGCTTTTTATGTTTAATGGTGATTACTACCACTCCCGCATCTGCACCGCCCCCGGCGCCCTGACCATTTGCAGTCAGGACGTGCTGTCCCTTTCCTGGCATACGCGTTCGCCGGAAGTCGATGCCGAACTGTTCCGTCTCTTCGACCCCACCCGGATTGGGGGGCTTCACCTGTCCCACAGCGAGTTCAAAAAGCTGCTGGCAGCGGTTAAGCATCCGTCTGTCGTCTATCTGGCCATCCAGACCGCCGGGAAGCTCTGCGAGCTGGAGCCCTATACCGGAAACATCTCCGTCACCCTGTCCGGCGGCCAGACCTTTTCCTGCACCGCCACGCCGCCCTTCAGCACCAGCGAGCCCAAAGCCGCGCAGGTGGCTGACACAGCCCTGTATCTGCTGGAAGCCGGCACCGCGCGGGATCTGGAGGTCAAGCTGCTTAAAATGAGCGTCCTTGGCATGGCGTCCCTCCCCGAGGGCTGGGCCCCTTCCACCAGTCTCGCATGAGTCCGGTTCGCCCTCCGGTGCCATGAAGCACGCCAGAGAGCTTTTCCCCGGTAAAACACTCGAAAGAGGTGCCGTATGAAAAAAGATGATCTGTTTCCATCCCTGGGGCACACCAACGGCGGATGGCTGGCAAAGTACAAAGGCCGTGTCGGCGATGCATTGAACAGCAGAGACGCTTCGCTCCGCCGCCAGTTCAGGACGTATCTGGATGCAAACCATATTTCCCTCGAAAACGCCCATCTGATTGCCCTAACCATAACTGATGAGACGGCCGACCAGGCGTCCTTATATACGGGGATCCAAAAAGACGTGTGGGATCAGCTGAACAAGAGGCGGGTGTTCATCGGCGCCTTCAGCAGTGAGCAAAAGCTGAAACAGTGGAAATGCTTCGACTCAGACTTTACCACGCTCTTTAAGGATTTAAAGGATGACGGCATTCATACCAATGAGGGCAGCAAGTATCCGTTCATAAAAAGCGGCGCATCGGACGGGCGCATTCTGATCACGGTCAAGCCGGATGAAAGCTGGAAGAAGGTGGAGCAATGAGCGCGCACTGCTGTGAATTATATGAGCTGATGAAGCCGCCGAAGGGCATGAAATTTGTAAGCGGTATCGGCTGCACCTACTCTGCTGACGAAGCGGGTCTTTCCAACATGGAAACTGCCCTGGGGATCTGCTTGAATGGTAAAACATTTGAAGATTTTCAGAATGGCAGCTGCTTTTGGTTGTTCGTACAGCAGGGAAATGTCCCTGAGAAGACGCACAATTACATTGTTCCGTACAGCCCAGATATAGGCTGTCTGCACGCCAAGCTCTTTCTACTGCAATACAGGTCGCAAAAAGACAAGCAGACGAAGATCCGCTGTATCGTCGCCAGCGCCAATCTGACCAACGCGGATGAGTTGAACGTATATTTCTACCTGGATAGTTCTCCTGACGGAGTTGACCATACTTTTGGCTCCAGAATGACAGACATCTTTGCCAGCCTTCTGGCCGGAAAGGCTCCTCCGAAGGCTATCCAAGAGCTCTTTTTGCAGGCAAAATCCTCGGCCTTCTCTCCGTCTCCGGCGTGTGAGCTGCACTTGGTAAATTCACATACACTGGAGCAAATGACCGGAGAAGCGAAAGATGCGGAAAATGTGCTGGTCATCTCTCCCTTTCTGCATAAGGAGATCATAAAACAGCTTCTTCCCGCCAAAGGCACGCTGGTCTCTCGTTCGGACGAATTAGACCGGATGGGGCAGAAGGTTTTGCAGGGTATTACATGCAGGATTCTGCGAAAGGCCTCGGATGACGGCAGCAGTGCATCCCCGGAAGCGCCGAAAGCCAGCGGTGAGGAACCGGTAAGCTCCGCGCTCCACGCAAAGCTGTATCTGTTTGAAGATTCGAAGAAAACCATCGTCTGGCTGGGTTCCGCGAACGCCACCCATGCCGCGTTTTGGCAAAATACAGAAGCTATGGTGCGGTACGAGACGACTACCCCCATATTGGATGATATCCGAAATATGTTCACCGTATATATGCCCTCCCCGCCTGTTCCGAACAAAGGCAGAAGGGAGTTCGAGGAGAAATGTCTTGATATTCTCTCCTCCTTCTCCTGGGACGAGCGCAGCTACCGCATTACCCCCGTCAAGGGCTATACCGTCACACTTAACGGCATACCGGGGAGCTGCTGGCCCAGAGGCAACCGTTGCTGCCACACAGTAGAGCTCCATATTTCAGACGGAACCAGGGAAAAAGTCTCATACTTTATGGTGAATGGAGAGCCGTTGACGATAGGCCCTGATGCCATGCGCCGGAAGTGTGAAGACGCGATGTTCCGCCGCTGGAAAAGCTGCCTGTCCGGCTCAGCCAGCCAAACGGCGCCTTCCTCCGCAAAGAGCAAAGAACGCACGCAAAGCCATTCCAGCGTTCCCTCACAGACGCTGGAAGACCTTCTGCTGAAAAGTCTCGAACACAAGGGGGCTGCGGCTAAGCTGTTGGAGCAGCTGAAGGATGATCTGATTCAGGCGGATGAACGCACGAAGGAAGTCATAAGCCGCGCCATTGAGGCTTTGGAAGCAGTCGTTGACCGAGGTGAACAACCATGAGTGAATTGCAGGAAAAAAACCATTCCATTGCCAAAGGCAAGCTGAAAGAACTGCAGGAAACAAGGTTAAACGGCTTTCAGAACGCCAGTGTCCGCGCTATATGCCGGCATTTTGGGGACGCTCAGCGGGCTCTTCTCGCAGACGAGGTCGGTCTGGGAAAAACAGAGGTGGCCAAGGGTGTGATCGCTGCGCTGGTCGAGAAGCACTGGCGCAGCAAAAATCAGAACAGGCCATTCCGCGTGGCATACCTATGCCCAAATCTGGATGTAGCCGAACAAAATTTCCCCAAACTTCAGCTCTATCCTCCCAGCGCTCCTATCATCCACGCGGATGCTGGCATAGAGGCGGAATTGCTCAAAGCCTTAAATGTGTATAAAGAAACAAACATAGAACCTAAGCTCAGTAAAAGTGTATGCAATTTTCTGGAGGGCTCCTCCGTTTACACCCGTGTCTGTGACTGGCTCATTGCGCTTTATGGCGGTGCTGACCTGTCCGACGCCATGGATAAAAACCTGCAAGCCGTTTATCTGCGCTGTGAGCAGACAGTTGGGTCTCGC
Source organism: Oscillibacter valericigenes (assembly GCF_021531435.1). GTDB lineage: Bacteria > Bacillota > Clostridia > Oscillospirales > Oscillospiraceae > Oscillibacter > Oscillibacter valericigenes_B. Next base: position 44,647 of record NZ_JAFBIS010000018.1, read on the forward strand.
GAATGGAGGCGGGCATCGGGTTCGCCGCAGGTCAATAAGCAGGTGGAAGTCAAAGCCAAAAAGCTGCTGGAAAACTGTTTAGAAATTCTGAAAAAAGCCAACCCGGTTTTTTCCGCGCTGTGCTTTCCGGAGCCCGTTGATCCGGGAACAGTATATGAATTCAACAAAAGGGTCGCCAGTCTGCTCAGCTCCGGCATCCGTATCAAGCAGGATTACCGTCTGTCCATGCAGCACCTGTACGAAGCGGAAGCCTCTGCCTTGGCGGAAAGCGATGTCATGCAACTGGAAAGCCTTACCCCCAGTACATCTCTGAAGATTGGAAATCGTTCCGGCTCCAAACATGAACGCGCGCTGCTGAAAGCCACGCTGGACGTGCTCTACGATCCCTGCCCTCAAGAGCCGTTGAAGCTGCTTGGCGACCCTCCCAGCGACCTTTATCGCATATATCACGACCGGATTACAGCCGTAAAAGCAAGTTTTCAAATGGAGGGACTTCCCTCTGCGAAGGATCTGGCGCAATGCAAAACCGTGGCAGAGCTGCGCAGAAAGTTTATTGATACCAATCTGAATAGCCTGCAGTATGACCTAATCATCATGGATGAATTTCAGAATTTCTCCGAGCTGATCACAAACTCAGGTGGCGCACAACAAGCGGAGGCATATGAGGCGGCAAAAAAGCTCTTCCAAAAAAGGGACAGCAAAATTCTGATGCTGTCAGCCACACCATTCCGAATCGCCGATTATGCGGATGGCTGGGAAGAGGAGGTCTCCGATTTGGACCAGCGGAAGCCGGCAAATTTGGATGTGCAGGAGATATACGATGATTTCTTCCGGCTGGCGCAGTTCATGATGCCGGAAAAAAGCGATGCAAATTTTGCAGTCTGGAAAAAAACGTGGGAAGCCAACCGGTCCATGAAGAGCCAGAGCCAGCGGGACACCTGCCGAAAACTTCTCATGGAGGAAGCCGGTATCTTCCGCACGGAACGCAGCCCGGCAGCCCGACACGCTCCTGTCCGGGAGTACCGTTCAGAGGTCATTCCCAGTTTCCGGTATCCAATGCTGGTGAAAGCGGGCCTGCTTGCGGCAAAGAGCGAGGCCTCTATGACCGGCGTCCGGTCAACGCCTTATGCCTGCACATTTTCCTCGGGATACAATCTTAAAAACCCTTGCCTCAGCGGCAGGATGCAGGCGGAGCTCTTTCTCTCCAGGAAAGACCTGGAGGACTCCTCCCCCGATCTGACCAATTGGCCCGACTTTGAAAAACTGCAGCAGGATTTGCTGGAAGGCAAGAAGCCAGAGCAGGCCTCTCCCGTCGGTATGCTGTGGATCCCCCCCTGCAGGCACAGCGGCAAATCCCTTCGCGGTGCCTTTGCGGGCTGGGACGGTTTCAGCAAAACGCTGATATTTTCCAGCAATCAAATGACGCCGAAATCCTTTATGTTCCTGCTGGGGCATAAGGTAAACCAACTGCTGCGGCCAGGAAAGTCTGAAGAATTTTCCGACGAGAACGCAAAGGCACTTCTGAATGCTGTCAGTGAACTGAAATCTTACTCTCGAACAACGGAAGATCTTGCCACCTATTTCTCAACGCTTTTCTCCAGCTCCAATGGCACAGCAGCAGTTCGGAAAGTCTACCCCAACAGAGATTATGCGTCCGCTGTCAATCAGTACTGCGAGGACGGCTGTTTTCCCGAAATGGTCGCGGAATATGTGGGGCTGCTTGCCAGCGAATATACGAACAAAGATGGGACCCCCAGCGATGTAAAAATGGCTAAGGCCGTACGGAAGATGACGGCACTTGCCCCCTCCTCCTGCTCCCTGCTTCTTTCTGACGGTCAAACCGTGTTCAAGTGCCAAGAAACTGTTCCAAATCTCTATGCCGCTGGGCTGTTCTCCAGGGTGAGGGAAAGCGGCGAAAGCAGTGATGTCAGTAGTGACAAGGATACTCTGCCCCGGCTGTCAAACCTGAAAACAGCCTTCAACTCTCCCTTCTGGCCATTCGTGCTCACGACCACCTCCATTGGCACCGAAGGCATCGACCTGCACTGGTATGCCCGGAACATCGTCCATTGGACCGTACCCAGCCGCCCCATCGACCTGGAACAGCGGGAGGGCCGTGTCCTGCGCTACAAATGCCATGCTTTCCGTCTGAACGCGGCATTGCTGAAGGACAGGGATATAGAAATATACCGGAGCCGGTCGGTAAATCCCCTGTGGGAGAAAAGCGGGATGTTCGAGAGCCAGTTGAATTTCTTTTCCAACGAAGAATATGACAGTGAGCATACAGACGGCTGCTATCATGTCTGCCGTTACATCTATTTCCCGCTTCAAACGTCTCAAAACCTGCGGTACGCCCGGGGCGAGCGCGTCGTCCGGCATTACCGCAGGATGCTTGGTCAGGACATAAAGGACTTGCAGGAGCTCCCCGCGAACGGCCAGCGCCTTCCCGTAGAACCGCTGTGCCTGTCTCCCTGGGACGCAGATGCAAACCAGCAGCAGGGAATTCAGAGCATTGTGTCTGGCGGGCCAGCCGGCATATAACTCAATAAAGCCATTTTAACAAAGATGCCGGTAGCCACGAGATGTGCTGCCGGCGTTTTGTTTGGGTGTTTTCTTGCAGATATCAGATAGGTTCTCGGCCAAAGCATTAGATCCTCCAAGTATGCCACATCAAGGCGTTCCATCATTGCAGAACGCAAATGCTGCAAATATTCATACAGTTTCTGCTCATTCCGGAATCATATTATCCTGTAATTGCCGATGTATCGTTACAGCAATGATCAGGTCAGCTTAGCAGATTTCAAGCAGCCAGTTGGCATGCATTTAAAGGAAAGCAACCGTTGGGTAAAGAAAGCCCAGACAATTCCCTGGCTGGAGATAGAGAAGCGGTATGCGGCTCTGTTTACCAACCGCAAAGGCAATGTAGTCAAGCTGCTGCGGCTGGCCCTGGCGCCTGCATCATTCAGGCGGAGTATGGCTACTCCAGCGAGGAGACTGCACTTCAGATTCATGAGAACCCGCATCTGTAGTTTACGTAAAACTTCCCCAGATACCAGCAAAACCACCTGTCACAACCAGCGTGACAAGTGGTTTTACTATGTTTTTGCAAATATTCAGAAAACCTCCGGCGTGATGTCCAGTTCAATCTCCTCTCCGCCCAGCAGGATGAAGCAAAGCTGCGGAATATACACACTCTTGCCAATTTCCCCACGTTCTGATATGATAGCTGCGAAACGCCATCCAGAAGTGCCTTTTCCGGCGGCATTCAGCGGAATTCCTCTTAGATCCGGGGCGGATATTCCCAATACATACAGACGGAGGATCATTCCGTGGAAATAGACGAGAAACTAAAGAAGATCGGTGAAGCCTTCCGCATTGAAGGCACCTACATGGGGCATGAGCAGATCAAGGTCGGCAATGTAAACCAAACTTACAAGGTCGTGTACCGCCAGCCGGACGGCTCACCCAAATACTATATCGTGCAGCGGGTAAACACCTACGCCTTTCGCCAGCCCGAGGAACTGATGCACAACGCAGACCTCATCACGGAGCATATCCGGGCGAAGAAACAGTCGGGTGTGGCGCTGCATTTTCACCACACCAGAGACCGGAAAACATATGTCTACGATGGAGAGCACGGTTTCTGGCGTCTGACGAACTATATCCCGTCCGTGACATACAGCGGCACCAGCGATCCGGAGGTTCTGCGGCGGACGGGAGAGGCCTTCGGTGCGTTCCGGCGGCAGCTGTCCGATTTTCCGGTAACGGATCTTTACGAGACCATCCCCAACTTTCACAATACGCCAAAGCGCATGGAGGCGTTGTTTGCAGACGCGGCGCTGGACCCTGTGGGACGCGCAGGGGAAGCGAAAGAAGATCTGTCCTATCTTGCCTCCGTACGGGAGGAGGCGGAAACGCTGACCCGACTGTACGAAGCCGGAAAGCTGCCCCTGCGGGTCACCCACAATGATACCAAGATCAACAACGTTCTTTTTAACCGCCAGACGGACGAGGCCATGTTGACTCCTCCCACCGCTTACGCAGTGGGATTCCAGAGTACGTAGTAGGTGCCATATGAAGCCTATAAATAGGCTATCACTGGGAACCTAAAATCCTATGGAATCTTGTAGCGGCAATGGTGACGACTCACTCATTAGCGCCGCAG
>NZ_JAFBIS010000019.1 GCF_021531435.1 Oscillibacter valericigenes
CAGGCCAGAATCCGCCCTGCTTTCCAGCGCCATTCTTGACTTTGTCGAAAAACGCTTACACAAAATTTTACGCCCGGCCGGCCTTTTTCGCTTGGGAAAATAAATGCTTCATTCAAAAGGACGTTTGGATTTTCGACTTTGACTTGCTGCTTTAGCTGTTGCAGCAAGAGCAGCGTGCTTGACATGAGCGGAATGGTACGAATACTTGAACTTGTTTTAGGGGTACTGACAACAATACCTGTTGTTGAAGTATAGGCTACACCGCGCTCGATATGTAAAACGCCATTCTGTGTATCAACGTCTTTCCATTTCAAGCCGATGCACTCACCGCGCCGCATTCCGGTAGTAATCAGTAGATGAAGCATACAGCGGAAATCAATAGGGCAGTTTGCCAGACAGGAGAAAAAGTCTTTTGCCTGTTCGGGGGTAAATGCGTCAACAGGCTTTTTGACGATCTTGGGAGCATCGACTCGGTTCATGGGGTTTTTAATAATCATGTCATTTCTTTCAGCATACCCAAAGATGTTTTTTAGTGCCCCATAGTGGTGATGCAAATATTTACCGGACAGCGGCTTTCCGGTTCGCTTTTCGTGATCTGTACGCAAATGCTTTAGGTAGTTTTGGATATGAATAGGGGAGATTTCTTGGAGAATGGCACCCTTAAAGTATGCAGTGATGTACCGCGCAATGTCCGCATAATACACGGTAGTTGTCCGCTTGCGATCTCCATTGCAGATAAAGAGAGTAAACCATGTATCATTTACAAACGATACAAAATCATCTTTCCGCTTTTCTGAAGGGAGAGAGTAATTCTGCCCGCTTGCAGCAGCTTCTTTTTCAGCTTTGTAGGTGGCTTTCATTTCCAGCTCCCATGCGTCTGCGGCACGCTCTGCGGCCTTTCTGGCTTTGGCTAACGTTAAGTCCTGCGGCGGTGTCCATGTGGTATAGCGGCGGATCTGCTTGCCTTGGGCATCACGATCCAGACAGATGGTGAAGCGGTAGGAAATAACCTTTCCGTTCTTTGTGTTCTCGCGGATATTTGCCATAAATACATCCTTCTTTCCGATGTATCAATGGCGTTTCTGTTTGTGCGCTTTTTTGTGCGCTTTTTGCCCCTGTGAGTCTGATTTCTATATTCTGCGAAAAAGAAAAAACCTTGAAACATTGTAGTTTCAAGGCTTTCTTTTGGTACGCCCGACTGGATTCGAACCAGCGGCCTTCAGAGTCGGAGTCTGACGCGCTATCCAACTGCGCCACGGGCGCGTATCAAAACGGTATGAACTTGTAGGGAAGTGCTATTTTTGAAAATAGTGGTCAAATAGTAGTCAACGGCGAAGGAAATTTTCTTCTGCATTGGCTGGAAGCCACTGATTGCAAGGGGTTGCGCCGGTTCGCTGCGGATAGGACCTGAAACGTCGGAGTCTGACGCGCTATCCAACTGCGCCACAGGCGCATTTAACTAGATGTGCCTTCACACATCGTGAAGTAGTATAGCAGAGTTTTCAGCGGGTGTAAAGAGGGTCATTAAAAATTTTCCCACAAAAAGATTGTTAAAAAAATTGACAAGGTAGTGAATTTGGTCTAAACTAAGTTTTGAGAATAATTTAACGAGTATCCAGAAGGAGTGAGTGTTTTGAAGAAGGAGAATATCTCTGATGCTGTGATCCGGCGGCTGCCCCGATATTACCGCCAGTTGACAGATCTGTGCGCCCGCGGTGTTGTGCGCATTTCCTCTCATTCGCTGGGACAGGAAATGAACATCACCGCGTCTCAGATCCGGCAGGATTTCAGCTGCTTCGGTGAGTTCGGCCAACAGGGATATGGCTACAATGTGGAGGAGCTGCGGGCCGAGATCGGTCATATTCTGGGCGTAGACAACGACCACCATCTGGTGATGATCGGCGTGGGCAACCTGGGCCGCGCGCTGTTGCGGAATTTCCCGTTCTCCCAGACCGGATTCTCTGCGGACGCGGCGTTTGATGTATCGCCCTCCGTGATCGGCACCACAGTCAACGGCGTTCCCGTATACGCCATGGATGAGCTGGAGAGCTACATTGAAGCACACAGCGTGGATGTGGTGGTGCTGACCATTCCCCAGGATGTGGCGCAGGACACTGCGAACAGACTGATCGAGATGGGCGTACATGGGTTCTGGAACTTTACCAATGTGGAGCTTTCCAGCGCAAAACCGGACGTGAAATTTGAAAACATCCATTTTGCAGACAGCCTGCTGACCCTTAGCTACCGCATTGCAAACCGCTGAAAGCGCCGCCTCGGCGAATTGCCGCCAGGCTGACGAAAGGATACCTGCCCGATTATGAAAAAAAAGATATTGCTCTTACTCCCGTTCTGCCTGCTTTTGCTTGCGGCGGTGTGGGGGCTGGCCGCCGGTGATGCCGGGGATCCGCTGGTGTCGCTGTCGTATCTGGAGGGTACGTTTACCGATGCGGTGAATAGCCGTGTGGATCAAAAGCTGGACGCTTCCGACGCGGCGCTGCTGTCCGGCGCGGAACTATCCGTACCGTCTGGAGACACCTCGTCGTGGGCGGAAAGCCGCCTGAAGCAGGCGGATGCCCTGATGGGTCCCACCGGCGTCAGCGTGATGCTGCTGGCCGGACAGGGGCAGGTGGCTTATGACTCCGGCGCGGTGATAGATGCCACGGATGGCAAAGCGGTGCCCAGCGGAACGGCTTTGCAGGCAAACCACCGCTACATCGTGGCGGAGGATACCGCCGCCACGTTTACCGTTACTTCCAAAACGGCGGTGGTGGATCACCAGGGCGGGACATTTATGTACTCCGGCGCTACGGACTATAACGCCATGGCCGCCGCGTTGAAGACCATGCACCTGTTCAAGGGCAGCTTTACCGGGTATGGCCAGGGCTTCGACCTGGAGGCCGCGCCTACCCGCCTGCAGGCCCTGATCATGTTCATCCGGGTCCTGGGGGAGGAGGAGCAAGCCCTGGACTGGACAGGCACCACGCCCTTTACGGACATCCAGAAGGGCTCTCAGGCGGAGAAGTATGTGGGCTATGCGTACAGCATGGGCTACACCAACGGGTACAGCGCCACGCAGTTCAAACCAGCCGGTGCGGTCAATGCCCGGCAGTATACGGAATTTGTGCTGCGGGCCATGGGGTACAGCTCCTCCGCCAATACGGACCTGTCCGATACGCTGCTCCGCGCCCAAAACGCCGGCGTGCTGACGTCCGGTGAGGTGGAGATGCTCCAGCGGGACCCGTTCCTGCGGGCGGAGCTGGTGTATATCTCCTACTACGCGCTGGATGCCTGGATGCCGGACGGCAGCCGGACGCTGGGAGATCACCTGCAGGATAAGGGTGTATTCACTTCCCGGGAGCGGGAGGAGGCCCGGAACATGGTGACCGGCTGGCGTCTGTAAAACCGCAGGAACCCCTTTGCCGGGACCGCATAATATGGATTGAGACCGGCAAACCCGGTCAACAACTCATAGGAGGTTCCGGTATGTGTAATAATGGTTGGGGCGGCGGTAACTGCTGCTGGATCATCATTCTCCTGATCATCATTTTCTGCTGCTGCGGCAACAGTTGGGGCGGCTGCAACAACGGCTGCAACAATTCCTGCTGCTAAACGGCGTTTCGTAACCGTATGACATAAGATAACGGCGCCCCGTGGAAAACACGGGGCGCCTTCTTTGCCGCTTTTGCAGGCGCGGGAGAGCCCCCAGGCGGGGAAAAGAGTGACAAACGAAGCCGGCTGTGATATACTATCCATTCAAGAATTACTTGAGCGGGAGGCCCTGATGCAAGACTATTTTGATATTGATTTGACGGATGACCAGCTCCGGGCGATCAGCTCTATCGGCCTGGCTCATATGGGCGACGCGGTGTTTGAGGTGATGGTGCGTACCTGGTTGTGCGCCCACGGGAAGGCCACCGGCAAGGGCCTTCACCAGGCCACCATCCAGCTGGTGTGCGCCGAGAGCCAGGCGGAGAAGGCGGAGCACATTCTGCCTCTGCTGACGGAGGAAGAAATGGCTGTGTTCAAGCGGGGGCGCAATGCCCAGGTGCACAGTGTCCCCGGCCATGCCAGCCGCGCCCAGTACGGAGAAGCTACTGCGCTGGAGGCCCTGCTGGGCTGGCTGTGGCTGAAGGGCCGCCGGGAGCGGGTCAACGAACTGTTCGACAAAATGATGGAGGGAGCGGTCTGATGCCACTGGACGCCATTTGCTTACAGGCCATTGTGGAGGAGCTGCGGCCTCAATTACTGAATCTGCGCATCGACAAAGTACAGCAGCCCGCCCGGGATCAGGTCATTTTGCTGCTGCGGGGCAATAAGCGGCTGCTGCTGAACGCCGGAGCTAACGCGCCCCGTATTCAGCTGACAGAGACAGTCCGGGACAACCCGGCGGAACCGCCCATGTTCTGCATGCTGCTGCGCAAGCATCTGGTGGGCGCCCGGGTAGCGGATATTACCCAGCCCACCCTGGAGCGGCTGGTACGGCTGGAGCTGGACATCACGGATGATTTCGGCCAGCCGGGAAAGCGGACGCTGGTCCTGGAGGCCATGGGCCGCCGGTCCAATTTGATTTTGCTGGACGGCGAGGGACGCATCATCGACTGTATGCGCCGGGTGGACGCGGACATGTCCGCCCAGCGGCAGGTTCTGCCGGGGCTTTATTATGAACCGCCTGCCTCTGTGGGCCGCCTGCTGGTGACGGAGGAGACGGAGGACGGATTCCGGGAAAAGCTGTCCGCCGCCAACCCGGAGCGCCAGCTGGACGCCTTTCTGCTGGACAGCTACTTCGGGGTTTCACCACTGATGGTCCGGGAGTTGGCCTTCCGCACCACCGGGGCGACGGACGGACGGCTGTTTGAACTGGACGAGGCGGGAAGAGATCGTTTTTGGCAGGAGATTTCTTTGTTTGTAAATGCTATAAAGGAAAACTGCTTTACACCAATTGCGCTAAAAAAGGACGGCAAACCGGAGGAGTTCGCCTGTCTGCCCATTCAGCAATATGGCGGAATTCTGGAAACAGAGCGGTTTGACAGCTTTTCCGCCCTGCTGGACAGCTTCTATGAGCAGCGGGAGCGGCAGGAGCGGGTGCGTCAGCGGGGCGCGGACCTCATCCGCACCGCCACTACCGCCCGGGACCGCCTGCGGCGGAAGCTGGCCCTTCAGGAGAAGGACTACGCCGAGACCCAGGACCGGGACAAGCTCCGTATCTGCGGCGACCTGATCACCTCCAACCTCTACCGGATGGAGCGGGGACAGAGCAAGCTGACCTGCGAGAATTTCTACGAGGAGGATTGCCCCTCCATCACCATCCAGCTTGACCCGCTGCTGACGCCCCAGCAGAACGCCGCCAAGTATTACAAGCGGTATACGAAGGCAAAAACGGCGGAAAAGTACCTGCGGGAGCAAATGGAAATTGCCCGGCGGGACATCGAGTATCTGGAGAGTGTGCTGGAGGAGATCAGCCACGGCGAGACGGAGCAGGACTTCATTGACATCCGCGGTGAGCTGAAAGACGCCGGATTCCTGCGCAAGCAGGGGAAGAAGGAGGTCAAACGGGCGGCGAAGCCCCGGACCTTCCGCACGACCAGCGGCTTTAAGGTCCTGGTGGGGCGCAACAACCGACAGAACGACCAACTGACCATGAAGGACGCTGACCACCGGGACCTCTGGTTCCACACCCAGAAGATCCACGGCGCGCATGTGATTTTATGTACGGAGGGCCGGGAGGCGGATGACGACACCATCGTGGAGGCCGCCAAGCTGGCGGCGTACTACTCCCAGGCCCGGGAGAGCGGCAACGTCCCTGTGGATTACACGGCGGTGAAAAACGTGAAAAAGCCTGCCGGGGCCCGGCCGGGCATGGTGATCTACAGTACCTGCCGGACGGTGAATGTCACGCCGGACGAGGCGCTGGTCAAACAGCTTCTGGTCAAATGAGCGAAACGAGCGGAGCTTTTGCTCCGCTCGTTTTGCTGTATCAGCGTGTGGCTGTCAGGCGGTATGGGGCGCGTGGCCGTGTTCCTCGCCGGTGCGGAACAGCAGGGTGATGCACCACAGTCCGGCCAGCCCCACCAGGGTGTAGATGATGCGGGACAGGATCGCCAGCTGTCCTCCGCAGAAAAATGCCACGGTGTCGAATTCGAACAGGCCGATGCCGCCCCAGTTCAGGGCGCCGATGATAGCCAGGATCATGGCAAGCTTGTCGATGAACATGGTTTAACCTCCATTCATGCCCATATAGGGAACTTGCAGATAGCGTGTCCAACATCGTTTCCGATTATTCACCGATAAAGGTGGACCTCTTTGGAATAATTTTCTGATTATCATTGAAAGACCGGTCCGGGTATTGTATAATCAAAACAGGATCATCGGCCGCCACAGGCGGCGGAACGGAAAAACAGGAATAGGAGAAAACGGTATGAATATTGTATGCCTGGATATGGAGGGCGTTCTGGTGCCCGAGATCTGGATCGCTTTCGCGGAGGCCAGCGGCATCCCGGAGCTGAAGCGCACTACCCGGGACGAGCCGGACTATGACAAGCTGATGCGCTGGCGTCTGGGGATCCTGAAGGAACACGGACTGGGCCTGAAGGAGATCCAGGCGACCATCGCCAAGATCGACCCGCTGCCCGGCGCCAAGGCATTCCTGGACGAGCTGCGCTCCATGACCCAGGTCATTATCCTCAGCGATACCTTTGAGGAGTTTGCAAAGCCTTTGATGGAAAAGCTGGGCTGGCCCACCATTTTCTGCAACTCTCTGGAGGTGGCTCCCGATGGCGAGATCACCGGATTCAAGATGCGCTGCCAGCAGTCCAAACTGACTACGGTAAAGGCGCTGCAGTCCATCGGGTACGAGACCATTGCCTCCGGCGACAGCTACAATGACCTGGGCATGATCCAGGCCAGCAAGGCCGGTTTCCTGTTCAAGAGTACGGAGAAGATCAAAGCCGACCACCCGGAGCTGCCCGCCTACGAGGAATTCGGCGACCTGCTGGCCGCTATCAAGGCCGCACTGTAAATTGATATTCGCTTTATGAATACATTTTGACGAAGAAAGGGAGATGCCGTATGAACGAGAAATTCAAGGACCTGGGCTTTTACCCCGCTGATATCCTGCTTCCCAAGGAAGCGGACATGACCAAGTGGGCCGTGGTAGCCTGCGACCAGTTCACCTCTCAGCCGGAGTATTGGCAGGCGGTGGAGGAGACGGTACAGGAGGCGCCCTCCACACTGCGGCTCATTCTGCCGGAGGCCAAGCTGAACGGCCCCGATGTGGACAAGGATATCGCCGCCATCAACGCTTCTATGAAGAAATACCTGGACGACGGCGTGTTCAAGACCCTGGGTGACTCCCTCATTTACATCGAACGCACCCAGTCCGACGGCAAGGTGCGCCACGGACTGATCGGCATGGTGGACCTGGACCAATACGACTTCACCCCCGGCTCCGGCGCCCTCATCCGGGCCACCGAGGGCACGGTGCTGTCCCGTATCCCGCCCCGGGTCCGGGTGCGGCAGGACGCTCCCATCGAGCTGCCCCATGTGATGCTGCTGATCGACGACCCGGATAAGACCGTCATTGAGCCTCTTACCGCCGCCAGCGGCGAGATGGAGAAGCTGTACGACTTCGACCTCCAGCAGGGCGGCGGCCATCTGGTGGGCTGGAAGCTGTCCGATGTCCAGATGGACGGCGTGGCGGACGCTCTGACGGGCCTGTGCTCCGGAGAGGAGATGGAGAAGAAGTACGGTATGCGCGGCGCGGCGCCCCTGCTGTTTGCCGTGGGTGACGGCAACCACTCCCTGGCTACTGCCAAGCAGTGCTATGAGAATTTGAAGAAGGTCACGCCGGAGAGCGAGTGGGCCAGTCTGCCCGCCCGGTATGCCCTGGTAGAGGTGGTGAACAACCACGATGACGCCCTTCAGTTCGAGCCCATCCACCGCGTCCTGTTCGGTGTGGACCATGACGATTTCATGGCCGCGTTCAAGGCGGCTTATCCCAACGCCTATGAGGGCAAGGGTGAGGGCCATGTCATCGAGGTGGTGTGGGAAGGCCACGATGATTTCGTGACGGTTCCCGACCCCAAGGTCCAGCTGGCGGTGGGTACCCTCCAGGGCGTTATCGACGAGTACCTGAAATCCCACAGCGGCGAGGTGGATTACATCCACGGCGACGAGGTGACAAAGGAACTGGGCGGCAAGAGCGGCAACATGGGCTTCCTGCTGCCCGCCATGGGCAAGGAGCAGCTGTTCAAGACCGTCATGGCCGACGGCGTGCTGCCCCGTAAGACCTTCTCCATGGGTCATGCCCAGGATAAGCGCTACTATGTGGAGGCCCGAAAGATCAAATAAGATTGCATGGGCTTTCAGAACATGCTAAACTGTCCCCGTGGAGTTTTCCGCGGGGACAATTTTTTAGGAGAATCATCATGAAAACATTGACGGCTCCGGCAAAAGTAAATCTGGCTTTGGACATCCTGGGCACCCGGCCTGACGGCTACCATGATATGCGGATGGTCATGCAGACCGTCTCGCTCTGCGATACCGTTGCCGTTGAGGAAACGGCGGAGGGCTTTGAACTGCGGACGGATGGGGATTTCATCCCGGCGGGGAAGAAAACATTGGAGCAGCGGGCGGCGGAGGCTTTTTTCGAGGCCGCCGGACTTCCCATGCCGGGTCTGCGGGTGACTCTGGAAAAAGTGACGCCCGCCTACGCCGGACTCGGCGGCGGCAGCGCCGATGTGGCGGCACTCCTGCGTATTCTGCGGGATGCGTATGCGCCGGAAATGTCCGCGGAGGAACTGGAGCGCATCGGTTTTACCGTGGGCAGCGACATGCCCTTTTGCGTCCGAGGCGGCACCGCTCTGGCGGAGGGCCGGGGCGAGGTGCTGACAGACCTGCCGCCTCTGCCGGACTGCTGGTTCGTCCTCTGCAAGCCGGATTTCGGCATCCCCACGCCATCCTTGTTTGCTTTGGTGGATGGGGGAGAGCTGGTTCGCCGTCCGGACATCGGCGGCATGCGGCTGGCACTGGAGGCCGGAGATTTGGCAGGTGTGGCGGCCCGGCTGGGGAATGTGTTTGAGGAGGTTTTGCCGGAGGAATACCACGAGGTATTTGCCGTGAAAAGCCGTCTTTTGGAGCTTGGTGCGCTGAACGCCGCCATGAGCGGCTCCGGGCCCACGGTGTTCGGCATCTTTGCGGAGCGGGAGACGGCCCGGCGGACGTTTGAGGCGCTGAAGCAGGACTACCGGCAGACATATCTGGCGGTTCCCGTCAAAAAATTCTGAGAATTTGTATAAATCACAGCGGTTTTGTCTATGATTCCATCAAAGGCCAACGGGCCTACATACCAATAAGGATGGAATGATATGAAAACCGCAGTGAAAGAACGCAGACATCAATTAAAGTTTTTTGAAATTGCATTGCTGATCGGCCTGGCAGTATTCCTGACCTCCGGGGCACTGGCCCTGCGGACCCAGAATGACCTGGCAGAGAAGGTGGTGCGGCTCCATGTGCTGGCAAATTCCGATTCCGAGGAGGATCAGGCCCTGAAGCTCAAGGTGCGGGATGTGGTACTGGAGCGGGCCACTGCCATTTTGGAAGAGTCCCCTGACCGCCGGGAGGCAGAGAGCCGCCTGCGGGGGGAACTGCTGGAGCTGGAGCGCATCGCTGCGGCGGAGATCGTTGCGGAAGGCTACGATTACCCGGTGACGGTAGAGCTGGAGAACACGGAGTTTCCCACAAAAGCGTATGACGGTTTTACCCTGCCCGCCGGAGAATACCTGGCCTTACGGGTCATTATCGGTGAGGGAAAAGGCCGGAACTGGTGGTGTGTGGTGTTCCCGCCGCTGTGTACCGCCGCGTCCGCCGATGTGCCCGCTTCCGCTCTGGCCGCTGGCTTTTCTGAGGAGGAAGTCCGCCTCATCACGGAGGAAGACCGGGGCTATGTGCTGAAATTCAAAGCCGTGGAGTGGTGGGAGACCCTGAGAGAGAAATGGGATTGAGAGGGATGGACATGGGATTGAAAGCGGGCGGACCGCTGTTTGCGGTGCGGGATATGGCGCGCTCTCTGGCGTTTTACCGGGAGGTACTGGGTCTGGAAGTGGTCAATGACTTCGGCGCCAATAAGGTACTCACCGGGGGACTGTCCCTCCAGACACTGGAGACCTGGGCCGAATTTCTGGACAAGCAGACAGGGGACATCCGTTTCGGCGGGAACGACGCCGAGATGTACTATGTGGCTGACGACTTTGACGCCTTTTTGGGTATCCTGAAAAATCACCCGGAGATCAAGCTGGTGCGTCCGCCCGTGGAGCACCGCTGGGGCCAGCGGGCCGTGCGGCTGTACGACCCGGACGGCCACATCCTCGAGGTGGGCGAGAGCCTGGACAAGGTGGCCAAGCGGTTCCGGGACGGCGGATTGAACGAGGAGGGCGTGGCTAGGCGCATGGATATTAGTTTGGAATATGCCAAAGAACTTTTGAAATAAGTGCGAAACCGCCGTTGGGGATTCCCAACGGCGGTTTTTCAGCGTTTCAGATAAGCAGTAATATCAAAATCAAGCAGTTTGGTATCCTTTCTCAGGTACAGGGGATGGTGGGGATGACCGGATTTCAGCAGAGGGCCGGCGGTGTACCACCGGGCGCCCGCAGCCTGGCCGTCGGCGGCGAAGTCCCGCATACAGTCCATGAGGTAGTCCCGCTTTTCGATGATGTTTCCCCAAGCGGCCCACACCGCCGGATGCTCCGACAGCGACAGCAGGTAGCAGAAGGCCTTGCGGTTTTCCACGTGCAGGGCGGGGTTCAGGTGCGGCTCCATATCGTCTGGCCGGGTGGCCCGTTGGGCGTAGACGTTGAACATGAGGAAGCTGTCGTAGCCGTTGGCCAGGGCAATGCGCTGGGCGGACTGCAGAGTGGGGTCCAGAGCATCCGGCGCGGCGGTGGAGGGATTGATGCCCACGCAGATGAGGGGCTTTTCACCCCGGGTGCCCAGAATGTAACGGTATTCCGAGTAGGTGTTGGGGACATACAGCCAGCGGCTGACATCATAGTCCGGCGAGGGCCGGAGAGCGGACTCCAGGGCCGGGTCAAACAACTCCAGCGTCAGCGTGTCGGTGGTTCCCTGTGGGATGTGGGGCATGGCGGCGCCTCCTTTTTCGACGTTTTTTTCAGGATAGCACACCGGATGAAAAAAGGCAACCGGGGCTGTTAATGGGACAGAAACTATGGTATCATGTCACACAGGAAAAGAAAAGGAGAACGCCTATGCTGACGATCTTGATGGGCCGTGCCAAAACGGGAAAATCGGATACAGTACTGCGCCGCATCGCGGAGCTGGGGGATTCCGGCCGGCAGATTTTGCTGGTGCCGGAGCACGCTTCCCACCAGGCGGAGGTGGACCTGTGCCGCGCCTGCGGCCCCACTGCCAGCCGCCACGCGGAGGTTTTGAGCTTCCGGCGGCTCAGCGACCGGGTGCTGGCCATCACCGGCGGCATCGCCCAGGTGACATTGGACGCCGGCGGTAAGCTGCTGACGCTGCAGAAGGCGTTGACGGAGGTCATGCCCTCTCTGACGGTCTACCGCCGTCCCTCCCAGAAGTCCGCTTTTCTGCAGCAGCTTTTGGCTTTGTTAGACGAGCTGCGGTGCTACGAGGTCTCCCCGGAAAACCTGTATGCCCAGGCCCAGAACATCACGGGGGCGACCCATGACAAGCTCTGCGACCTGAGCCTGCTGTACGGCGCTTATGAGGCCCGCCTGCGGCGTCCCGGCGTGGACGCCCGGGACCGGATGACAAAGCTGTGTGACAGCCTGGAGGATTCCGGCTACGCCTGCGGCAAGGATATTTTCATCGACGGTTTTACCTATTTCAACGCCCAGGAGCGGCGGGCGCTTTCTGTTCTGCTGCGGCAGGCCAGGTCTGTCACCGTGACGCTGCTGGGAGAGCCGAACAGCCGGGAGGAGATTTTTGAGGCGTCTCTCAAAACCCTGGGCCAGCTGCGCCGCGTGGCGGAGCAGGAGCGGTGTCCAGTGGAGATTCAGGTGTTGAAGCGCAGGGATAACACCGCCCTGGGCCATGTGGAGCGGTACTTCTTCGGTGAGAACGTGCCTTTTGAGGGGGACAGCGGCGCCATCTGTATCCGGGAGGCGGACAACGTGTTCTCCGAGGTGGAGCAGACCGCGGCAGACATTCTACGGCTTGTAGCGGCGGGGAAGTGCCGCTACCGGGATATTACCGTGGCGGCCAGGAACATGGGAGACTACGAGGGCGTTATCGAGACGGTGTTCGAGCGGTACGGCATCCCGGCCTACCTGAGCCGCCGCAGCGATATTCTGGAGAAGCCGGTGTTGAGCCTGCTGACAGGCGTATTGGCGGCTGTCGGCAACGGCTATGAGTACGAGGATATGTTCCGCTGGCTGAAGACCGGGCTGGCCGGACTGACGGCGGCGGAATGCGATGAGTTGGAAAACTATGTCCTGAAATGGGAGATCCACGGGCAGATGTGGCTGCGGGATGTGGACTGGACGGAGAACCCGGAGGGCTACGGAGAACCCTGGAACGGGGAACGGCAGGCCCGGCTGGAGCGGATCAATGAGCTGCGCCGTCGGGTGCGCCAGCCGCTGCTGGCGCTGGCGGAAGGGCTCAAAACCGGAGAAACAGCACGGGAGAAAGTAAATTCCCTTTACAGCTTTATGGAGACGCTGGGCCTCCAGAACGCGCTGGAAAGCCAGATGAAGGCCCAGGCGGAGGCGGGAAGGCTCCAGGACGCGGAGGAGACGGCTCAGCTCTGGGAGATCCTCTGCGGCGTGCTGGACCAGTTCGTGGAGATTTTGGGCGATGAGCCCATGAGCTTAGACGAGTTTACACGGCTGTTCCGTCAGGTGGTGACCCAGTACAGCGTGGGCACCATCCCGGTGTCCCTGGACCAGGTGTCCGTCAGCGAGATCACCCGAAATGACCGCCATACGGACAGGCACCTGTTCCTGCTGGGGGCCAACGACCATGTGCTGCCGGACCCCGGTCAGAGCGGCGGCATCCTGAACGACGAGGACCGGGATGCGCTGGCCCAGCGGGGTATTGAGCTGGCGCCAACGGGCATGGACCGTATGAGCATCGAACTGCAGAACCTCTACGCTGCCTTGGCTCAGCCCACCGATGGACTGACGGTCAGCTATCCGGTATCCGATGTGTCCGGGGCGGAGCTGCGGCCCGCTTTCGTCATCGGCCGTTTACTGAGCCTTTTCCCAGCAATAAAAGTCGAAAAAGAGAGCAATGACAAGGAGTATCGCTTAACAGCTGCTATCCCTGCGCTGGAGGCGGCGGGGCAGCAGCCCCAGGGGGCGCTGTGGCGGTATTTCGCGGAAGAACCGCGGTTTACGGAGCGTTTGGCGGCTATGGAGCGGGCAGCCTCTATCAAGCGGGGCAGTCTGTCCCGGAGCGCCGTCCGGGCGCTGTACGGCGACCGGGTGTCCATGTCCGCCTCCCGGCTGGAGCGGATGCGCTCCTGTCACTTTGCTTATTTCATGGAATACGGCTTGAAGGCGAAGCCCCGGACTCCGGCGGCGTTTGACGCACCCCAAATCGGCACCTTCCTTCATTTCCTGCTGGAAAACGTTACCCGGGACGTGCTGGGGATGGGCGGCTTTGCAAAGGTGGATGACGAGGAACTGCACAAGCTGGTGCGGAAATACATTGACCTCTATGTGGAGCAGGAGCTGCACAACTTCCAGGAGCGGAACGCCCGGTTCAAGTACCTGTTCACCCGGCTGCGGAACACGGCTTATGCCGTCATCGACCAGGTGGCGGAGGAGATGCGGCACTCGGACTTCATCCCCCTGGAATTTGAGCTTTCCTTCGGCGACAACGGTACTTTGCCCGCCGTGGTGGTGTCCGAGCCGGACGCGGAGCTGCGGGTGGGCGGCAAGGTGGACCGGGTGGACGGCTGGGTGAAGGACGGCAAGCTGTATCTCCGGGTGGTGGACTATAAGTCCGGTAAAAAAGCCTTCGACCTGGCGGCGGTGAAGATGGGGCTGGACATTCAGATGCTGCTCTACCTCTTTACTTTGCAAAAGGAAGGAAAAGAGCACTTCGGCTATGAGATCGAGCCGGCGGGGGTGATGTACCTGCCCGCCAGGGATGAAATTTTGAGCCTGGAGCGGAATATCCCGCCGGAGAAGCTGGAAAGCGAGCGGCAGAAGCAGCTGAAACGCTCCGGTCTGCTGCTGGCGGAACCCGCCGTGCTGGAGGCCATGGAGCACGACTCCCTGCGGGAGCCCCACTACCTGCCCCTGCGGGTGAGCCGGGATGGAAGTCTCTCCGGCAGCATCGCCTCGGCGGCGCAGCTCGGCAAGCTTGGAAAGTACGTGGAGAAGCTGCTGCATCAAATCGCCGCCGAGGTGCGGCAGGGCAACATCGACGCCGATCCATGCTGCCACAGCGAGGACGACAGCTTCTGTCAATACTGCGACTGGGCCGACGCCTGCCACTTTCAGGACGGGCGGGACGGCGACCATTTGCGCTACATCCTGCCGGTGAAGCCGGAGGAATTCTGGAGAGCGCTGGACGAGGAGGGAGACTGACATGGCAAAATTGACATTGACTCCCCAGCAGCGCTCCGTGGTGGAGAACCGGGGCGGAAGCCTGCTGGTGTCCGCCGCCGCCGGCTCCGGAAAGACGAAGGTGCTGGTGGAGCGGCTGTTCCGGTATGTAACGGAAGAGCACTGCAATGTGGATGATTTCCTCATCATTACTTATACGAAGGCCGCCGCCGCGGAGCTTAGAAGCAAGATCGCCTCAGAGCTCAGCAGGCATTTGGCGGAGACGCCCAACGACCAGCATTTGAAGCGGCAGCTTCTGCGGGTGTATCAGGCGGACATCAAGACGGTGGACGCCTTCTGCACGGCGCTGCTGCGGGAGAACACCCATCTCCTGGCCCGGGAGGAGGACCGCTGCGCCCTGACGCCGGACTTCCGGGTGCTGGATGACAGCGAGGCACAGCTGATTCGCCAGCGGGTGCTGGCCCGGACGCTGGAGAGCTTTTACGACACGCTGGATGCGGGGAAAGAACAGCTGGCGGACACGCTGGGCGCGGGCCGGGACGACCGGGCGCTGGAGGAGTTGGTGCTGGAACTGTACGATAAGCTGCAAAGCCACGCCTATCCTGCCAAATGGCTGACGGAAAACAGGAAAGCCTGGGAGGACCTGGACGGGGAATTTGACGACACGCCTTACGCCGGGGAACTGATGGACATGGTGCGGCGCCAGGCCGCCCACTGGGCGGCGCTGCTGCGGCAGGGCGCCGAGCGGACAGATGGCGATGCGGCACTGTCCGCCGGGTACGGCAGTAAATTTCTGATTGCCGCCCAGGGCTTTTTGGAGCTGAGCGAAAGCGGCTGCTGGGAGGAAGCCCGGCAGCGGGAAGCCATGATCGAATTTCCCAAGCTGACCACCCCCAGAGGACGGAAGGATGACCCGGCGGTGACGGCGCTGAAGCAGATCTGGGAGGGCGCCAAGGCCGCCACGAAGAAGCTGGACGGCTTGCTGAACGTCAGCGGAGAGGAGGCCATGGAGGACCTGCGGGCGGTGGCTCCGGCCATGATAGCCCTGCTGGACCTGACGGCGGACTTCGGTGAGGCCTACCGGGTGGAGAAGCTGCGGCTGAACGCCGCCGACTTCTCCGACCAGGAGCATCTGGCCCTGCGGCTGCTGGTAGCGGAGGACGGCTCTCCTACGGAGCTGGGCACCCAGGTGGCGGCCCGGTATCAGGAAATTCTGGTGGACGAGTATCAGGACACCAACGAGGTCCAAAACGCCATCTTCCGGGCGGTGAGCAAGCGCGGACAGAACATCTTTACCGTGGGCGACGTGAAGCAGAGCATTTACCGTTTTCGTCTGGCGGACCCCACGATTTTCCTGGGAAAATACAACCGCTTCAAGTCTTATGAGGACGCGGAAGAAGGCGAGGAGCGGAAAATTCTTCTCTCCAAGAACTTCCGCTCCCGGAAGGAGATCCTGGACGCCGCCAACTTCATTTTTGAGAATATCCTCTCTGTGGAGATGGGGGAGATGGCCTACGGCGACGACGAGGCTCTCCATTTCGGCGCGGAGTATTACCCGGAGCGCCATGACTGCGGCACGGAATTCCACCTGATCTCCGCCCAGCGGAAGTCGGCGGGGAATGACCATCCGGTGAAGAGACTGACGGCAGAGGCCCGATTCGTGGCGGCGCGCATCCGGCGGCTTTTGGATGAGGGCTATCCCGTGACCGACGGCGACGGCACCCTGCGTCCCTGCCGGCCGGAGGACATCGTCATTCTGATGCGATCTCCCGGCAGCCGGACGGCGGCCTTTTCCGAGGCTCTGGCGGAGCGGGACATTCCCTGCTCCTTCGAGGAGAGTGGCGACTTTTTCCACACCATGGAGATCTCCGTCATGCTGGCGCTGCTGGAGCTGGTGGACAATCCCCGGCAGGACGTGCCGCTGATCTCCGTGCTGCGGTCCCCGGTATTCGGCTTCACACCGGACAGACTGGCGGAAATTCGGGGAAAGACCCCGGTCGGTGATTTCTACGGTGCGGTGGAGGCCGACGGCGGAGAGGATTGCCTTCGCTTTTTGGAGACCCTGGAGGAACTGCGGCTGGCGGCACGGGACATGAGCGTCCACCGCCTGGTGTGGCACATTTACAACAAGCTGAATATCCTGGGCATTTTCGGCGCCATGGACAGCGGCGGAGAGCGGAAGGAGAACCTCATCACCCTCAGCAGCTATGCGGAGAAATTCGAAAGCAGCGGCTACAAGGGCCTGTTCGCCTTTGTGACCCAGCTCCGGCGTCTGCTGGACGCGGGGCAGGAGCCTGCCATCAAGGGCGGCGCGGCGGTGAATGGTGTGCGCCTTATGAGCATCCATAAGTCTAAGGGCCTGGAATTCCCCATCGTTATTCTGGCGGACCTGGACCACACCTTTTCCCGGCAGGATTTCGACACGGCGGTGCTGGTCCATCCCCAGATGGGCCTGGGGCCCCGGCGGGTGGACTTGAAGCGGAAGATCAAATATCCCACCCTGGCACGGCTGGCCATCGAAGAAAAGCTCCGCCGGGAGAACTTGGCGGAGGAGCAGCGCATCCTGTACGTGGCCATGACCCGGCCCAAGGAGAAGCTGATCCTGGTGGATTCCATGTACAATGCGGCAGGCCGGCTGCAAAAATTGGCGGCCATGGCCTCCTGCCCGGTGCTGCCGGAGACGGTGGCCGGATGTAAAACATTTGGAGAATGGCTGCTGCTGCCTCTGCTGTGCCGCCCGGAGGCCGCGCCCCTGCGGGCCTGCGGAGAGGTGGAAGTGGAACAGATGTATTGCGGAGATACCAACCCATGGCAAGTATTTCTCCATGACAGCGAGGCTTACCGGACACGGCCCGGCAGGGCCGTGCTTACGGAGGAGACAGAAGGCCGGGAGGCATCTTTTGACCCGGAACTGCTGGAATTTCAGTATCCTTACCGCCTGGAAACGGACTTGCCCGCCAAGGTGACGGCCACTCAGCTCAAAGGCCGGGCGCTGGATGAGGAGATCGCGGAAAAGGCGGCGCACATGCCTTACATCCGCCCCCTGTCCCAGCCGAAATTCCGGCAGCAGCGCCACGGTCTGACCCCGGCGGAGCGGGGCACCGCTACCCATCTGGTGCTGCAATACCTGGATTTTTCCGATCGGGATGTGGCAGGTCAGGTGGAGCGGCTGCGGCTTGCCGACAAGCTGACGGCGGAGCAGGCGGCGGCCGTGGATATTCAGGCGCTGGAGCGGTTCCTGGCCTCGACCCTGGCGGAGGAGATCCGCCGGGGAGAAAATGTCCGCCGGGAGTACCGTTTTACGCTGTTGATGGACGCCCGGAATTACGATCCGGCAGCCAGCGGAGAGGACGCCATTCTGCTTCAGGGTGTGATGGATTGCTGCTTTGAGACAGAGCAGGGCATGACCGTGGTGGACTTCAAAACGGACCGTGTCCACACGCCGGATGCGGTGGCGGAACGTGCGGAACACTACCGGCCCCAGCTGGAGGCGTATAGCCTGGCACTGGAGCAGGTGCTGGAGAAAAAAGTGACGCGCCGGACACTGTATTTCCTGAATGCCGGCGAGACTGTGGATATATAAAAGAAAAAGCCCCTGTGCCATCACGGTACAGGGGCTTTCGATCATTGGGGATTTTGCTCCGAGAAGAAACGGATCAACTGTTTTTCCGGCATGGGCCTGGCGTAGTAAAAGCCCTGGATCATGTCGGCGCCGCAGCGCTTCATGTATTCGGCCTGGGCTTCCGTTTCCACGCCCTCCATAATGAGCCGTTTGTCCAGACTGTGGAACAGGGAGATCAGTGTACTGAGCATCAAATTGGCCCGCTGGTCCTCCGGCGCGTGCTGCACCAAACTGCGGTCGACTTTGATGAAATTGAAAGGATAGTCCAGCACACTAGAAAGGTTGGAGTATCCTGTGCCGAAGTCGTCCATGTACAGTTCGATGCCGATGGCCGACAGCGCGGCGAACTGCTGCTGGGCATGGGCGGCGTTGTGGAGCAGGAACCGTTCCGTGATCTCGACTTTGATGCGGGAGGGATCGACCTGATAGGCCGTCAGATATTTTTGAAAACAGGCCGGCAAATTGGGGTCCAGGAACTGCTGCAGGGAGAGGTTGATGGAAATGCTCTCCAATTTCGGAACCTGGCCCGAGGAGAGGAGTCTGCAGGCATCCTCCACCACCAGCCATGTCAGATCGTCAATGATGCCGGAGCCCTCCGCGAGAGGAATGAAAACCTCGGGAGAAATGGGGACGCCATTGTAGTCGTTTAAGCGGAGCAATGCCTCGGCAGAACAGAAAATGTCACGGTGGCAGCAGTAAATAGGCTGATACCAGACAGAGAAACGGTGCTCTTTAATAGACCGACGCATGATCTCGAGGAGGTCTTTCCGCTGCCAGAGCTTGCGGACAAGATCCTGGTTATACCGGACGACAGAACGTGTTTTTTTGGCTTGCACCAGGGCAAATTCCAGCTGTTCCACCAAGCTGCCCACCGTGTCGCTTTCCGTGGCCTCACAGTGCATATCCACCATGCAGAAAGAGAGGGAGCAGCTCCTATCGCCCAGCACCCAGGGCTGTTCCATGCGCTTTTGAACGGCTTCCAGCTGCATATCCGCCTGCGCCTGGGAAACCCACGGCAGCGTCAGCGCAAAGTTCATGTTGCTGGTGCGGAAGGCGCGGCCGTCGGGATACAGCCGGTCGAGATACCGGGCCAGCTCATACAGCACAGCGTTGCCGAAATCGTGGCCGTACCGGAGATTGACGTCTGCAAAGGACATCAGCGAGACAAGGA
The DNA here is from genome assembly GCF_021531435.1 of Oscillibacter valericigenes. Classification (GTDB taxonomy): domain Bacteria; phylum Bacillota; class Clostridia; order Oscillospirales; family Oscillospiraceae; genus Oscillibacter; species Oscillibacter valericigenes_B. The sequence continues at coordinate 19,343 of NZ_JAFBIS010000019.1, forward strand.
TGATATGGGTCTGCTGGTGTCCCGCGATCCGCAGGCCCATCTCCGTCATAAAGTTGTCCCGGTTGCGAATGCCGGTCAGGTTGTCCCGGTCATTGGAGTGCGTCAGGAAGCTGATATACAGGATCAGGCTGACAACGGCGCTCAGGGCGCCGTTGAGGAGAAAATCCGGGAAAATGATCTGTGTCACGCAAAGCAGGAGTATGATGGGAGGCAGGAACCGCATGACATAAACCATGGAATCGGAAACGCTGTTCCTGTTTTTGCGGTAACATAGAAACAGGAGCACCATTTCAGCCAGGGGGAAGGCGTATACCAGACGGTTCAGGGGACCGCGCTGATAGACCTGTGCGTCGTCAAAGTAGAACAAGAGGCCGGTGAACAGGTTGATGAAAACAATGAGGAAAGAAAGGACAGAGATGCCGCCCAAGATTGCCTTGGCACGTCGCATACAGTGCTTGTCATAAACATGCTCCAGCGTCAGGCTGAACATAAACCATGCGAACAGGGAACAGGTGATCAGAGTAAAAAGGAAGTAGCTGCTGTTGAAGAAAACCGCGAGCCACAGGGGAATACAGCCGGGGAGGGAAATCGTGAATACGGTGATGATATTCAGTATGATGGACCCCATGGCTGACAAAAGGCAGCAGAGGAAGAACTTTCGTCTGCCGGTGAAAGCGGTATTCCGCTCATAGCCAAAGTAATGTGTACAGATAATGATCAAAAGAAGCAGGGAAAAAAACTCAGAGAGCAGCGACCAGCGGATCGGAAGCAATGGAAATCCCTCCTTCTTTAGAACATATTCCTATTATATAACCGGGCATTTTCAAAGACAATAAAAAAAGAGAAAAATTGAAAAAGCATGGAAAAGGGTTCTTTGGAAGGAAGAGAAAAAATTTGCGAATCAGCAAGAAAAATGCTTGCATTTCAAAAAAGACTGTGTTAAACTAAATACCGCCTTTGTGAGGTGAAAGCTTTCCGGAGGTAGTCTGGATAAGAAAGAGGTGAACGAGAGCAATGAAGGAAGGAATCCATCCCAATTATCAGCAGACTACGATTACTTGCGCCTGCGGTAATGTGATTGAGACAGGTTCTACCAAGAAGGATATCAAGGTGGAAGTCTGCTCTAAGTGTCACCCCTTCTTCACGGGCAAGCAGAAGCTGGTGGATACCGGCGGACGCGTGGCCAAGTTCAACAAGAAGTTCGGCCTGGACAAGTAAGACGATCACAAAAAGGGTCTGCCGCACGGCAGACCCTTTTTTATTTACTTTTTGGGGAAGAACGCATATACTGGTACTATGCTGGAAAGGGAGAGATGAGCGATGAAACTGCATCCTGCGGATTTCAAAACGTTAACGCCGGAGGTCTTCCGGGTCTTTGGCACCCAGAACGCCCTGCTGACCGCCGGAGACCGGGATGTCTGCAACACCATGACCATCGGCTGGTGTCAGCTGGGCCGGCTGTGGAGCATCCCGGTGTGCACCGTCTACGTGCGGCCGGAGCGCTATACCTATGCATTCATGGAATCCCACGATTATTTCACGGTGTCTGTTCTGCCCTTGAGCGACAGGCAGACCGCGCAGGTCTGCGGCACAAAGAGCGGTCGGGACATTGACAAGATCAAGGAATGCGGCCTGACGCTGCGCCGCGGCGCCGGGGACGCTCCCTTCTTCGACGAGGCGGAGTGGGTGCTGGTGTGCCGAAAGCTCTACGCCCAGGACCTGGATGAGAGCTGCGTGCTGGATGAGCGTGTTTTGCATCATTACGGCGCCAAAGGCGGCTGGCACCGCGCCTATACCGGCGAGGTCGTGGAAGCTTATACCAAATAAGGAGAACCAAACAATTGATGCGGGAAACGGAAGAAATTCGTGACAAAGTGGTGCTGGTGGGCCTGAATTCCCCGGTGCTGAAAAAAGAGGAAAACGCCGACGAAGCCACTATGGAGGAGCTGTCCGCCCTGGTGGAGACCGCCGGAGGCGAGACGGAGGGCATGATACTGCAGAACCGGGCCACGCCGGATCCCCGGACCTTTATCGGCGAGGGCAAGGCTGGGGAGGTGAAGCTCTGCTGTGAGAACACGGGGGCCACTATGGTCATCTTCGATAACGACCTGTCGCCCTCTCAGCAGCGGGTGCTGACGGATATGCTGGGCGTCCAGGTGCTGGACCGCTGCGGCCTGATCCTGGACATTTTCGCCCAGCGGGCCAAGACAAAGGAAGGCCGGCTCCAGGTGGAGCTGGCCCAGTATAAGTACCTGCTGCCCCGGCTGACGGGTATGTGGACTCATCTGGAACGGCAGGGTGGCAGCGGCCAGGGAGCCATCGGCTCCAAGGGCCCCGGTGAGACCCAGCTGGAGACGGACCGCCGCCTTATCCACAAGAAGATCGACAAGCTGCGCTCGGACCTGGAGGACGTGCGCCGGGTCCGGGGCACCCAGCGTCAGCAGCGCCGTAAAAATGAAATTCCGGTGGTGGCCATCGTGGGCTACACCAACGCCGGCAAATCCACCCTGCTGAACCAGCTCACCGGGGCGGGTATTCCTGCCAATAACCGGCTGTTCGATACGCTGGACACCACCAGCCGCTTACTGACCGTCAGCGATACCCTGGACGTGGTCATCTCCGACACCGTCGGCTTTATCCGCAAGCTGCCCCATCAGCTGGTGGAGGCGTTCAAGGCCACCCTGGAGGAGCTGGAATACGCCGACCTGCTGCTCCATGTCATCGACGTGTCCAACCCGGAGTGGGAGGAGCAGGCCCAGGTGGTGGAGAACCTGATTTTGGAGCTGGGGGCCGGAGACCTGCCCCGCATCAACGTGTTCAACAAGAGCGACTGTATGCCGGCGGGGGAGATCATGCCCCACGGCGAGGACATCTGTGCCATCTCCGCCAAGACCGGCGAGGGCGTGGACAAGCTGCTGGAGATGATCGACAAGCGGCTGGACAAGGGAACCCGGCGGGTGGTGCTGCATCTGCCCTACGACAAAGGCGGTTTGCTGGACATGCTGTACCGGGAGGCCAAGGTGGAGAGCGTGGAATACAGCGAGACCATTGACGTGACGGCGGTCTGCGGACCCCGTACCCTGGGCCAGGTGGCATTGTTTGTCGAGAAATAAGAGGGGAGGACCTTCCGGTGAGTTTGGAGACAGCCCGGCTACGGCTGCGCCCTTTCCGGGACAGCGACGCGGCGGATGTATACAGCTATGCCCGGGACCCGCGGGTGGGACCCATCGCGGGCTGGCCGCCTCATCAAAGCGTGGAGGAAAGCCGGGAGATCATACGCATCGTCTTTTCCGCTCCCGGCGTGTTTGCCATGGAGGTGAAAGAGACGGGGACTGTGATCGGTTCCGTGGGCTTTGTGGGGAATCACCCGGCAGGGGAATTCACGGATTGCCCCGATGACGAGATCGGATACGCCCTGTCGCCTGCGTTTTGGGGCAGGGGACTGATGCCGGAGGCGGTAGACGCTGTACTGGAATATGGCTTTACAGAGCTTGGGCTTCAGCGTATCTGGTGCGGCCATTACGCCGGAAACTGGCGGTCGAAGCGGGTCATGGAGAAATGCGGCTTCCGCTATCAGTTTTCCAGGACGGAGTTCGTAAAACTGGTAGGAGAAACCCGGCAGAGTTATTTTTACTTACTGACAAAGGAGGGGTGGCGTGAGCGAGTATCTGGTGCCGTTTGAGGATGCCGAGAGCGAATTTACGGAGAAGCGCTCCCGGTTCATCAGCCACCTCTGGCGGGTGGAGACCGAGGCCGAGGCCCGGGCCCGCATTGAGGAGATGAAGAAAAAATACTATGACGCCCGCCACAACTGCTGGTGCTATCTTCTAAAAGAGGGGAATATTGTCCGCTACTCCGATGACGGAGAGCCCCAGGGCACCGCGGGCCAGCCCATGCTGAATGTGTTCCAGCGGGAGGAGGTCGCCAACGTCTGCTGCGTGGTGACCCGGTATTTCGGCGGCGTCCTGCTGGGGGCGGGCGGCCTGACCAGGGCTTACACGAAAGGCGCAAAAGACGCGCTGGACGCGGCGGGCATTGCCCGTATGAGTCTGTGGACCGTGTGGGACGTGCCCTGTACATATCCGCTGCTGGAGCGGGTGAAGCTGGACATTGCTGCCGCCGGCGGCGTCATCCGGGACACAGCCTATGGCGCGGACATCACCCTGCGGGCGGCGTTTTTACAGGAGAACGCGTCAGCTTTTGGAAAAAAGCTGACGGAGCTGTCCGCCGGCAGCCTTCAGATGACGGCGGTGGGAGAGGAGTTCCTGCCCGGCCCGAGAGAGAAGGCAAAATGAACAGCGGCTCTGTTGTAGTATTTGCCCGAAATATCGGCGAAAAGTGTTTTACAAAGAGCGGCAGTAGGGAAGAGATTACGGGAATGATGTGAGCGGAAGGGAGTAAATTGCTTACGTGTTTGACGCGTGAGCGAGGAGCATAGGGCTACGCCCGCAAAGTGACAACCACCGGCGCAGCCGGTGGTTGTGTTCTATGTATCCAGCAAACCGTAGCGTACCAGCGTTTTTCGGATCCGCTCCCGGTGCTCCTCACTGGGCTCGCACAGAGGCAGACGGAGGGCACCGCCGCACATGCCCATCATCTCCAGCGCCGTTTTGACTGGGATGGGGTTTACCTCGCAGAACAGCGCGTCGCACAGCTCCTTCAAATCAAGCTGTAATTTCCCGGCAGCGGCAAAGTCGCCCGCAAGGCACAGCCGCACCAGCTGGTGCATCCGGTCCGGCACCACGTTGGCCGCCACGGAGATGACGCCCTGGCCACCCAGCAGGCAGATGGGTGCGGTCTCGTCGTCGTTGCCCGACCAGATGGAGAAATCATCGGGACACAGGTTCCGGGTTTTCTGGATATTGCTGAAATTGCCCCCGGCCTCCTTGACGCCGTTGATGTTGGGGTGCTTGGCAAGCTCCGCGTAAGTCTCCGGCGCGATGGTGACGCCGGTGCGGGAGGGCACGTCGTAGAGGATAATGGGCTTTGTGGCGGCGTCGGCAATGGCGGTGTAGTGCTTCACAAGTCCGGACTGGGTGGCCTTGTTGTAGAAGGGGGTCACCACCAGCAATCCGTCGGCCCCGGCCCGCACCGCGTCCCGGCCCAGGGCAATGGCGTTGGGGGTGGCGTTGGAGCCGCTGCCGGCGATGACCGGCACCCGGCCGCCCACCCGCTCCACGCAGTATTCGATGGTCCGCATCCGCTCTCCGTAGGTCATAGTGCTGGCCTCCCCGGTGGTGCCGCAGACGATGACCGCGTCCGTGCCGTTTGCCAGCTGGAAGTCAAGGAGCCGCCCGAAGGCGTCCAGGTCCACGGCGTCCTTGGTGAAGGGCGTGACGATGGCTACGCCGGAGCCGGTGAAAAGGGGCTTTCGCATACCGTACCTCCTATACAGTCCGTAATTTTGCGTTGACACGATTGTACAGGATAATTTTATGCAATATCATCCGAAAATGTGCGAAAAACCATGCAAAACCTGTCCTGTTTAAGGAATAAAAAAAGCGGCTGTCCGATGGACAGCCGCTCTTGTACGCTGAAATTTACTTAGGCTGGATGTACCCCTTCTTGCACAGCAGCTCGGCCAGCAGCACCGCGCCGCCGGCAGCGCCCCGGAGGGTGTTGTGGCTCAGGCAGACGAACTTGTAGTCGTACTGGGTGTCAGGCCGCAGGCGGCCGATGGACACCGCCATGCCGTGCTCCAGGTTTCTGTCCAGACGGGTCTGGGGACGGTTTTCCTCCTCAAAATAGTGGAGGAACTGCTTAGGGGCGGAGGGCAGCTCCAGCTCCTGGGCAGGGCCCCGGAAGGCAGCCCAGTCGGCCTTGATCTGCTCGATGGAGGGCTTCTGGCCGTCCTTGAACTTCATGAACACGGCGGCCATGTGGCCGTCCTGACAGGCCACCCGGAAGCACTGGGCAGTGATGGAGGGGCCTTCGGCCTTGACGATCTTGTCGCCCTCGATATGGCCCCACAGCTTCAGAGGCTCCTGCTCGCTCTTTTCCTCCTCGCCACCGATGTAGGGGATGCAGTTATCCACCATCTCGGGCCAGCGCTGGAAGGTTTTGCCCGCGCCGGAGATAGCCTGATAGGTGCAGACCAGAGCCTGCTCCAGACCGTACTTCCGCAGGGGGTGCAGGGCGGGGACGTAGCTCTGGAGAGAGCAGTTGCTCTTGACGGCGATGAAGCCCCGCTTGGTACCCAGACGCTTGCGCTGGGCCTCAATGATGGCAATGTGGTCGGCGTTGATCTCGGGCACCACCATGGGGACATCGTCGGTCCAGCGGTTGGCGGAGTTGTTGGAGACGATGGGGCATTCCAGCTTGGCGTACTTTTCCTCCAGCGCCCGGATCTCTTCCTTCTTCATATCCACGGCGCAGAAGCAGAAGTCCACCAGCTCCGACATCTTAGCGGCGTCGGCCTCGGCGTCCAGCACCACGATCTTCTTGGCCTCCTCGGGGCAGGGAATGTCCAGCGCCCAGCGGCCCTCCACGGCTTCCTCGTAGGTCTTTCCGGCGCTGCGGGCGCTGGCGGCGATGGCGGTGAGCTGGAACCAGGGGTGGTTTTCCATCAGGGTAATGAAGCGCTGGCCCACCATGCCCGTGCCTCCGATGATGCCGACTTTGTACTGTTTCATGATGATCTCCTCCTGCTGTGATAGGCGGAAGCGAAAAGTAAAGGAGTTTCCGCCGATTTCTGTTGAATGCGCCCGGAAATTGTACTATAATTAAACAGATAGCAATTCTGAATGAAAACCTGTGCCCTGTTCTTGCGGCGCGGACATTTGTATGCTTGTTGTATAATACCATGCTTTCTGCCCGCCGTCAAGGTGGCTGCTATTGGGAGGTTCCATGAAAAAGAAGCTGCTGATGCTGTTTTTCGTTGTGACATTTTTCGCCTTTGGCGCGGTTTCCGCGTCCGCTGTGTCGGATGATACTGTCGTCGTAGGTCTGCGGTACGGCTCTACCGCCATGTTTTCCGCGAATTTGGAAAACGCTCTGGGCCGGGGATTCGAGTTTGGATATTTCGATGACGGCCTCTGCTTTGAATCATTAGGCTGGACGGACGAGACCGCTATCTCCATGACCGCCGCCGGTGATATTTATATGAGCGGCAGCGGTACATATTCGTCTGACGGCGGCGGGGAATATCTGGGCCCCTGGCATGTTCAGATCGACGGCTTCGGGGACTACGAGGACGCGCTGGATGCCGCTGAGGAATACGGCGGATATCCCGCCTGGGTGAATTGGGAATACGTGGTTCGTGTAGGCTGTTATGGCTCCCGGGCCGAGGCGGAAGAAGCCGCCTATCAGCTGGGCGAGGGCTATGCGGAATGCTCTTCCTCCACCGGCGTGATGGTGACGGTGACCCGCACCGCCCATGTGCTGTTCGAGTTCGACTGCGGCGGCATTTTGGATCTGGCGGTGCAGCCGGAGGGGAAGAAGGAGGAGACCTCCACCTGGTTCAAGGGCTATAAGTACAGCGGCGCGTTTGAGTATCCACGGATCACCGGCGGCAATTTGCATGTGTATAACGTGCTGGACCTGGAATCCTATGTAAAGGGTGTCATCCCCTACGAGATGAACGGGAACTGGCCCATGGAGGCGCTGAAGGCCCAGGCGGTCTGCGCCCGAACCTATGCCTGCCGGACCAGCAAGCACCAGGCGGCCTATGGCTTTGATGTGTGCAATACCACCGACTGTCAGGTCTATTACGGCCAGGGCAGCGGCGCGGTCTATGCGACGGAGCGAAGTGACGCGGCGGTGGAGGAGACCGAGGGCGAGCGGCTGTATTATTACGGCGACCTGGTGCAGGACGCTGTGTATCATTCCTCCGACGGCGGGGCAACCGAGGACGCGGCCAATGTCTGGGGCACGGACAAGGGCTATCTGAAAGGGAAGGAAGACCCCTTCGAGAGTCAGATCAGCATTCCCAATTACAGCTATACCGTGACGTACACGGCTTCGGAGCTGACCTGGATCCTGGAGCAGAAGGGCTATACCATCGGCACGGTGAAGAACGTGTATGTCTCCGAGTACACCCCCATGGGCAACGTGAAGAAATTGACCTTTGAGGGGAGCCGGAATACTGTGACGGTCAGCGGCGATACCTGCCGCACCATTTTTTACAGCAGTACCTACCAAAAGTCGGTGAACAGCATGCGTTTTTCCATCAACGGCGGCGGACCGTCCGGCGCCTCCGGCAGTGTGGTGGTCAACGGAAGCACGACGCTTGACGGGCTGGACGGCATTTCCGTCATTTCCGGCAGCGGAAAGGTCTCCAAGCTGGATGGCGGGAGCGCCAGCGTGATCACGTCCTCCGGTGTTTCGGAAGTAACAACATCGGGCGGCGGAAACGTCAAACCCACCTCCTCCAACAACGGTACCTTTACCATTACCGGCACCGGAAACGGACACAATGTGGGCATGAGCCAGTACGGAGCCAAGGCTATGGCGGAGGCCGGTTATGACTACGAGGAGATCCTCGAATTCTATTATACGGACATCACCATTGGGTGAGAACAAGGAGTACCATGAAAACCAGTGATTTTTACTATGACCTTCCCCAGGAGCTGATCGCCCAGACGCCCCTGGACAAGCGGGATTCCTCCCGCCTGATGACGCTGGACCGGATGACGGGGGAAACGGCGCATCATCACTTCTATGAGCTGCCGGAGTTCCTGAATCCCGGCGACTGCCTGATTTTGAACGACTCCCGGGTGCTGCCCGCCCGTCTGCTGGGCCAGCGGCTGCCGGGCGGCGGCGCCTGCGAGGTGCTGCTGCTCATCGACCGGGGGGAGAAGACCTGGGAGTGCCTGGTGCGGCCCGGCCGGAAAATGCGCACCGGGGCGAAGCTGAGCTTCGGCAACGGCGAGCTGACGGCCGAGGTCGTGGGCGAGGTGGAGGGCGGCAACCGCCTGGTCCGCTTCGACTACGAGGGCATCTTCCTGGAGGTGCTGGAGCACCTGGGAAAAATGCCTCTGCCGCCCTATATCAAGGAGGAGCTGCAGGATCAGGAGCGGTATCAGACGGTCTACTCAAAGGTCCTGGGCAGCGCGGCGGCTCCTACGGCGGGTCTGCACTTTACGCCGGAGCTGCTGGAGAAGATCGCGGCAAAAGGCGTCGGCATCGGCTATGTGACCCTCCATGTGGGCCTGGGTACCTTCCGGCCCGTGAAGGAGGAGGAGATCACCGACCACGAGATGCACAGCGAATACTGCGTGATCTCACAGGAGACGGCGGACCTTATTAACCGTACCAAGGCGAACGGCGGGCGGTGCATTTGCGTGGGGACCACTTCCTGCCGGACGCTGGAATCCTGGGCGGCGGAGGACGGCCATATGGAACCGAAGGCCGGATGGACGAATATCTATATCTATCCCGGCTACAAGTTCAAGGTCATGGATGGTTTGGTGACCAACTTCCACCTGCCGGAGAGCACGCTGATCATGCTGGTGTCCGCCTTCGCGGGCCGGGAGCACGTTCTGGCGGCCTACCGGAAGGCGGTGGAGGAGAAATACCGGTTCTTCTCCTTCGGCGACGCGATGTTCATTTCATAAAAAGGTTCCGAACGCCCTGGACCTGACGGCCTGGGGCGTTTGTTTATAAAAAATTTCAGAGTTAGGTAAAACAAACGTTTGCGAAACAACTTGACAGGCCTATTTGCATATGCTAAGGTATGGATAACCCTCTTTGCACTGCATCACGCTTTTTCTGAAAAAGCGCCGGACAACAGTACAAACTGAGCAGACGGCGGGCCGGGAGCCCGTGCGTCGGGCCGTCTATGACGGCAGCGGATGAATGAAACACATCTGCGGGACAGTGCGACCTGTGCCGCGGGTGTGTTTTTTTGCTATGTATAGCGAAAAATGATGATGAGCCATTTCCTCGCCCCTTGCGGGGCAACCGGAAATGACGCACAAAATCTTCATGCACAACAGGGCTTTCCACTGTTGATCGGTATACCTTTCTATGCATGAAGTTTTGCACCTTTTTTGCGGGACAGGATGTCACCGATGAAGTGCCATAGAGCTATCTGCCAACAAGATTTCGGGAGGTAACTTATGGATCCAAAACAGCATGAAAAGGTAGCAGTCAGCGTTTCCACAATCACCATCGTCATCAACCTGGCCCTGGCGGGCTTCAAATTCCTGGCGGGTTTTCTGGCCCGTTCCGGCGCCATGATCTCCGATGCCGTCCACTCGGCGTCGGATGTACTGGCGACCCTCATCGTCATACTGGGCGTGAAGCTGGCGGGCCGGGACGCCGACCGGAACCATCCCTACGGCCATGAGCGGTTAGAGTGCGTGGCGGCCCTGATCCTGGCCATTATCCTGGGCGCTACGGGCCTTGGCATCGGCTGGAGCGGCATCCGGAAGATCACCGGTGGCGAGGCTTTGGTGGTACCGGGCACATTGGCTCTGATCGCCGCAGTGGTCTCCATCGTGGTGAAGGAGGCCATGTTTTGGTACACCTGGCTGGCGGCGAAAAAAATCAACTCCAGCGCGCTGAAGGCGGAGGCGTGGCACCACCGCTCCGACGCCCTATCCTCCGTGGGAAGCTTCGCGGGCATCCTGGGCGCCCGGTTGGGATTTCCCGCCCTGGACCCTGTTGCCAGCGTGGTCATCTGCCTTTTTATCCTGAAAGCCGCTTGGGACATTCTGTCCGACGCACTCGGCAAAATGACCGACCGCGCCTGCCCGCCTGCCTTGGAAAAGGAGATGGCGGACGCTATTCTGGCCCAGCCCGGCGTATTGGGCCTGGATACCCTGAATACCCGGCTGTTCGGCGACCGGGTGTATGTGGATGTGGAGATCCAGGCCGACGGCGACCTGCCGCTGAAAGTGACCCACGCTACCGCCCAGGCGGTCCACGACGCCTTGGAATGCCAGTTCCCGCAGGTGAAGCACTGCATGGTACATGTGAATCCGGCGGAAACCACCGCCTGATGAAAGGCCGCCGCTTTAACGCGGCGGCCTTTTTTCGTCTTGCGCCGGTGGAGAGGGTGTACTATAATGAAAAACAGCAGAAAATCGGAGGTGCGGCATGGAACTGACAGAGCTTCCCAATATCGGCCCTGTTTTAGCGGACAATCTGCGCCGGATAGGTATCACCACAGCGGAGGAACTGCGCTCTGCGGGCGCCTGCGAAGCCTGGCTCCGCATCCGTACCCAGGTGGACCGCGGCGCCTGCTTCCACCAGCTTACCGCCCTGGCGGGCGCGGAGGCGGGAATCCCGAAGAAGGAGCTGCCCCCGGAGCGGAGAGCCGAACTGAAAGCCTTTTTTGACCAACATACCAAATCCAAAAGAAACGAGAAAAACGATGTTTAAAGTTTTAAAGACCGACGGCCGCGCTCGGCGCGGTGAATTTTCCTGCGCCCACGGCGGCACCGTTCAGACCCCTGTCTTTATGAACGTGGGCACCCAGGCCGCCATCAAGGGCGGCGTCTCCGCCCATGACCTGAAAGAGGTGGGGTGCCAGATCGAGCTCAGCAACACCTACCACCTGCACCTGCGCCCCGGCGATAAGATCGTGCGGCAGATGGGGGGCCTCCACAAGTTTATGGACTGGGACGGCCCCATTCTGACGGACTCCGGCGGATTTCAGGTGTTCTCCCTGGCCTCCCTGCGGAAGATCAAGGAGGAGGGGGTCTATTTCTCCTCCCATATCGACGGCCATAAAATTTTCATGGGCCCGGAGGAGTCCATGCAGATCCAGTCCAACCTTGGCAGCGACATCGCCATGGCCTTTGACGAGTGCGTGGAGAACCCCGCGCGGTATGAGTACGCCAAAGCCAGCTGTGAGCGGACCCTGCGCTGGCTGGAGCGGTGCAAGGCGGAGCATGACCGGCTGAACAGTCTGCCGGATACCGTGAACCCGAAGCAGATGCTGTTCGGCATCAACCAGGGCGCCACGTTTGCGGACCTGCGGGCCTGGCATATGCAGCAGATCGCCGGGATCGACTGCGACGGCTTCGCCATCGGCGGCCTGGCTGTGGGCGAACCCGCCGAGGTCATGTATGAGATGATTGACGTGGTAGAGCCCTATATGCCCCAGGACAAGCCCCGGTATCTCATGGGCGTTGGCACCCCCAGCAACATCATCGAGGCCGTCAGCCGGGGCGTGGACTTTTTTGACTGCGTGATGCCCTCCCGCAACGGACGCCATGGCAAGCTCTTCACCTGGGAAGGGACGGTCAACATCATGAATGAGAAGTACCAGACTGATGACCGGCCCATCAGCGAAAGCTGCGGGTGTCCGGTGTGCCGGAGCTTCTCACGGGCTTATCTGCGCCACCTCTTCAAGGCGGACGAGGTGCTGGCCCTGCGGCTGGCGGTGCTCCACAACCTGTATTTTTACAACGATTTGATGGCGCATATTCGTCAGGCCATCGATGAGGGTACTTTCCGGCAGTTCCGGGAACGGTACAGCGGACGGCTGGAGGAGCGGGTATAAAAGAAAGGACTTGCAAAACCGCTGAACTCTGCTATAATGTTGTCGTTGTATATTTATAAATTCGCGAAGAAGAATCACGAAGGAAAAGGAGTTTTTGGACATGAATGAAAGTACCTCTATGATTGTTATGATCGTGCTGATGTTCGCGATCATGTACTTCCTGATGATCCGCCCCGAAAACAAGCGCAAGAAGAAGGCACAGGAGATGCGCGACAGCCTGAAGAAGGGCGACGTCATCACCAGCATTGGCGGCATCGTGGGCAAGATCGTCCAGGTGAACAAGGATACCATTATTATTGAGACCAGCGAAGACCGGGTCCGCATGGAGCTGACCAAGTGGGCTGTGTCCTCCGTGGGCGTCCAGACCGGCGAGCAGCCCGACCAGCCCAAGAAGAGTGAGAAGAAGGAAGAAGAGGCCCCCACCGAGGAGCCCGCTGAAATCGCCGAGACCGCTGAGACTGCTGAGGCGTCTGAGGCGGAAGAAAAGTAAGACTGACAGTCATAAATAAGACCTCCCTTGGAATATGCTCAAGTAACGAGCAGTGCAAGGGAGGTCTTTTTATGGCAAAAGGAGGGAAGGCGGCGTCGGGCATCCTGCGGGGCGTTTCGGCTGCGCTGGTGTTGTACTTGGGCGGGACGGCTCTGCTGGCTCTGCTGGTCGTTCGGGACACTATCCCCGAGGGCACCGCGTTCCCGGTGCTGGCGGTATTGTGCGTGTTGTCAGCCCTGTGCGGAGGGCTTTTGGTGGGTCTGGCCATGCCGCCAATGCCCGGAGCACTGGCTGCGGCAGCCTGCTTTTCCGGTGTGCTTCTGGCGGTGGGCGCCACCTGCTGGCAGGGCATTGCCTGGATGGGACACGGAGGGATCCTGCTGGCTTGCGCCCTGGCCGGAGGCGTGCTGGCGGGGCTTCTGTCCGGCAGCAGACGGGGCCGCCGGCGGAAGGGGAGGCGGAAATGATAAAAAAGCCAGCCTTGTGAAATTATACAAATTTTGAAAAGACCGCCGTTTTTGCGGCGGTTTTTCCTGTGTGCTGGTCATTTGACGGCGATGGGGAAGCAGACGGCAGATATAGATTGCCTGGCTTCCGCTTTCCCCCAAATGTGGACTTTGCGGAAGGAGGACCGGCCCCTTGCTCACCCCGGTTTATAAGGTTAACATAATAATGTTTACATAACATTTTGTGATAAATCACGAAAAACTTCTTTTTCAGGTAAATTCCTTGATAAATATGGAAAATTGAACTATATTTAATAAGTACTAGGTTTACGTTAACCTGCGGTCATAAACCGCTGTTTCGCCTCATAGGATGCACTGAGGTGAGGCGGTTTGAAGTGGAAAAGGCAGAATCAAGGCGTAGGACAGCCCTCCTTCCTGCCGCGCCTGTTGTTCCTGGCGGCCTTCTTTTTCGGCGGCGTCTGTCTGGGACAGGTTTTGGCGGGGCGGGTGCCGGATGCGACCGGTCAGGAGCTGCGCCGGTATTTGGAGGGTTATCTGGCGCTTGAGAACGGAGGGCTCACCTCCGGCGACCTGTGGGCAGCGCTGGTGCTGTATGCGCGTTATCCGCTGCTGGCCTTTCTGCTGGGCTTCGCGTCGGTCGGCGTGGTGCTGCTTCCGCTTACCTCGACGGCCTTTGGCTTTTTCCTGTCCTTTTCCGTCAGCTGCTTTACGGCGACCTTTGGATCGGACGGCGTGCTGCTGGCTCTGGCGGTGTTCGGATTGCGGTGCGCGGTGACGCTGCCGTGCTACTTTCTTCTGGCTGTCCCTGCTCTGGGGACTTCCGGCGCGCTGGCCAGCCTGTCCTTTGGGAGGGGACGGCGGGCCGCGGCTGTGACCTACGGCCGTGAGCATTGGCGCCGGCTGGCGGTCTGCGCGGGGATATTGGCAATTGGACTGTGTGTGGATCTGCTCTGGGGACAGCGGCTCTTGCGGCTGCTGTTGGAGCGGTTGTTTCTTTAAATGTTTTGTGGAGGGAGGGGTATCCTCTGGAAAAAGACGATATTGAGCGCTACGGTGCGTATCTGAAGGAGGAAAAGCACGCCTCCCAGAACACCATCAGCTCCTATCTGCGGGATGTGAGCCAGTTCGCCGAGTATCTTCGGAATTACGAGGATGCTTCTCTGCGGGAAGCGACCAGTGAAATGGTGCAGGGCTATATGAACTGGATGATGGGACGGGGGAAGTCCGCCGCCTCTGTGACGCGGTTCCTGGCCTCCATCAAATCCTTTTATCAGTTCCTGCTGTCACAGGGGGATATAGCCGCCAATCCCGCCAAGGGCATTGCCGCCGCCAAGGTGGAGCGGAAATACCCGGAGATTTTGACCAGCAAGGAAGTGGAGCAGTTTCTGGAACAGCCCCAGTGCGTGGATGCCAAGGGCTTCCGGGACCATGCCATGCTGGAGCTGCTGTATGCCACGGGTATCCGTGTCAGCGAGCTGATCTCCCTGGATCTGGAGGATCTGAACCTGGCCGCCGGCTTCATCCGCTGTTCCAGCCGGGGCAAGGAGCGTATCATCCCGCTGTACCAGACCGCTATCAAGGCTTTGAACGATTATGTGCGCAATGTGCGCCCGCAGCTGATCGCCGATAGTGACGAGACAGCGCTTTTTGTCAACATGAACGGTGAGCGCATGAGCCGTCAGGGCTTCTGGAAGATCATCAAGCACTATCAGGAGAAGGCGGGCATCGAAAAAGACATTACGCCCCATACCCTTCGCCATTCCTTCGCGGTCCACCTGCTGGAAAACGGCGCGGATCTGCGCTCCATTCAGGAGATGTTGGGCCATGCGGATATTTCGTCCACCCAGATCTATACCCACGTGGTGAAGCGGCAGCTGAAAGATGTGTATCAAAAAGCCCATCCCAGAGCCTAAATTCCAAGGGGGACAAGCGTCCCCCTTAGACGCTTCGGCGGGCAGAGCCCGCCTCCGCTGAACCCCCTCGCCTTTGCACGGCAAAGGCGGTCCTGGCCACAGTTGGCCAGGGGCAGTGGTGTCCCGTCCAGGTACACGCCCTGGCCGGGACTTTTTTTGCGCCGTGCTGATTTTTTGCAGAAATTTTCTTCTCCCGAAAACAAAAACCGCCGCCCGGGACTCTAATAGGCAGGAAGGAGGGGGCAGCCATGGACAAAACGGAATTTGCAGCCCGGGTGGAAAGCGTCCGGCAGCGGCTGTACCGCACCGCGTACCTGTACCTGGGCAGCGAGGCCGATGCCCTGGAGACGGTGGATGAAGCGGTGTACCGGGCCTTGCGGGCGCTGAAAAAACTGCGGGAGCCGGAGTATTTCGAGACATGGCTCACCCGCATCCTCATCAACGAGTGCCATAAAGAGCTGCGCCGCCGGAAGCGGTTTGGAGGGGACGCCCCGCTGCCTGACTCCGCTGGACCGGATGCTTATGACGCTCTTCCGCTGAAAGAGGCGATTTGCTGTCTGCCGGAGGAGCTGAGAGCCGTGATCATTCTGCGCTTTTTCGCCGGATACACCCAGACGGAGACCGCCGCCGCGCTGGACATCCCGCAGGGCACTGTTGCGACCCGGCAGCGCCGGGCGCTGGAACTGCTGCGGCTGGAGCTGGGAGAGGAGGAGAGACCATGAACCGCAACGAGGAATACGCGGCGCTGCTGGCGGAGTTGGAACAGACCCCGGAAGAGCTGGAAACCACTGTGGGAAAAGCACTGAAAAGGAGAAATACTTTTCAGAAAAAACGCCGGGCCTTCGGCATATCCTGCAGCAGCCTCGCCGCCTGTTTTGTATGCTTTGTACTGCTGGTGAACTTGTCCGTGCCCTTTGCCCGGGCATGCGGGAACATCCCGGTGCTGCGGGAGCTGGCAAAAGTGGTCTCCTGGTCGCCGTCCCTCTCTGCCGCCGTGGAAAATGAGTATGTCCAGCCTATCGGACAGAGCCAGACAAAGGACGGTATCACGGTGTCGGTGGAATATCTCATCGTAGACCGGAAGCAGCTGAACATCTTCTATACGCTGGAGTCCAAAGAATACGGGCAGCTGGAGGCTGATAGCCGGTTCACCCTGCCGGGTGATGACCGGGGCGGCTGTTCGTGGGGCAGCGGCTCCTACGGCACCCCCAACGGGGAGCTCCGGGCCATCCGGGCGGACTTTATCGACCGGGATGTGCCGGACACGCTGGACCTGACCCTGTCCGTCCGGGCAAACGAACCGGAGCGGGAAGAACCGTTGGAGAGCGATGCGGATACGGATTTCGACACGTCGGACCGGACTCCGAACTATCTGGCGGAGTTCACGTTCACCCTGACCTTTGACCCCTATTACACGGCACAGGGGGAGGTCATCCCTGTGAATACCACGTTCACCCTAGATGGCCAGACCATGACGCTGGCGGAGGTGGAACTGTATCCCACCCACCTGCGGGTAAAGCTGGAGGATGACCCCGCCAACACCGCCTGGCTGAAGGGCCTGGAGCTGTACCTGGAAAACGAGCACGGGGAGCGGTTTTACGCCAGCACCAACGGCATCTCCGCGACGGGAGACCCGGACGGAGAGGGCACAGGCACCTTCTGGCTGGACAGCCCGTTTTTCAGTCAGGGGGAGTATCTGACCCTTTGCATCACCCGGGCCAAATGGCGGGAAAAATCGGCGCCTATGACACGGCTGGACCTGCGGAAGGGGACCGCCGAAAACCTGCCGGAGGGCATCCGTTTCCTTGGCGCGGAGGAGCGCTCCGGCGGCTGGCTGGTGTCCTTTGCGGCGCCTGTCGAGGCGGAGCACCGCATGTACAGCCTTTTTGAAAGCAGTTTTTACCTAGATGAAGCGGGAGAAGCCCACGACATTATGCAGTTTGGCAGCACCTATGGTATTAAGGACCCTGTCACGGGAGAGTGGACAGAACATGACGTTTTCTTTACAGAGAGCTTTCCGCTCAAGGATTATCACGGGGATACCGTGTATCTGGAGCCGCTGTTTGACAAACTGACCGAATTTGACATGCCCGTCTCCATCCCCATTCAATGATATGGAAAGCGCCCGCTGGGAACGGCGGGCGCTTTTTTCGTACATTCGTTCTTTTTTCGCTGTTGCACTCCGGCCCCGGATTTGCTATAATACGTTTACATGTGTGAGAAGGGGGCGCCTATGCGCATTTTAGGCATCGACCCTGGCTTTGCCACCATTGGCTTCGGCCTAGTGGAGGCGGACCGGGGACAAGTCCATATGGTGACCTACGGGGCCATCACGACTCCGGCGGGCCTGCCCCTCAGTAAGCGCTTGTATCAGATCGGCACCGACATGGAGGATCTGATCGGTCAGCTTAAGCCTGATGTGATCTCCATTGAGGAGCTGTTTTTCAACACCAACATCACCACCGGCATCGCGGTAGCCCACGGCCGGGGCGTGATCCTGTATGCCGCCGAGAAATGCGGCATCCCGCTGTACGAGTACACGCCGTCTCAGGTGAAGCTGGCGGTGACGGGCTACGGGAAGGCGGAAAAGCGCCAGGTGATGGATATGACAAAGCGGCTTTTGAAGCTGAAATCTGTGCCTCGGCCCGACGATGCGGCGGACGCACTGGCTCTGGCCCTGTGCCACGCAAGGAGTTTTACTTCACGGATCCCGCAAGCCGGAAATGTGAAAGAAACCGTTTGAGGAGAGCGTTATGTTTTATTATCTGGATGGCACGGTCACTGAAATTCTTCCTAATCTGGCGGTCATCGACTGCGGCGGGGTGGGGTATGCCTGCAAGACCACTAACAATACCCTGGCGGCGCTGAAAAAAGGGCAGCGGGGAAAGCTGTATACCTACCTGAATGTGGGGGAGGGCATCTTTGAGCTGTACGGCTTTGCCGCGCAGAACGAGCTGAACAGCTTCAAACTGCTCCTTGGTGTTTCCGGCGTGGGGCCCAAGGCGGCGCTGGCCATCTTGTCCGCCGCCACACCGGAGTCTCTGGCCATGGCCATTGTGACGGAGGACGCCAAGACCCTGACGGCGGCGCCGGGCATCGGCAAGAAGATCGCCCAGCGCATTATTCTGGAATTGAAGGATAAGATGGCGCGGGAAACGGCCGGAGGGCTGGATTTTTCCGGCGGAAAGGGCGCGCCCGCCCCGGCGCTGTTCACCAACAAGGCCACGGAGGCCGCCCAGGCCCTGGCGGTGCTGGGCTATTCCAGCCAGGAGGTGTCCATGGCCCTCAAGGGCGTGGATGTGGAAAATCTGCCTCTGGAGGATATCATCCGCCAGAGCCTGAAGAAGATGGTGAAATAAGCGTGATCGGATTCTCCATTCTCGGATTCATCCTCATATTTGCGTCCGCCTTTTTCTTTATGGGCAAGCAGAACGCAGAAGGACTGCAATGGATGTTTGGGCTTCTGTCTGTCGGAGCTGTTCTGATGGTATTTCCAATGGTGAGTCTTACGGGTGACGTACAGGAGATCATTGGGGTTTTATTATTCCCGTTGAGCTATCTGTTTTTGATCCCGGCGATCAGCGCTTATAAAGCGTACAAAAGCTTCGGAAATGATGCCTTTCTGTCACAGGAAGAAAAGAAGCAAAAGGAACACGCGTGGAACCGCATCTGTATGTTTACCGGCTTTTTTATTCTTGGGGTGCTGGCCGGAATTCTGATATTTGCGTCAGCACTGGCGGTGTGAAGGCTGCCGCGTATTGATGAAAAGAAATTCCCTGAAAGGGAAGTGATATTTTGAGCATTGACTTTGGAAATGACATTTATGAGGAGCCCATCGTGGCCAAGACCTTCCTCCAGGAGGACGCCCAGGAGGGGTCTCTGCGCCCGAAGACCTTAAAGGAGTATATCGGCCAGGAGAAGGCCAAGGAGAACCTTGCGATCTTCATCGAGGCCGCCCGCAAGCGGGAGGAGGCTCTGGACCATGTGCTGCTCCACGGGCCTCCGGGCCTGGGCAAGACCACTCTGGCGGGTATCATCGCCCAGGAGATGGGAGCGGGCATCCGCATTACCTCCGGCCCCGCCATCGAAAAGCCCGGCGACCTGGCGGCGCTGCTGACCAACCTCAACGAGGGCGACATCCTGTTTGTGGATGAGATCCACCGGCTGAACCGCTCCGTGGAGGAGATCCTCTATCCCGCCATGGAGGACTACGCCCTGGACATCATCGTGGGCAAGGGCCCCAGCGCCAACTCCATCCGCCTTGACCTGCCCAAGTTCACCCTCATCGGCGCTACCACCCGGGCGGGCCAGCTCTCCGCGCCCCTGCGGGACCGCTTCGGCGTGACGCTGCGGCTGGAGCTGTACACCCCGGAGGAGCTGGCGAAGATCGTCACCCGAAGCGCCGGCATCCTGAACGTGGACATCGTCCCAGAGGGCGCCTACGAGATCGCCCGCCGGAGCCGGGGCACGCCCCGCATCGCCAACCGGATGCTCCGCCGT
Organism: Oscillibacter valericigenes; assembly: GCF_021531435.1. Classification (GTDB taxonomy): domain Bacteria; phylum Bacillota; class Clostridia; order Oscillospirales; family Oscillospiraceae; genus Oscillibacter; species Oscillibacter valericigenes_B. Next base: position 39,164 of record NZ_JAFBIS010000019.1, read on the forward strand.
GTCCGGGATTTCGCCCAGGTAAAGGCCGACGGCGTTATCCGCAAGGATGTGGCGGACGAGGCCCTGTGCGCCCTGGAGATCGACTATCTGGGCCTGGACCCGGTGGACCGCCGGATGCTGGGGGCCATCATCGACAACTACAACGGCGGCCCCGTGGGCCTGGAGACGCTGGCGGCCACCATTGGCGAGGAGTCCGTCACCCTGGAGGACGTCTACGAGCCGTACCTCATGCAGCTGGGCTTCCTGACCCGGACGCCCCGGGGCCGGTGCGTCACCCAGAAGGCTTACCAGCACCTCCACAGAAGTATCCCCGGTGGTGCTGCAGCGGAGAACGTGATGGATCAGCTCACGCTTTGATTTCCAATTACAAGGCCGGGGATTTCCTGTGGAAATCGGAGGCGGATGCTTCTCTTTTGGTGAGGATAGCATAAAAAACCCCGATTTTTCCGAAAAATTCCGGGCAGATTTGATAATTTGCTTGACATTTCATCTGGTAGACAGGTATAATACGATATGTACAATTTGGATGAGAACTTATCACCGACCTTGGCGGAGTTGCCGGACGAGACACTGTGCTCCATGGCCGCTGCCGGAGACCGTGTGGCGGAGGAAACTCTGGTCACCCGGTATACCCGTTTGGTCCGCACTTGCGCCCGCCCGTTTTTTCTGGCGGGAGGAGACAGCGAGGACCTGATCCAGGAGGGCATGGTGGCACTCATCAAGGCGGTTCGGGAATTTTCCCCCGACAAGGCGGCGACCTTCCGGACCTTTGCCGAAATTTGTATCCGCAATCGGCTGTACTCCGTCCTCCGTGCCTCGGCGCGGGATAAGCACAGGGCTTTGAACCAGTCGATTTCTCTCGATACTCCTGACTTTGACAGCAATTCCTACACCTCTGGTACCAGTAGCTTGGCGCAGCGCGATCCCGAAGATTTCCTGATCGACAGGGAGCACACAGCAGCCCTCTTAGCCGCTGTCCGGAAACAGTTGTCCGAATTTGAAGCGAAGATTTTGGGGTACTATTTAGACGGCCTTTCCTGCAGGGAGATCGCCGACACTGTCGGCAAGCCCCCAAAGTCCGTGGACAACGCTGTGCAGCGCATCCGGCGCAAGGTGGCACAGCACCTACTTTCCGGCGATCTCAGCGACAGCTGAACGCAATATATTTTTCTTTTCAAAGAGAGGGTAAAATCATGTACGAAGACAAGACTTTAGTGTGCAAAGAGTGCGGCAAGGAGTTCGTGTTCACCGCTGGTGAGCAGGAGTTCTATGCTGAGCGCGGCTTCCAGAACGAGCCCCAGCGCTGCAAGGCCTGCCGTGACGCCCGCAAGAACGCTGCCCGCGGTCCCCGCGAGTACTTCACCGCTGTCTGCGCTGCCTGCGGCGGCGAGGCCAGAGTTCCCTTTGAGCCTAAGTCTGACCGTCCTGTTTACTGCAGCGAGTGCTTCGCCAAGATGCGCGAGCAGCAGAGATAACAAAACGATTCAGCTTTTGTCTCTTGCACAGGAAGCGGCGTCCGACCGGGCGCCGCTTTTTCTATGCCATTCCCACGGTATTTTCTTGGATTCTCTATTGAATTTGTCCGCGGGATAGCGTATAATACCACCGTGAATTTTTGATTGGAGGAACAGACCCTATGATCAACATTACGAAAGACACCATCATCGGTGACATTCTGGACATCGCTCCCCAGACCGCTCCCATCTTCCTGTCCATCGGCATGCACTGCCTGGGCTGCCCCTCTTCCCGCGGCGAGACCGTGGAGGAGGCCTGCATGGTCCACGGCGTGGACGTGGAGAAGCTGCTGGCTCTGGTGAACGAAGAGGCTAACAAAGCTCAGTAAACCAAGAGGACGCATACGGGAAAGCCCGTATGCGTCCTTACACCGCCTGCGGGAGGAGGGGAGCATACTTGCCGAAACAACTGGAACTGTCTCCCCGCCTTGCGCTGCTGGCTGGCTGGGTGCCTGACGGCACATCTCTGGCCGATGTGGGCACCGACCACGGTTACCTGCCGGTGTGGCTGCGTCTCCACGGGCGGGTGCGCTCCGCCATTGCCAGCGACCTGCGGAAGGGCCCTCTGGCGCGGGCGAAGGAGACCGGCCGGACCTGGGGAGCCGACGGTATCGACTACCGTCTCGGCAACGGACTGGCAGACATCCGGCCAGAGGAGGCAGAGACCATCGTCATCGCGGGCATGGGAGGCGAGAACATCGCCTCCATCCTGGCGGCGGCCCCCTGGACGGCGGACGGGAAGCACACCCTGCTGCTCCAGCCCCAGACCCACGCCGAGGACCTGCGCCTGTTTCTGATGGATCACGGCTACGCTATCCGCCGGGAGGCGCTGGTGTATGACCGAGGCACCATTTATCCTTGTTTGGAGGCGGCAGGGGGGGAGATGACCCTCTCTCTGGGCCAGCTCTGGGGCGGCGCAAAGCTGCTCTATGACCCGCTGGGCGACCGCTATCTGATTGAAAAGATCATCCGTCTCCAGGGCGCTGTGGCGGGCCTGAACCGCTCTGCCCGCCCGGAGGACAGCAAAAAAGCCGACAGTCTGCGGGACATCCTCACCGCGCTGCTGGCGATGCGAGAGGAGTGGCGTCATGCCAACTGTCCGTGAGATCGAACAGGCGCTGTTTGACCTGGCGCCAAAAGACGGTGCCATGGACTGGGATAACGTGGGTCAGCTCCTGGGCGATCCGGAGCAGGCCGTGGAAAAAGTCCTGGTTGCACTGGACATTACAGAGAGGGTGGCCGACGAGGCCATCGAGACCGGTTGCCAGCTCATTGTGGCCCATCACCCGGTGATGAACTGCAAGTGGCTGCCGGTGCAGACGGTCCGCAGCGACACGCCCCAGGGACACCTGCTGTTGAAGCTGCTGCGTCACGGTGTCAGCGCCGTTTGTATGCATACGAATCTCGATATTGCGGAGGGAGGGGTCAACGACTGCCTGGCGGAGACGCTGAAGCTGGTCGACCCTGGGCCTCTGGGCGACGGGGACGGGCTGTGCCGCATGGGTACGCTGCCCGCTCCCATGCCTCTGGCGGAGTTTGCCGCATTTGTCTGCAAGGCGCTGGGCGCCAACGGTGTTCGCTATGCGGACGCGGGAAAGCCGGTCTGCCGCGTGGCGGTGGGCGGCGGCGCCTGCGGCGATTACGAGGACGCGGCCATTCAAGCCGGGTGTGACACCTTCGTCACCGCCGACCTCAGCTACCACACCTTCCTGGATGCTGAGGGCAAGGGCATCAACCTCATCGACGCCGGACACTTCCCCACGGAGGACCCGGTGTGCGGAAGGCTCATCACGTATTTAACGGCCCGGTTCCCGGAACTGGTCGTTTCCAAGGCTTCTTCCCACAGGGAAGTCATCCAATACATTGTAAAAGATTGATTTGAAGGAGAAAAATAGCTATGTCCGGACATTCTAAGTGGCATAATATCCAGAAGACCAAGGGCGCACAGGACGCCAAGCGCTCCGCCGCGTTCACCAAGATCGCCAAGGAGATCATCGTGGCCGTCAAAGAGGGCGGCGGCTCCGGCGACCCCGCCAACAACTCCCGTCTGGCCACTGTTATTGCCAAGGCCAAGGCGGTCAACATGCCCAATGAGAACATCAAGCGCACCATCGACAAGGCGCTGGGCGCCGGCAGCACCGAGAACTTCGAGGCTGTTACCTACGAGGGCTACGGCCCCGGCGGCGTGGCCGTCATCGTGGAGGCCCTGACGGACAACCGCCAGCGCACCGCTCCCGAAGTGCGCCATGCGTTCGACAAATGCAACGGCAATCTGGGCGCCCAGGGCTGCGTCAGCTGGTCCTTCGACAAGAAGGGCGTCATTGTCATCGACAACGAGGAGGGCGAGCTGGACGAGGACACCGTGATGATGGACGCTCTGGAGGCCGGCGCCGAGGATTTCGAGGCCGACGGCCCCGCTCTGGAGATCACCTGTGACCCCGATGCCTTCAACGACGTGGTGAAGGCTCTGGAGGAGAAGGGGTACAGCTTCGTCAACGCCGACATCGAGATGGTTCCCCAGAACTACATCACCCTGTCCACCGAGGGCGATGTGAAGAACATGGAGAAGCTCATCGACATGCTGGAGGATTCTGACGATGTGCAGAACGTTTGGCATAACTGGGATAACGACTGATTATTGCAAATTTCATCTAATTTCATATAATTAGAAGAGTTATTTGCGAAAATAGTTCTATTTTTCGTGATGCCTTTTTGCAAGCTGTGACATACATGATACCCTTTGTTGCGACATACGAAAGGGGTATTAGTATGAAGTTGGAGCTGGCTTATCAGGAATTTTTGAAAGAGATTGAGGTTCGGAAGTATACGCCTAAGACGATTAGGAGTTACCGAAATAACCTCAGTCTCTTTCTGCGTTATTGTGCGGATAGCGGAGTGAAAGATACTGAGGATATCGTCTTGGGAACTGTCAAGGGTTTCAGCCTGTTCATGAGTGAGCGGGGAAGAAAGGGGACATACGTCAATTCGCTGCTGAAAACGGTCAAATCTTTCCTTCAATACTGTTATGAGGAAGAATATGGCTGCTTTAATACAAGGGGTAAATTTACATGGTGCAAGGAGGAAAAGCCAATCATTAGGGCGTTCCAGGCCAAAGACGTGAAAAGGATGCTTGCAGACTGTGGGGGCCGGGATTTCCTGTCTCTTCGTGACAGAGCCATACTGACCTTGCTATTTGAGACTGGAATCCGGTGCTGGGAACTGTGTTGCATCCAGAAAAGTGATGTTTATGAGGATTTTATCATTATCAACGGCAAGAACCACAAGCAGCGTGTTGTTCCGATCACAGCAGTGCTGAGGAAAGCCCTTATCAAATATGAGATTTCAAGAAATAACCAATTTCCATATGCCAAGAATGATTTCTACTTTGTTTCATTTCACGGAAACCAGCTCACAAATTCAGCAGTTGAGCATATTTTGAAACGGCATGGAGAGGGAATAGAGGACATCCGGGTTAGTCCGCACACCTGCCGTCACTTCTTCGCCCAGCAACAGGTCAAAATGGGGACAGACCTCTACACCATCAGCCGTCTTTTGGGGCATGAGAACATCGGCATCACACAAACCTATTTGAATAGCTTGCGAGATGAAGAAGTGATTCAAATCGCCAAACAGAGGAGCGTCCTGCAAAACTTGTAAAGACATTCAAAAAATCCCAGCAGGCCCATTAAACGTGGATCTGCTGGGAAATTTTCTTATATGTTTTCAGTCAGTTCCAAAGTGTAATACCTTATGGGGATAAAAATAGAAAGTCCTTTATCTATCAGTTTTTGTACCCCCGCTAGTCGTTTCTTCTCTGACATACTCCATGAGATCACCAGGCTGGCAATTGAGAACTTCACAAAGGCGTGCAATCGTCTTTGCATCAAGACCACCTGTACCATTTTTTATAGCGGTCAACGTTCCTTGCCCAATCAACTTCTCTTTCCTGATCTTATATGTTGTATATCCGTTGGCTTTTAAGACATCGAACAGTTTTCTGTAGACAATGGGCATGTGAAATCCCTCCCTTTCTTTTGATCGGATGATACCACACAATATACACAAATAAAAGTGTATAGATCGCCCAAAATAATTCACTCAACTTTGTGTATATTGTCAATTGAATATGCACTTAATGGTGTGTATGATCCCGATCAAGCAAGGGGGTCAGACGGTGCGACGGACGGGCCGAGGACGAATCGGATATTCCCTCTACATCCGTCGATTTCCTAATAAAAATAAAGGAGAAGATACCATGAGCAGAAATGAATTGATTGCCAAAATTGAAGCCCTGCACGAATGGGAGGCTGTGATTGAGGAGGCCAAAGCAGAAGCAGAATCTATCCGGGACAGCATTAAGCAAGAAATGCTGGAACAGGATACCGAAGAACTGACCGCCGGACAGTACATCGTGCGGTATACCAATGTTATCAGCAACCGCTTCGATACTGCGTCTTTTAAGAAAACCTATGGCGACCTCTACAAAGCGTTTACCAAGCCCAGCACCAGCCGCCGCTTCACCATCAGCGCATGAGAAAAGCCCCTTGTCCGACACGCCGACCAAAGCAGACGGACAAAGAGCTTCACACCCCAACCAACACAGGAGGGGGCAAGTTCATTATAGCTTGCCCTCTCCCTAAAATCAAGAACAGGAGAGAAAAGTACATGAAGGAACTTACTAGTTACAACCGGGTAGCCGGGTATCTGAACAAGGTCTTTGACTTGCTGAATGCTGAATTCTTTGAAAATGCACTTTCAAGACCGACTATCACCATACAGTCTACGCCGAGGGCATACGGGCATTTTTCGCTGAGAGAAGATACCTGGATTTCCAAATTGGGCGCTTCCCATGAGATCAACATTGGCGCCGGGACATTAGCTCGCCCCATTGAAGAAGTTGCCGCTACACTGCTTCATGAGATGGTCCACTATTTCAACTATGAAAACGGTGTGCAGGATTGCAGCCGGGGCAACACCTACCATAACAGGAAATTCAAAGAAGCAGCAGAAGCCCATGGACTGGTTGTTTCCCATAGTGACAAATACGGATGGGCACATACCGCTCCCGGGGAAGCCCTCTTGGATTTTATCCTTGAAAATGGACTGACTGATATTTTGATAAACCGCAACGAGTTCACCGGATTTCAAATCGCAGGAACAGGGACGCACAACGGTACAGGCATCATAATTCCTCCACGCACATCCAGTACCCGGAAATATATCTGCCCTTGCTGCGGCAATTCTGTCCGGGCCACAAAAACAGTCCATATCGCCTGTTTGGATTGTGCTGAGCAAATGGTCCTTGCTGGGTAACAACGGGGCGGGGAGCAATCCTCGCCCTATCCTCTAAAGTTCCGAAAATTCTAAAAATACGAACACTGAAATCAAGTAATTACAACGTTTTTCCTGATTTCGTAAAAGAATACGAACTTTTACGTTATAAAATACGTACTTTTGTTGACGGAGGACATTCCATGAACAAAAAAACAAAGGCTCTTACCACAGAGCAATACAAAGAGATTATCCAGACCATGAAGGAGGGTTTTTGTGGTTGCCGCCCTAATGAACGAATTGCCACCGCTCTTGTTTTAGAGGGAAACTTGGGCTTGCGGATCAGTGACATATTGAAATTACGTCCCTGTGATATTGTGCGGGATGGGGAGAGATATCGTTTGGAGGTCACAGAGCAAAAGACAGGCAAGCGCCGTGTATTCACCGTTCCGTTGGTCATACAGCAGTACATTGAAAACTATTGCCTGCGAAACAGCATTTGTCGTGATGAGCTAATTTTTCCTATTACAGAGCGGGCCATACAGAAGCAACTGCATATCGTCTGTGATTATCTGGGATATGAGGGAATCAGCACGCACAGCTTCCGCAAGTGGTACGCTACCGAGATATACAAGTCAAGCGGCTATGATATTGCGCTTGTCCAGCGCCTTTTGCAACACAGCTCCACCGCTGTCACCCAGCGTTATATCGGAATTGAACCGCAAAGAATTGAAGCAGCCATTCAGGGACACGCACAGCTCTTGTGATAACAAAATCCCAGCAGGCCCATGAACTGGACACCGCTGGGAAAGTTTAATATCCAAATTATTCCTGCTCTTTCTGGGACATATGTTCCATAGCAAAGCGTACGCACTGAACAATAAACTCGCTTCGGCTCAAACTATATTCAGAAGCCAGTCTATCTACATCCGCTAGCATTTCTTGCTCCATACGAATTGTAAATTGCTCTTTTCGGTACTGTTTCGGAATAAAGTCTGCCATATCATCACCTCTTGACGATAGGCTATCCCAAATGCTATATTAAATATAGGATTGAATTTCAATCCGTCCTCAGCAAGTATTACCATCTGGAGGTAAGATTATGAAAAAAGCACTGTTGCAAATATTTCTCCCTATGCTTTTACTTCTTACTGTTGGGTGTACAAGCGAAAAAGCATCCACAGAAAATGCACCACCTGATACATCATCGGAACCCACCTCCGAAGAAATACAGTCTATTGATGAGCAGTTTCTAGATGCTCTCGCATCCGGTTTAACCGCTCGGTGGGAGGCAGATAGGTCACAGACTTTTGACAGTAACACCACCGGCGTCGAGGAAATAGCTAACCGGAAAAACTGCATTGAAACTGAATGAATATTCCAGCCCGAGGGAACCGGGAATCCGGTGAAATGGAAACCACGATTCCGGTAGAACGGGAACCGCTGTTC
>NZ_JAFBIS010000001.1 GCF_021531435.1 Oscillibacter valericigenes
CTGACAGCATTGTATCACGGGCATCTCAAAGCCTGCTGATATCTGAATTATTAACTTTAAAACTTATTATACGAGGAGGCGGTCCCATGAAAACCGCAATCGTCACCGGCGCGTCCTCCGGCCTGGGCCGGGAATTTGTCCGTCAGATCTCGGACGTGTTCCCCGAGGTGGAGTGCTATTGGCTCATTGCCCGCCGGACGGACCGGCTGGAGGAGCTGGCGGCTACCCTGCCGGATAAGGCCGTGGAGTGCCTGGCCCTGGACCTGTGCGATCCCATGAGCTTCATGGCGTATCAGGAAAAGCTGCGGCAGGAGGAGCCGGAGGTCATCCTGCTGGTGAACAACGCCGGCTGCGGCTATTTGGGCAACATCGGGGAGATGGAGACCTCCACCCAGACCCGGATGATCGACCTGAACCTGCGGGCCCTGACCGCCATCACGAATATGACGGTGCCCTTCATGGCCCCCGGCGGCTGCGTGCTGAACGTGTCCTCCATCGCCTCCTTCTGCCCCAATCCACGGATGACGGTGTACTCCGCATCCAAGGCGTATGTGTCCTCTTTCACCGTGGGGTTGGCGGAGGAACTGCGGCCCAAGGGCCTCACCGCTACGGCGGTGTGCCCCGGCCCCATGCAGACGGAGTTTTTGGACATCGGCGGCATCACCGGCAATTCCAAGACCTTCTCCACGCTGCCCTATTGCGACCAGGTGCGGGTGGCGGGCGGCGCCCTCCGGGCGGCCCGGGCGGGCCGGACCATCTACACGCCCCGGCTGTTCTATAAGTTCTACCGCGTCCTCGCCAAGGTGACGCCGGTGAAGCTGATGGTCAAACTGGCAAAAACCTGAAAATGAAAAATGTCACGAAATCGTAACACATTTCGCCATAGAAATGTGTTACGATACGTGACAGCGATCCCAATTCCAAAACCCAAAACGTATCCCTAAACCAAATCAGAAACCAGCGTAGCACCCGCAAGGGGTACGCCGCATCCGTAAAGCGGCAAAGCCGCCAACGGCTACGCAGCGTTTCTGATTTGGAGAGGAGGGGCAACGGAACGGTGCGAACTCTCGCCGCAAGGCGGGAGTGAGTGTAGTGAAGTTTGCCCCGACGACGAGGGGGTGTACCGGTTTCGACGGGGGTATGGAGGCGGGACAAGCGGGCGGCGGCGCCTGACCGCCATAAAACGGGCAATTTATAAATTAAATAACAACAACACTGTTGCTATTGCTGCCTAATTAAAGGCGGCCGTCTGAACCGGAGAGGCCACAGGCCGGGGAAGGCGTCGTTGATGTGGCGTCCGTGAGGCGGGAAAGAGTTGACCCGCCCACGCATCATGACTCTACCAAACCGCAAAGTCTGTCAGGTGTCTTTGCGGGGCGGGAATTTTGAAACCTGACTGCGCCCGGAGAAAGTCCCGTTAAAGTGCTTTCGGACGGGGGTTCAATTCCCCCCACCTCCACCATTTGGAATGCCTACAGTATTTTATACAATCTTTTTTGGACTGTATAAAAACTGTAGGCATTTTGTTTATTCTTCGGAATTATTTTCGGATTTTACTTGAACTGTGCTTTCGGCTTCGAAAAGCGCCTCATAGTATTCAGCCTCGGCCTGGTTGGGGGTCAGAGATCCAAGCCTTTGATGGGGACGATAATCGTTATAAAACTCAATGTACTTGGCCACAGCGTCTTGGAACTCGTCTTCTGTTTTATAAAAGTTGCGACGGAAATCTTCTTTTTTGATTGAAGCGAAAAAAGATTCGGCAACAGCATTGTCATGAGGGGAACCAGGAGCCGAAAATGACTGAATCACACCGAGCTTTTTGAGAAGCTGCCGGAATTCAAAAGAGGTATATTGTGTTCCTTGGTCGCTGTGAAAAGTAAGGTTTTCCGGGGCACCTCTAGTGTGAAAGGCATCCAGAAAAGCTTGTTTAACAAGAGCAGTATCAATATGTTCTGAAATGCGATATGATACGACCTTTCTGGAATAGAGATCTATGACGACACAGAGATATAAGAAATCATGACCTACGCGGGCATATGTAATATCGCTCACCCAAGTTAAATTAGGAGCAGCGGATAGGAACTTTCTTTTTAGCTTGTTATCATCGGTTCCATTGTACCCAATGAGCGGTCGCTTTCCCTGCTGCCGGTGGCACTGGCCCACGAAACCAATCACAATGTCCGCTGGCAGTTCATGCAGTGGAGCAACCAGATCACACTGGCGGATATGATCGTGTCGGAAGGTCTGGCGGAAACCTTTGCCGCAACCATGTTCGGTGAAGACAAGGTGGGCAAGTGGGTCAGAGAGACGACACCGGAGACGCTGCGGGAAACCGTCAAACCCCTCATCCGGGCAAATTTGATGACAAGCGATTTTCAGGAACTTTCTTCCTATCTTTATGGCGACGAGATCATGGCTCTGCGGGGAGGTCAGCCCATTGGGATGCCCTATTGCGGCGGCTACGCCTGCGGATATGCGCTGATCGGACATTACCTGAAGAAAACGGGTGCATCGATCTATGAGGCGACCATCACGCCAACGGTCGAAATTTTGAAACAGACGGAGGACTTCTGGCAATGAAGATCAGCGACGTGGCAAAGCTGACCGGCGTGACCGTCCGCACGCTGCATTACTATGACGAGATCGGTCTGCTGAAGCCGAGCGAAGTCACAGAGGCGGGCTACCGGGTCTATAACGACACGGATCTGGAGGTTCTGCAGCAGATTTTATTTTTCCGGGAGCTTGACTTCCCATTGGAAGATATCAGAAACATCATGCAGAATCCCGCCTATGAGAAAGAAAGGGCTTTGCGAAAGCAGAAAGAACTCCTCCTGCAAAAGCGCAGCAGGCTCGACAGCTTGATTTCTCTTGTGGACAAGACCTTGAAAGGAGAACAGGACATGAGTTTCCGGCAATTTGATACCACAAAGATAGAAGAAATGAAAAAGCAATACGCCGAAGAAGCGAAGCAGCGCTGGGGCGATACGGCTGCCTACGCTGAGTATGAAAAAAAGTCAGCCGGTTACAGCGACGCACAGCAAAACATGCTGGACGGTGAGGGCGCCATGATCCTGAGTGAGTTTGGCAGGGATCGTTTCCTTGCCCCGGACAGTGCAGAGACACAGGCGCTTGTGAAAAAGTGGCAGGCATATATCACGTCCCATTACTACACCTGCACGAAAGAGATCCTCTCCTGCCTCGGCCAAATGTATGTGGGCGATGAGCGCTTCACGCAGCACATTGACCAATACGGCGCAGGCACGGCAGCATTCATGGCGGCGGCGATCGAGATCTATACGCGCTGAATCGATCTGAATGCATTCCCCCTCAAGATGATGGCAACAAGCATGACCGTAAAACAACAATATGGACGCTTGGCAGCGCAGCCGATCCATTCTGTGACAGAACGGTGCACAGAAGATCGGATGCAACAGTTTCAGGTATGTATCATGAAGGATCTTCTTTTTGATGGTTGCGGAGAATGACGCGGCGACGGCATTGTCATAAAGCGAATCTGGTGCGGAAAACGACTGTGCAATACCGTGTTGGGCGGCACGGCGAGAAAAAGCACGCCGCAGATCATCCCTGCCGTGATGGACAACGTTACCTGAGAGGACGCCGTCATGCAGGATGAGACCTTGGGCTCCTTCCTGTCTGTGCGCTCTTGCAAGATAAAAGCTGCATTTCAGCTGTCAGCTGAAATGCAGCTTTTTGACGCGGTAACGTGCAATAAAAGGTACGCGGGCAGGGAAAGAGGCTTAATTTCCCAGCTTCTTTACCAGATCTTCCAGCGCCTCCGTCATGGCCTCCTCAAAGGTGGGGTGGGGACGCATGGCCAGCAGGAGCTGTTCGGCTGTCAGGTGGTTTGCCATGGCTTGGCTGATTTGACTGATCATGTCGGTGCTGTGTTCGCACATGAGCTGTGCGCCGATGATCTCATGGGTGTCGGCGTTGGCGACCACCTTCATAAAGCTGCGCCCGGTATCGGCGATCAGCGTCCTGGCATTGCCGAACATGACGCATTTACCGACTTTCGCGGGGACTCCGGCTTCCTTGGCCTCGGCCTCCGTCATGCCTACCACGGCGATCTCGGGGCGGCAGTAGATGCAGCTGGGCACGATGTCCATATTCACGGAATTCGTCTCCCCGCACAGCATCTCTACACAGGCTACGCCCTGAGCGGAGGCGACGTGGGCCAGCTGAATACGGGAGGATACATCTCCGATGGCATAGATACCGGGAATGCTGGTCTGGTAAGCGTCGTCCACCCGGATAGCCCGGCCGTTCATCTCCGGCTGAAGGTCGCCGGGGAACAGACCATCCAGATAAGGACGGCGGCCGATGGCGCACAGCACAGCCTCGCCGGACGCGGCGCCGGGGGTATCCTTGGCCAGGAAATAGACCGTCAGGCCGTCGCCTCCCTGCTCCACGTTCTGCACCATAGCGCCGGTGATGATCTTCACGCCCTGCTTTTTCAGCGTCTGGGCCAGGTTCTGACCCAGCTCCCGGTCCATGGTGGGCAGCAGGCGGTCCATGCCCTCCACAATGGTGACCTCGCAGCCCAGGTCGGCGTAGAAAGTGGCAAACTCCACGCCGATGACACCGCCGCCGATGATAACAATGGAGCGGTACAGGGTATCTGTGCCCTCCAGAAGCTCATCGGAGGTCATGACACCGGGCAGGTCCAGGCCGGGAATGGGAGGACGGGCGGGGGCGGAGCCGGTGGCCACCAGAATGTTGTCGGCGGTGTAAACGGTCTCTCCGCCGTCGGCGGTCACATGGACGGTGCCTGGCTCGGTGATAGAGGCCCTGCCCCGGAGCAACTCCACCTTGGCGCCCTTGAACAGGCTCTCAATGCCGCTGCTGAGCTTTTGGGAGATCTGCCGCTTATAATTGAAAATTTCGGCAAGGTCCGCCCTGGCGCCGTCGATATGGATGCCGGCGTGGGCCCCGGAGCAGGCGTCCCGGTAGAGCTGCGATGCGTGGAGAAGGGTCTTCGTGGGAACGCAGCCCCGGTTGAGGCAGGTTCCGCCTGCTTCGCGGCTTTCCACGACAGCGGTGCGCAGCCCTAGCTTGGCGGCCCGGAGGGCCGCCATGTATCCGCCGGGACCGGCGCCGATGACGATCAGCTGATAATCACGCATAACTACCTCCGTGGGCCGGGTCAGCTCTTCTGCCACCGCAGTACCGGATTCCGGGCGGCCCGGACCTCGTCGGGACGGCCGATCTGGGCGTTGTGGGGGGCGTTGTGCATGAACTCCGGGTCCTTGTGGGCCAGCTCATAGAGCTGACGGAACACCTCCGCCGCCCAGTCCAGCGTTTCCCGGCTCTCGGTCTCCGTGGGCTCCAGCATCAGCGCCTCATGGACGATCAGCGGGAAGTACATCGTAGGCGGATGCATGCCGTAGTCAATGAGGGACTTGGCCACATCCAGGGCGGATACCCCGGTCTCCTTCTTGAACCCGCTGAGGTCCAGCACGAACTCGTGCATGCAGATGCGGTCGAAAGCGGGCTCGAAGGTGCCCTGGATCTTTCGCATCAGATAGTTGGCGTTCAGCACCGCGTTCCGGGCGGCCTCGGGGATGCCCTCCCGGCCCAGGGTCATGATGTAAGTCAGGGCCTTCACCACCACCAGGAAGTTGCCGGCAAAGCCGCGGACCTGCAGGCGGCCGGGGCCGTCCATCAGGGCGGATTTCGGCAGATACTCGGCGAGGAACGCCTTGCAGCCCACGGCGCCCGCGCCGGGACCGCCGCCGCCGTGAGGCGTGGCGAAGGTCTTGTGCAGGTTCATGTGGATGCAGTCGAAGCCCATGTCGCCGGGGCGGACCACGCCCATGACGGCGTTCAGGTTGGCACCGTCGTAGTAGCACAGGCCGCCGGCCTCGTGCACCAGGCGGGTGATCTCCAGGATGTTTTCATCAAAGATACCGACGGTATTGGGGTTGGTCAGCATCAGGCCCGCGGTATCATCGCCCAGAGCGGCCTTCAAAGCCTCCAGGTCCACGCAGCCGTTGGGGGCGGAGGCGATGTTCACCACCTCGAAGCCGCACATGGCGGCGGTGGCGGGGTTGGTGCCGTGGGCGGAGTCGGGGACGATGATCTTGGTGCGCTTCTTGTCGCCCCGGGCGTCATGGTACTGCTTGATGAGCAGCACACCGGTGAATTCGCCGTGGGCGCCGGCGGCGGGCTGGAAGGTCATGTCGTCCATGCCGCTGACTTCGCACAAATAGCGCTTGGCGGTGTCCAGCACCTCCCGGCAGCCCTCAGTGGCGTCGGCGGGGGCCAGGGGATGGATCTGGGTGAAGCCGGGCAGCGCCGCCATCTCCTCGTCGATGCGGGGGTTGTACTTCATGGTGCAGGAGCCCAGGGGATAGAAACCGCAGTTGACGCCGTGGACATGCTGGTTCAGTTCGGTGTAGTGGCGGGAGATGTCGGTCTCGCTCATCTCCGGCAGCTGGGGCATCGTCTCGCGCTCCAGCCCGGCGGGCATGGCGACCAGGTCCACGTCGCAGGGCGGCAGCAGGCTCATGCCGCGGCCCGGTACGCTTTTCTCAAAAATCAATTTCATCCCGCGCACACCTCCTTCACGATGGCGGCGGCCCGGTCCAGGGCCTCCCTGGAGGCCTTCTCCGTGGCGCACCACAGCACGCCGCCCTCCACAGGCAGACCGCCCAGGATACCGGCCTCCTCCAGCGCCTTTAGCGCTTCGTCAGCCTTGGGCATCTCCACCACGAACTCGTCAAAATATTCGCCCGGATATTTCAGGGCTATCCCGGGGATGGCGCACAGCGCGTCGGCCAGATAGTGGGCCTTTGCCATGGACTGGCGGGCGGCGTCGGCCATGCCCTGGGGACCCATGGTGGCCATGTACAGGCCTGCGGTCAGGGCGCAGAGGGCCTCGTTGGAGCAGATGTTGCTGCTGGCCTTCTCCCGGCGGATATGCTGTTCCCGGGCCTGGAGGGACAGGACGTAGGCGCGCTCGCCCTTGCTGTCCACCGTCTCGCCCACGATACGGCCGGGCAGCTTGCGCATGTGCTTGGTGGTAGTGACCATGAAGCCCAGGTAAGGGCCGCCGTAGCCGATGGGCATACCGAGAGGCTGACCCTCGCCCACCGCCACATCGGCGCCGCAGTCCCGGGGCGTCTTCATAATGGCAAGGGCGATGGGGTTGCAGCCCATGACGTACATGGCACCGGCAGCGTGGACCGCTTCGCCCAGAGCCTCCGCGTCCTCAAAGAGACCGTTGAAGTTGGGCTGCTGGACGTAGAAGGAGGCCACATCAGGGGTCAGCATCTCCTTCAGGGCGTCCAGGTCCGTTTTGCCGTCCTTTGCAGGAACGATGCGCAGTTCCTCTCCGGCACCGTAGCAGTAGGTGCGGATGGTGTTGATGACGTCGGGATGGGCGGCGGCGGAGACCAGCGTCACCTTCCGCTTCCGGTCCCGGCACATGGCGGCAGCCTCGGCGGCGGCGGTGGCGCCGTCGTAGACGGAGGCGTTGGACACGTCCATGCCGGTCAGCTCGCAGATCATGGTCTGGTATTCAAAGATGGACTGGAGGATGCCCTGGCTCATTTCCGCCTGGTAAGGGGTATAGGCCGTCAGGAACTCCTCCTTCGCGGGGATGTACTTGACGATGCTGGGGATATAGTGGTCGTAGGCCCCGGCGCCCCGCAGGATGGTGGAGAACACCTTGTTCTTCGCGGCCATGGCGGACACGGCGCGGCTGACCTCCAGCTCGCTCATTCCGGCGGGCACATCCAGCGGATGGTCCAGGTACATGCTCTCGGGCACATCGCGGTACAGCTCCCGGTAGTCGCTGAGCCCGATGGCTTTCAGCATTTCCTGCCGCTCCGCCGGAGTGGAGGGCACATAGCTTCCCATATCAGCCCTCCTCAGCGCAGAGCGCCTCGTAAGCGGCGGCGTCCAGCAGGTCCTCCTGTCCGGTAATGTTCTCCACCTTGATGATCCAGGCGCCGTAGGGGTCGCTGTTCAGGTTCTCGGGGGCGTCGGCCAGGTCCTCGTTGACCGCGCAGATCACGCCGGTGACGGGGCTGATGATGTCGGAGACCGCCTTGACGGACTCTACATCGCCGAAGGCCTCGCCGGCGGTGACGCTGTCGCCCTCGCCGGGCAGGTTGATGAACACCACATCGCCCAGGGCGTCCTGCGCGAAATCAGAAATGCCGATGACTGCCACATCGCCATCCATCTTGACCCACTCGTGGGACTTGGAATACTTCAGTTCAGCGGGAAAGTTCATAATGATACCTCCAAAAAATTCAGATTCTGTGTGTTATGTTCCCCGGAGCGGCGGAGACCGCCACCCCGGTCATGGATGACTGTTACAGGCCGATCTGGCCCAGCAGGCCGCCCATGGCATCCCGCATCTCCTCGTCGTTGAAGCAGTAGCGCATCTCGGTGTGTTCGGCGCGGAGCTTTTCCACATCTCCGGAGATGTCCTTGTTCCGCAGGACGCAGTCGGCCATCAGCTCCGCCAGCTTGGCGAAGTCCTCTTTTTCAAAACCGAAACGGGTCATCTCACTGACGCCCATCCGCAGAGCACCGGAGGCGGTGAAGCCCTCCTCCTCGGGGGTGGCTTGGTAGTTGACGATGACGTTGTTCTCCTCCAGCCGTTCGGCCACCTCGGGGCCGCAGCCGTAGCCCACGGACACGATGACCTGGTGGGTCTCCGTGTAATCAATGGAGGGATCGCCGGCCACGTCCAGGCCCTGGGCCTTCAGGCACTTGGCGAAGTGCTTGGCGTTTTCAATGATGTTGCGCTGATATTCATCCTTGAAGGTGTTCATCTCATAGGCAGCCATCAGCAGACCCAGCTGGGTGCCCAGGTGGTGGTTGGACACGCTGCCGGGGAAGGCACGGGACTCGATGGTCTCCCACAGGCCGTACTTCAGGTCCTCCTTTTTGTAGTTGACGCCGACGATACCCCGCTGGGGGCCGAAGAAGGTCTTGTGGGTGGAGCCGGTGACGATCTCCGCGCCCTCCTCGAAGGGCTTCTGGAAGTGGTCGCCCACCAGACCCAGGACGTGGGCCATGTCGTACATGATGGTGGTGGGGATGTTCTGCTCATCCACGAACCGGCGGATGGCGGCCACGGGCTCCTTGTGGAGCACCATGCTCTTGCCGAAGATGATGAGCTCAGGACGGTAGCGGTCGATGAGCTTCTTGGTCTCCTCCACGTCGATCTTGTAGATATTGTCCTTGCAGACGGGGAAGTTCACCACGGCGGAGCGCTCGGTGACGGGGTCGATGGCGATGTAGTCATGCAGGGCGCCCATAGGCTGTGCAGACAGGTGGCCGCCCTTGATGATGTGGTTGTTCATGACGTAGCCCAGGCGCTGGGGGGTGTGCTTGCGGTCCAGGCGGTTTTTCCAGTCCATCAGGGCGGAGAACACCGCCATGTTGGACATCTGGCCGCTGATGACGCGGGTCTCCACCTCGCTGCAGCCCAGGTACTCCTTCATCTGCTCCACCAGCAGCTGCTCCACCTCGTCGATGAACTTGGTGCCCTGGTAGTAGAACACGTCCTGGTCATAGAAGGACTTGATCTTCCGGTGCTCGGCGTAACGGAAGGCGGGGTCGGAGGCGCACAGGAGCTGGACGGCCCGGCTGGCGCTGTTCTCCGAGGGGATCAGGTTGATGCACTGCTTCTGGCGCCACTCGTGGTTTTCGGTGGCCTTGCGGAGCAGCTCGACAGCCTTGGCAGCGCGGTTGCCGGTGTCGGCGGCGGCAGCCTCCTCGTCGGGCTTGTAGAGGATGGGACGGGCGAAGGGCGGCGCGTCCACGCGCATGTGGTAGGGCGGGATGACGGCCTTCAGCCGCTTGCCCCGGATGTCCACCTCCACGATGTCATCCGTCAGTACGTCGCTGGCGATGTAGGCTGTGCCGATGGCGCGCTTGGCGGTGTCGTCCAAAATCTTTGTGGCCAGGCCCTCGCCCTCGCTGCGGTAGTAGGGCACCATGGTGCCGCTGGTCACCCAGCCGATCTGCTCGCCGTTGCGGTAAACGGGCATTCCGGCCCGCATGACGCCGCGGTCCAGAAGGGTGATGGGCATGATGCGCTTGGGCAGCACGTCCAGGTCGCTGAAGTCCCGGTTCATGATGCGCTTGAAGGCGGCGGACTGGCGCTCCAGGGCCTGGCGGCCGATGTAATCGCCCTTCTGCTCGGAGAAGCTGACGGCAAATCTTGCCAGGGAGACGGCGAAGATGGGCATCTCCTTGCCGTCGGGGTCAACGCCCATCTCATGGCCGTACAGGGGCATCCCGGCCTCCAGGCGGAGGGTGTCGCGGGCGCCCAGACCGGCGGGCTTGGCGCCCAACTCGATAAGGCGGTTCCACAGCCAGGCGGCGTCCTCGCTCTTGATATAGACTTCATAGCCCAGGGGCTCGCCGGTGTAGCCGGTCTTGGCCGCCCGGACGGTCCGGCCCTCCAGCTGCAGGGTGTTCAGGGCGTTCTTCACGGGCTCGGTGATCTGTTCGCCGCCGGAGAGGATGGTCAGGATCTCCTTGCTCTTGGGGCCCTGGACGGCGATGGCGGCCCAGTCGGCAGTGATGTCCGTGATGGTGCAGTCGTAGTTTTTGACTTCGGTCATCAGATGGGCCAGGTCCTTCTCTGTATTGGCGGCGTTCACCACCAGCAGGAACCGGTCCTCCTCGAATCTGTACAGGTAGGCGTCGTCGATGGCGCCGCCGTTCTCATTGGGGATGATGCTGTACTGGGCCTGGTTGACCTCCAGCGCCATGACGTTGCTGGTCAGAACGTGCTGCAGGAAGGCCACACGCTCCGGGCCATCCACCAGCAGGCGGCCCATGTGGGACACGTCGAACAGGCTGCAGGCGTGGCGGGTGTACAGGTGCTCGGCAATGATGCCGGTGGGGTACTGGATGGGCATTTCCCATCCGCCGAAGTCCACCATCTCGGCGCCGGCGGCCACATGGACATCGTAGAGTTGGGTACGTTTCAGATCGCTCATAAGTCACTCTCCTAACTTTCTTTCAGCATCAGCCTATTGGAATTTTTGCCGTTTTATACGCAAAAAGAGGCGCAAAACCCCTTTCGGTGTTTTGCGCCTCCGTCATATACCTGAGAGATTCCCTCCGGCTGGACGCCGGCAGGTTGCCCCTTTGGCGTGCGGCTGTCGCCGCACTCTCCGAAGTTTCGTCATAGTCCGATCCTTTTTACCTGAGAGTTCTCGCATACCCCTTCGGCGCCGTGAAGACCACGGTCTCTCCCGGACTACTCATCCGACCCTGATTGAGTTTTTGACCGCCGCGGCCGCCGAAAATTCCGGGCCACGGTGATTACTACTTACTGAATAACATATCGGCCCGCCGATGTCAAGAATTTTTTTCCAGCCGTTGTCCTTGTTTTTCACGGTCCCTGCTGAAAAATTTGCTATTTTGATATATCATATGTGTGATATGACAGAATCAGACAAAAAATCGTGATATACTGAAAATAACGGGATTTTATTCGGATACGATAGGAGGGATCGCCTTGAGTTTGACGGTTGAAAGCTGCATGAACCTCCCGGCCTTCCGCTGCGCGAAAATCGTGGCCGGACGCGGTGGGATCGGGCAGTCTGTGAACTCGATCACGGTTTTGGAATACGCGGATGTTTCCGTCATATCGTCAGACCTGTTCCTGAACCATGAAATGTGCATCACAGCCTTTGCCTCCATCAAGAACGATGTGGCCGCCCAATGCTCCGTCATCCGCCGCATGAAGGAGATCGGGATCTGCGCCGTCGTCCTGTACTATGTGGGGATCTTCGTGCCGTATCTGGATGAGCGGCTGATCAAAACGGCTGACGAGGTCAACCTGCCGCTGATCTGTATGCCGTTTAACCGCTTTGACTTCCGCTATGGAGAGGCGATCAACGATGTGATGTACGCGCTTCTGCGCAGCAAGGAAGAGGACCTGAACTTTATTCCTGAGATCCTGGAGAGCGTTTCCGAGCTCCCGGAAAGGATGCGAACCATCCGCAGCGTGCTGCAGATCATCAGCGACCGCTTTCACTGCTCGTTCTTTCTGCTCAGCCAGAAAGGAGACCTGGTGTCTGAGGGGCAATGGCCCCAGTCCGCGGACTGGGACTACCAGAAAATCGCGGAACTGTTCCTGCGGGAACAGGATACCGCGGTCTCCATGCGGCAGGAGCCGATGGAACTGGATCAAAAAGAGGTGTATGTTACATATTCGATCGTGGTCCCGGACCACAATCCGCAGCTGCATCTCTTTGCCGTTGATGAGCAGAAAAGTGTCACATACGATCAGATCTGCCGGGCGGCGGAGCTGGTGGCCCTGTTCATGAACATTTCGAATTATACCCTTGAAGAAACGACCCCGGAAATGATCATCCGCAGCATCATTTCCAATGAGCCGCTGCGCATGCGGGAAATTGCGGCAAAGCATGGCATCGACCTGGGGAAGATCCAGAACATGTGGGTGATCTGCGGCAACCGGAGCTCCAGCGACTATGAGCAGAAGCGGGCCCTGCGGCAGGCGGTGTCGGAAGTGCGCCATTTTTTCCGCAGAAAAGGGAAATGGGCCCTCGCCGACCTTTACCACAATTCCATCATCATCCTGTTCAATGCCGCCGCGTTTGCCGAACTTGACGTTGAACTGGAAACGGAACTGATGGACGGCCTGGCGGCTGGGGGATACCGCCTGAATCTGATCAAGTGCTCCAATATCGCGTCCGCGCAAAGCCTCCGGGATGACTACCAGCTCATTGAATCGTATTTTGACGCGGCCCAGCTGATCTATCCCGAGAGAAGCGTGTTTGACTTGTATGATCTGCATTTTGCAGAGCGTCTCAAGGGCATGACCGATCAGGAGGGGCCAGCCCTGTCCCAGAAAATGTTTGCGCTGCAGCCCATTCGTCAGTGCGGGAACCACAGTACGCTGCTGGAGACGCTGGCCGTCTACTTGCTGGACGCCGACAAAAATTTGCAGCGTGCGTCGGAAATTTTGAATGTGCACAAAAATACCGTCCGGTATCGGATCAAGCAGATACGGGACAGCTATACCTGTGATATTACGCAGATGCCGCTGGCATCTGAGCTGTACGAGGAGGTCGCGCTTCAGCGGCTACTGCATAATAGTAATTGACCCGGAGGAGAGCGGGACGGCTGCATGGGAGAGCATGCGGCCGTCCCGCTTTTTTCGCGCGGCGGAAAACAAAAACGAGTACCATTTTTTGGCTTTGGGGAACAAATACAAAAATAGGGCGGTTTGCTAAAATAAAAGCACTGGGAAACCTCTCGGCGAAGACCGGACACCCGCCGGGCGCGGATGGCGAAGCCGGGCGGCGCCAAGCGAAATGAAAACCGGGGTTCCCTGGATTTTGAGGCATGTTTTGACTGGTACGCAACGGCGTAAAATTGCAAAAAGGAGTGGATGTAATGGAGAATTCAACGAACAGCGCAATGGAGAAAAAAGCCCTGAGCCGCGTTCCTGAGGATCAAAGGCAGTCCTGGTACAGTATTGCGTTCATCTGGATCGGGACCATGATCTGCATCCCCATGCTGATGGTCGGTGGTATGCTTTCCGCATCCATGACTTTCGGCAATGTACTTCTGGCCTGTTTCCTCGGCTTTGCCATCTGCAGCCTGCTGATGATCATGGTCGGTATGCAGGGAACGGATCTGGGCCTGCCGTCCAGTATGTGCGGCACAAAGGCATTCGGCGACCGGGGGTCCTCGTATCTGCTGAGCGTCTCAATTTTCATTGGACAGATGGGCTGGTTCGGCATCCAGACCGCGACCTGCGCCACGGCCTTCGTCACACTGATGGACTATTGGAGCATTCGCTTCCCGTTCTGGCTGTCCTGCCTCATTTGGGGCGGTGTGATGCTGATCACCGCCGTATACGGCTTTAAGCTCATGAAGTGGCTCAACTACATCGCGGTGCCCGCGCTGATCCTGATGTGTTTGTACGGCATGTACCACGCCATCTCCGTCACCGGCTGGAGCAACATCGTCGCGGTCACCCCCGACCCTGCCAACACGATGGGAATGGCGCCGGCGGTCTCCCTGGTCATCGGCCTGTTCGCCGTGGGCGCCACCACCAATCCCGACTATACCCGTTACGCGAAAAACCGGGGCGCTACCGTGATGGCCACCGTGCTTGGCGTGATCCCGGCGGCGGTGCTGATGTTCATGGTCGGCGCGGTGATGAGCCTGTCTGCCGGTACATACGATATTACATCCGTCTTTGCAAGCATGGGGCTGCCTGTGCTGAGCATGCTGGTGCTGATCCTGGCCACCTGGACGACCAATACGGGCAACGCCTATACGTCCGGCATGGCGGCAATGAAGGTATTCAGCCTGAAAGACGACCGCCGGCCTCTGGTCACCATGCTGTGCGGCGCGGCCGGCACGCTGATGGCCATGGCGGGCATGGCCAATGCGATGCAGGGCTTTATCAACATCATCTCCGCCATGGTGCCTCCCATTATGGGCGTGGTGATCGCCGACTATTGGATCCTCGGAAAGGGCAGGCCCGAAAACTGGCACCCAGTCCGCGGCTTCAACTGGTGCGGCATCATCGCATGGGCCTGCGGCTGCATCGTGGCATTGTTCTTCAGCTTCTTCAGCCCGGCCCTGGACGCGGTCGTTGTGTCCGGAGTCGTGTATATCATTCTCTATCCGCTGTGCGGAAAGACCACCATGGGCGGCCAGGGCGAGATCACACTGGACGAGATCGAAGCAAACCTGCGGTAAGCCCTCTTAAACTCGTACATTGTATTTACAATGAATCTATCAAAAAACAGGAGGTACGGATATGTTTAGTCTCGACGGTAACGGCATCCGGAATATGATCTACGGTGCGACCATTTTCGGAGGCGGTGGCGGCGGCGCCTGTGAAAGCGGCGAAATGGCGCTGGACCAGTTCAAGGAAGACCACGGCATTGTCGATGACGCCGACGTCATGGTCCAGGTGATGGAGCCGGAGGAGATGGACGACGCCGGCTACGCGGCCTGCACCGCCGCCATGGGCGCGCCCACGAAGTTCAAGGAAGTCCGCATTGCTCCTTACATCAACGGCTCCTTTGAGCACCTGTGCAAAATGGCGGACGCCAAGCGGAAATCCATCGACTATTCCATCGCGGTAGAGATCGGCGGCTTCAACACCCTGGTCCCCCTGCTGGTGGCCATGGAGAAGGGCATTCCCTTCATTGACGCCGACGGCACGGGCCGCGCCGTCCCCGCTCTGGATACGCTGCTGCTGCACATCAACGGCCTGCAGACCTCGCCGCTGGCCATGTCCGACAACCAGGGCAACCGCATTTCCATCGAGCTTGAAAACGCCAGAGACGCCGTCATGGGCGAGACGGTGGGCCGCAACCTGTGCGTGGCCTTCAACCAGATGGGCGGGCTGTCCGGCTGGATGGTCCGGAAAAACGAGATCATCGGCAACCTGCCTGTGGGCAGCGTCAAAAAGTGCTGCGATGTGGGCCGCGTCCTGCGCAGCGCCACTTCCTCCGCTGGCATTTTCGAGACCCTGGCCGGGGCTGTCCAAGGCTTGGAGTGCAGAGAGATCGGCCGCGGGACCGTCACCGCTGTCTCCAACGAGCAGGCCTCCGGCTTCGACAAGGGCTTTGTGGAGATCACCGGAGCCGACGGGACCAAGTGGACGACACACTTCCTCAATGAGAACCTGATCCTGGAGGAGACCGGCACTGACGGCAGCGTGCGGACGCTGATGACCGCGCCTGACATCACCTGCTACATCAATACGGATACCTGCGCCCCGCTGTCCAATGCCGACATCGTGGGCAAGAACGGCGAGATCCTCGTCAGAAATGTCGCCGTGGGCGCCGTCAAGGTCGATGAAAAGTGGTGGAGAAACGACATCTCCTATCTCCAGAAAATCTGGACGCGTTACTTTAAGATCTTGGGTAAGCCTGACCAGGCCATCGTGAAGTACGGGGACGCTATGTGATCTCCAGCGCAAAAGGGAAGGCACCGGCCGGTGCCTTCCTTTTTGCAACTGTATCTGCCGGAAGCCGGCATCGTGCCGACGCGCATCATAAGAACAGGAGGTAAACGATGAGTTCTGACATCGCTCTGCAAAACATACTGGATGAGTTCACCGAAATTGCGATGATCCCCCGGCCGTCGCACCATGAGGAGAAGATCGCCGCGTACCTCTGCGGCTGGGCCGAACGCCATGGCCTGCCCTGCGTACAGGACGAACTGGGGAATGTCATCATGGACAAACCGGCCTCTCCCGGGTGCGAAAGGGCGCCGAAAGTGATCCTGCAGGCGCATATGGACATGGTTTGCGTCGCGGCCGCGGGCGTCTCCTACGACCCGCTGAAAGACCCGATCAAGGTAATAAACGACGGGACAACGCTCACCGCCGAGGGCACCAGCCTGGGCGCTGACGATGGGATCGGGATCGCGCTGATCCTGTACCTGTTGTCGGACTGCGGGGTATCCCACGGCCCTCTGCGGGCCATTTTCACCGTCAATGAAGAGGACGGGATGACCTCCGGGGCCATTGACCCGAAGTATCTGGACGCGGCGTATCTCATCAATCTCGACTGGGAGTGGCTGGGCTCCCTGTGCAACTCCAGCGCGGGCTGCGATTTTATGGCCTTCAGCCGGAAGTTTGAGAGATGCCCGGCAATGGAGGACGGTGCCGTGCTCCGCATCGAGCTGGGCGGCCTGCTGGGTGGGCACTCCGGCGTGGACATCCACAGAGGCCGCGCGAACGCCCTGACCTGCATGGCCCGGCTGCTGCTCGGGCTGTCTGAAAACCATATCGCTTACCAATTGCTGGACTTCCGCGGCGGGCAGGCGCGCAACGCGATCCCCGCGTCCGCCGGGGCGTCCGTTTTGATCAAAAGAGAACAACTGCCGGAAGCGCGGAAGCTGATGGGGGACTATGGAGACGCGCTTCAAGCTTACTTTGGAGAGATCGAAACCGGCCTGAAGTTCCGCTGGGAAACGGCGGAAACATGCGCGGAAGACGCGGTCCCGGACGAAGCCGCCGCCGCGCTGCTGCGCCTGCTCCTTGTGCTTCCCAACGGCGTGCACACGATGAGCCCTTATGTGGCAGGGCTGGTGGAGAGCTCCCAGAATCTCGGCCTGCTGGAGACCGGGCCCGGGTATTTCCGGCTGTCCGCCATGGAGCGGAGCTGCTCCGCGTACCGGGCGGAGGAGCTGCTGTCCATCAGCAGGCTGCTTGCGGAAACATACGGGTTCGTCTATGAGGCGGGCGAACATTCTCCTGCCTGGGAGGTCAACCCGAAGAGCAGATTAACACCGCTGGCCTGCGAGGTATATCAGGAGCTGACCGGAGACCGCATGGTCGTGGAGCCGGTGCATGGAGGCCTGGAGTGCGGTGCCTTTTTCGAAAAGAATCCCAACATGGACATGATCGCCATTGGGCCGTCCCTGCTGCATGTCCATACTCCGAAAGAAACCTGCGATCTGCACAGTGTCCGGGTAACGGCGGAACTGATCGCCGGTATTCTCGAACGGATCGGCGGGCAGGAATGAGCCCCGCTTTCTGACCTGCCGCCTCCCAAAATGCTGCGCTGATGTTCAGCGGTTCCCCGACCATCGGGAGACACATCTCTAAAACGCCTGTCCATGGAGGCCGGACACCGAAATCGGTGTCCGGCCTCCTTTTGCAAAGTCCGAACGGTCCAATCAGAAAAACATTGCGCACCGCCCGTATCTTATCGTATAATATCCTCGATAAAACTGGAAAAAGGACGGAATATGAGCAATGAGGATACAGCGTCTGCTCATGGGCATCTGCGCGCTTCTTTTGATGTCAATTTGCGCCCCCGCCGCGCTGGCGGCGGAGCAGGAAACGCCCTATGTCGCCACGGTATATAACGAACGCAGCGGCCTGCCCACCGGTGAGGCCAATGTGGTGCTGCAGACCTCGGACGGCTATATCTGGATCGGCAGCTACGGCGGACTGATCCGCTACGACGGCAGCACCTTCCGCAATTTCAGCAAGGAAGGGGCGCTGAAGTCCTCCTCCATCCGCTCCCTGTATGAGGATTCCGCCGGACGGCTGTGGATCGGCAGCAATGACGCGGGCGTGTTTTTATACGAAAACGGGCAGTTTTGTGAAGTGCCCTGCACCCGGGCCCATAGCTTCCTGTGTATCCGGGATTTCGCGGAGGGGCCGGACGGTACGGTGTACGCCGCCTCCAATTCCGGCGTGGGAAGCATCCGGGACGGCCGGCTCGTCCCCTATGAGGATGAGGCGGTGGACGGGCAGACGGTGTACTCCCTGGGCGTGGACCGCTATGGCCGGCTGTGGGCTGCCATGAACTACGGCGTCTGCGCCGTGCTGGAAAACGGCGGAGTAAAGGACACGGTCCCCTCCAGCCTGATTTTCGAGGGAGACGAAGAGGTCTACTGCCTGACCGGAGACCGGCAGGGGAACCTCTATTTCGGCACCGCCGGTACGGTGCTGGCAAAGGTCACCTGTGACGGTCCTCGGCTGGACCCCACGGACCTGACCGTGGAATACCGCCGCCTGGACTCCACAGCCACGCACAATCAAATTCGGGTCACTGACGCCGGGGATATTCTGGTGGCCGGGCAGCAGGGGTTTGCCTGGATCGCCCCGGACGGTGCTGTGCGGGAATTCGGGGAAGCTGAGTACGCGGCGTCTTTGAACAGCGCCGCCATGGACTACGAGGGCAACTTCTGGCTGGCGTCCTCCAGCAACGGCCTGATCAAGTACAACCGGGGCTGCTTCACCACGCCCAACGGCACGGCGGGGCTGGACGGCCTTGCCGTCAATGCGGTGGCCGCGGCGGGGGATACCTATTACATCGCCCGGGACCAGGGCGTGCTGGCTTTTGACCGGGCGTGGAACCCGGTGGAAAACGACCTGACGGCTCTCTTGTCCGGCCTGCGGGTCCGGCATGTGCTGGGGGACAGCCGGGGGCGGCTGTGGTGCGCGACCTACTCCGCCTACGGCGTGGTGTGCTATGATCCGCGGACCGGGGAGATCCAGTGCTTCAACCAGGACAGCGGCCTGGGCAGCAGCCGGGCGCGGGTCCTGCTGGAGCTGTCCGACGGCTCCATCGCCGCCGGGACCCAGGACGGCCTGGGCATCATCAAGGACGGCGCCGTGGTGCGCACCTACGGCAAGGAGGACGGCCTGGAGAACCTGGCCATCCTCTGCCTGACCCAGGCGGCCGACGGGACATTGCTGGCGGGCAGCGACGGCGACGGCATCTATGCCATCCGGGACGGCCGCGTCACAAACCACAGCTTCAGCAAGGGACTGAACGAGGGCGTGGTGCTGCGCATCCTGGAAGATGCCGACGGCGGCGGATACTTCGTCAGCGCGGGCAGCAGCCTGTATTACTGGAAGGACGATGCCTTCGTCAAGCTGGAGAATTTCCAGAAGGACGCAGGCAGCATCTTTGACTTCTATGACCGGGACGGCAAGCTGTGGCTGCTGCAGAACAACGGCGTGCTGGCTGTGGACAAGGCCCAGCTTCTGGCGGGGGAGGAGGCCCTGACCATCTCCTACGGGGTCAATCATGGACTCACCGGCTCTCTCAACGCTAACACCTGGAACTATCTGGCGCCTGACGGACAGCTCTATATGGCGACCCGCAGCGGCGTCAGCGTGTTTGCCTTCCATGGGGTGGACATTCCCCTGCCCAAGACCATCGTCAACAGCATCCGCATCGACGACACGGTCTATGAGCACCCCCAAACGCTGTCGGTCTCCAGCGGCGTTCAGCGTATCACTGTGGATTTTGCCGCGCTTTCCTATGCCGGCACCGGCAACCTGCGCCTTGCCTACTACCTGGAGGGGTTTGACCAGAAGGAGACCATCCTGGATGACCGCTTCAGCGGCACTATCAGCTACACGAACCTGCCCGGCGGGGACTATGTGTTCCACCTGCGGGTGTTTGATCCGCTGTCTCCCGGGGTGGAGTCGTCCTGCGGGACGGCGATCCACAAGGACAAGCAGCTCTCGGAATATACAGCCTTCTGGCTGGCGGTGGTCGCTGTGCTTTTGGCGTTGGCGGCCGGAACAGCCCACCTGTACTCCAGGGCCAAGATGAACCGCCTGCGCCAGCGCCAACAGGAGTACCAGCAGATCGTGGACCAGTCCCTGCAGACCTTTGCCAAGACCATCGACGCCAAGGACCGCTACACCAACGGTCATTCTATCCGCGTGGCCTGGTATTCCCGGGAGATCGCCCGGCGCATGGGCTTTTCCCCTGAGGAGCAGGAGCGCATCTACTATGTGGCCCTGCTTCACGATATTGGAAAGATCGGCATTCCTGACCAGATACTGAACAAGGAGGGGCGGTTGACCGAGGAGGAGAGCAAGATCGTCCGGACCCATCCGGCGCTGGGCGGCGACATCCTCAAGAATTTTACGGCCCTGGAGGGCATCTCCGAGGGCGCCCGCTACCACCATGAGCGGTATGACGGCAAGGGGTACTGCACCGGCAAGGCGGGGAAGGACATTCCACAGGTGGCCCGCATTATCGGCGTGGCGGACAGCTACGACGCCATGGCCAGCGACCGCTGCTACCGCAAGGCCATGTCTCAGGAGGTCATCGCCCGGGAACTGCGCAAGGGCAGCGGCACCCAGTTTGATCCGGAGGTGGTTCTTGTCATGCTGGAAATGATGGAGGACGGTACCGCTCCCGTTGCCGCCCCGCCGGACGATCCGTCCTGACCGGCCGGGCAGCAGCCCGCCGAACGATCCGAACCGCCCGCACCGAAAAATGTGACAGCGAACAAATCACGCACGGCGGAAACCCGGTTATCCCGGTGTTTCCACCGTGCGTTTTGCCGTGCCGCATACGGCGCTTTGGAATTTAGAAAAAATTCGGCCATATTTTGTATGAAAGGGTGTACCGAAAGATGCCTCAAAGCCGGAGCGGTCCGCAATCACATCAGATGATAGGAGGGGATACCAATGACTGATGAAGATGTCGCCGTCAGGCTGACGGACCACGAAAACGAGATCGACAGCCTGAAGCACCGCATGTATGCCGTGGAGGAGAACCAGAAAGCGCTGACGGCGCTGACGGCCTCTGTCCGGGAGCTGACCATTGAGCAGGGGCACCTGAAAAGCGACGTGGGCGAGATCAAATCCGACGTAAAAGCCATGCTGGACAAGCCCGCCAGACGCTGGGAGAGTTTGCTGGACAAGGCTCTGTGGCTGGCGGCCGGGGCGTTTTTAGCCTGGGTGCTGTCCGGAATGCCGGGGGTGGGCGCATGAGGGGTAAGCGGGTGGAGGAGCACAGGCGGTTATCCGCCTCGAAGCTCATTGCGCTGCTGGTGCTGCTGGTGGACGGCAGCGCCACCTACATCGTGCTGTACCTGTGCTGGTTGTCCATCCGGCTGCAATTTTCCGGGAGCCTTCCGTACCTGACGACGCTCATCGGAGCTTTGCAGGCGGCCACGGCCATCGTTTTGAGCGGCTATTTTGCGAAGGCAAAAGCGGAAAACACTGCGGGCGGCATCACCTATGACGCCGCCATGAAAGCCCCGGATGACGGGGACTTGTGAAAGGAGAAGCATATGGAACTGATAAAAAAACGCGGGGCAAACCTGCTGTCCGTAAAATCCCTGACCACGCTGACCCTGACGGCGGTATTTGCGGTGATGGCCCTGCGGGGGACCATCTCCCAGGACTTTATGACGGTGTATGCCGTTGTGATCGCGTTCTATTTCGGCACCCAGAGCCAGAAGGTCCAGGACGCGGTGGACGCGGGGAAGGACGGCGCCAATGGGTAAGCCCGTCGGCGACGCCGGCCTGGCGCTCATCAAGAGGTTCGAGGGCTGCCGTCTGAAGGCGTACAAGCCCGTGCCCACGGAGAAGTACTGGACCATCGGCTGGGGTCACTACGGACCGGATGTGAGGGAGGGGCAGACCATCACCCAGATGGAGGCGGACGCCATGCTGCTGTCCGACTGCCAGCGGTTCGCCGACGCCGTGGATGACCCGGCCTGCTGCCCGCTGACGGCCCGGCTCAACGCCAACCAG
The DNA here is from genome assembly GCF_021531435.1 of Oscillibacter valericigenes. Lineage (GTDB taxonomy): Bacteria > Bacillota > Clostridia > Oscillospirales > Oscillospiraceae > Oscillibacter > Oscillibacter valericigenes_B. Next base: position 22,028 of record NZ_JAFBIS010000001.1, read on the forward strand.
CGGGACGCCCTGATCTCGTTTACTTATAACTGCGGGACGGGATGCCTGAAAACCCTCTGCAGGGGCCGCACCCTGGCCCAAATTTGCGGGGCCATGGCCCTGTATGACAAATCGAACGGCAAGCCCCTGGCGGGCCTGACACGCCGCCGCAGGGCCGAACAGGAACTGTTCAATACGCCGGTGGCTGAAAAGGAGGAGAAGAAAGTGACCTACCGATATTTGAAAGACATCCCGGAGAAGTTCCGGCCCATCATCGACCAGCTGATGACCGCCGGGATCATCCAGGGCGACGGCAGCGACCCCGGTGGGAACGGCGACGTCATCGACCTGACCCATGAGCAGGTGCGGACGCTGGTGTTTGTGTACCGGGGCGGCGGGTTCGACCGTCAGTTGACGGCAAAAGGACTGACCCCGGCTGTTTCTCTGTGATTTAGGATGATTTCTCTCTGAAAACACATCAAAAAAGGCCCCGGAACCGCGGTTCCGGGGCCTTTTTCATATGCTGCGACAATATCAGATCTTATGTACCTCAAAGTACGCCTGGCTGTACTTGCACACGGGGCACACCTCGGGGGCCTTGGTGCCCACCACGATGTGGCCGCAGACACGGCACTCCCACATGGTCTGGCCGCTCTTCTCAAAGACCTGCTTCATCTTCACATCATCCAGCAGCTTGCGGTAGCGCTCCTCATGGCGCTTTTCGATGGCGCCCACCATGCGGAACCGGTCCGCCAGATCGTGGAAGCCCTCCTCGTCGGCTTCCCGGGCCATCCGGTCATACATGTCGGTCCACTCGTAGTTCTCGCCCTCGGCGGCGGCAAGCAGATTCTCGGCGGAGGTGCCGATGTGACCCAACTCCTGATACCAGACGCGGGCGTGCTCCTGCTCGTTGCGGGCGGTCTTCAAAAACAGCTCCGCCAGCTCCTCATAGCCCTCCCGCTGGGCCACCAGCGCGAAGAAGGTGTACTTGTTCCGGGCCTGGCTCTCACCGGCGAAGGCTTCCTCCAGGTTCTTCTCCGTCTTGGTGCCGGCGTAGGGAGAGGCCCCGGCGGCGGGAGTTTCCTCCACCTTCTCGAAAGCAGACGCGGGCTGCTTGCAGATGGGGCACTTGAAGTCGGCGGGCAGCTCCTCACCCTCATAGATGTAACCGCAGATCTTGCACTTCCACTTTGCCATGTTCTTTGTTCCTCCTTGTTTTAAGTCGCCGCTCCGGTCCAGATAGGCCGTGTGCAGCATTTTTTCCGCAAGCTCGCTCAAAGGCTGGCCGTAGAATTCCTCATAAATTTGCTTGATCTCCTGATTTTCATGGCTCAGGCGCTGCTGCATAGCGGCGTCCCGCCGGTACAGGCTGTCGATCCGGGCCTTGCGGGTCTCGTCGCCGTCCGCCAGGATGTCCCTGGGCTGACCGCCGCCGCCGATGCAGCCGCCGGGGCAGGTCATGACCTCAATAAAGTGGTACTGCTTCTCGCCGGACTTTACCCGCTCGATCATCTTCCGGGCGTTGGCCGTGCCGTAGACCACGGCCACGTTCACTGTGATGCCGCCCACGTCCAGGCTGGCCTCCCGGATGCCGTCGTAGCCCCGGACGGGCTGCAGGTCCAGCAGGGCCTCGGGAGGCTGCTGGCCGGTGATGAAGGCGTAAGCCGTCCGCAGGGCGGCCTCCATGACGCCGCCGGTGTTGCCGAAGATGACGCCCGCGCCTGAGGCCTCGCCCATGAGCCGGTCATAGTCGCTGTCGGGCAGGGAGGCGAAGTCCACGCCCTCCTCCCTGGCCCACAGGGCCAGCTCCCGGGTGGTGATGACCTGGTCCATATCCCGCATGGTGGGGATGCCCAGCTCCTTGCCCGCCGCGTTCATCTCGGAGCGGCGGATCTCGAACTTCTTGGCTGTGCAGGGGGTCAGGGCCACGTTGACGATCTTCTCCGGGTCGATGCCCATCTTCCGGGCGAAGTAGGTCTTGATGGTGGGGCCCTGCATCCCGATGGGGCTCTTGGCGGTGGAGATGTTGGGCAGCAGCTCCGGGTAATAGGTCTCCGCGAACTTGACCCAGGCGGGGCAGCAGCTGGTAAACTGGGGCAGGGGCTTGTCCCCGGTGGTGATGCGCCGGATCAGCTCGCTGGCCTCCTCCACGATGGTCAGGTCGGCGGAGAAGCTGGTGTCCAGCACATAGTCGGCGCCCAGCGCCCGCAGCAGGGCCACCATTTTCCCCTGGACAAATGCGCCCTTGGGCATGCCGAACTCCTCGCCCAGCGCCGCGCGGACGGAGGGAGAGGTGCTGACGATGACTACCTTGTCCGGGTCCTTTACGGCAGCCCGGACTGCCGGGTATTCGTATACCTCCGTGATGCTGGCGGGTGGGCAGACGTTGGCACACTGGCCGCAGTGGATACAGATGGCCTTTCCGCCGGTCTCCTCCAGGGTATAGGTACCGTGCACACCGATCTGCTGCGTGCAGACCTCTTTGCACATGCCGCACTTGATGCACAGAGCTTCGTTCCGGCAAATGCTGGGGTTGTCCTCCTCGATGGGAACACGGACAGATAACGGTAAATGCTGCCCCATAAATACATCCTCCTGTTTTATGCAATATCACAACAATATGTTATGCTTCTGTATATATCATACAACTTTTTCGGGATAAGTCAACAAAAATCCCTGCATCAAAAAAAGGAGGATGGAACGAAACATTCCATCCTCCCGGAGAAAAATGTAATTTATTTCAGTACGGAAGCGGCGATAGCGTCGGCCAGAGCGTCCATATCGGACAGATTCTGCTCCTGGAGAGAAGAGGCCATGGTCACGCCGTCGTCCAGGATGTCCATGTGCTTCAGCTTCTCCAGCTCCGCCCGCATGAGGGCTCCGGAGCGGGGGGCCCAGGAGCCATTCTCCACCAGGGCCACGGTGCGGTTCTGGAGGTTCAGGGCCTTCATGTCCGCCAGGAAATTGTGCATGGGCGGGAAGATGCCCAGGTTGTAGGTGACGGAGGCCAGCACCAGGTGGCTGTACTTGAACAGGTCGGAGATCAGGTAGCTGACGTGAGTGCTGGATACGTCGTACAGCCGGGTGTTAGTGACGCCCCGGTCCGCCAGCTTGGAGGCCAGCACCTCGGCGGCGGTCTCCGTGTTGCCGTACATGGAGGCGTAGACGATCATAACGCCCTTTTCCTCCGGCTCGTAGGTGGCCCAGTGGACGTACTTGTCGATGATGTAGCTCAGGTCCTTCCGCCACACGGGACCGTGGAGGGGGCAGATGTACTTGATGTTGTCCAGGCCGACAATACCCGCGGCTTTGTTCAGCAGGGCCTGCACCTGGGGACCGTACTTGCCAACGATGTTGGTGTAGTAGCGGCGGGCGTCGTCCAGCCACTCGCCGTCGAAGTCGAACTCATCGGCGAACAGCTTGCCGTCCAGGGCCCGGAAGGAGCCGAAGGCGTCGGCGGAGAAGAGAACGCCGTTGGTGGTGTCGAAGGACACCATGGCCTCAGGCCAGTGGACCATGGGCGCGGCGACGAAGGCGATGGTGTGCTTGCCGAAGCACTTGGTGTCGCCCTCCCGGACCTCCTCCACCTGGTCGGCACTGATGGGGAAGCCGAACTGGTGCAGCAGGATGACGGCCTTGGGGGAGGTGACGATCTTCACCTTGGGCCAGCGGAGCAAAATTTCCTCGATGGAGGCAGCGTGGTCCGGCTCCACATGGTTGATGACCAGATAGTCCAGAGGACGGCCAGCCAGTACTGCCTGGATGTTCTCGATGAACTGCCGGCCCACGGCCCAGTCCGCCGTGTCAAACAGGACGGTCTTCTCGTCCAGCAGCACGTAGGCGTTGTAGCTGACGCCGTGGTACAGGGGATGGATATTCTCAAACAGGGCCAGGCGGTGGTCGTTGGCGCCTACCCAGAACAGGTCGTCGGTGACTTTACGGAAATTATACATACAACAAATACCTCCTTTATGTATCCAGGCAGCGCATTAAACTTCGATTTCGATGAACTGATCCACGGGCTCGCCGCAGTGGGGGCAGACCCAGCCTTCCGGCAGGTCCTTGAAGGCAGTGCCGGGCTTGACGTCGTTCTCGGGGTCGCCCACCAGCACGTCGTACTCATGGCCGCAGCCGTTGCAGATGTAAATTTTCCGGGGCGGCGTGGTCTTCTTGGGCACGGCCCGCTTCATCTTCTTCATGGGAGGCGCGGGCAGCTTTTCGCCGGTGTCCAGGGCCTTTGCCAGCAGGGGCAGAATTTCCATGACGTCGCCCACGATGCCGTAGTCGCAGTTCTTGAAGATGCGGGCGCCGGGATCAATGTTGATGGCGACGATGGTGGAGGCGTCCTTGATGCCCTTGAGGTGCTGTCCGGCACCGGAGATGCCGCAGGCGATGTACAGGTTGCCCTTGAACTTCTGGCCGGACATGCCGACGTAGCGATTCAGCGGCACATACTGCAGCGTCTCGGCCACGGGGCGGCTGGAGCCGATGGCGGCGCCGGCGGCCTTGGCCAGGTCCTCGATGAGCTTCATGTTCTTCTTTTCGCCGATGCCCTTGCCGGCGCTGACCACCCGCTCCGCCTGGGCGATGGGGGTGTCCATGGGGATGCCCACGGTGAAGTCGTAGCCGTCCTTCTTCAGGGCCGCCACCAGGGTGTCCACCTTCTCCTGGGCGGTGCCGTCCTTCAGGATCATCTTCTTGCGCTCGCCGGTCTCAGCGCCCCGCTTCTGGGCGGGCGCGGATTCGGCCTTGCCCGCCTTGCCCAGGATGTGGGAGGCGATGACGACCCGCTGAATTTCGTTGGTGCCCTCGTAGATGGTGGTGATCTTGGCGTCGCGGTAGAACCGCTCCACCTCCATGCCCTTCAGGTAGCCGCTGCCGCCGAAGATCTGGAGGGCGTCGTTGGTGACCTCCAGGGCGATGTCGGAGGCGTACATCTTCGCCATGGCGGACTCCATGCCGTAGGGGACATGGGCCTGCTTCAGCTCGGCGGCGGAGTACACCAGCATACGGGCGCAGCGGAGCTTGGTGGCCATGTCGGCAATTTTGAACGCGATGGACTGCTGCTGGCAGATGGGCCGTCCGAACTGGACGCGCTCCTTGGAGTATTCCACAGCCGCCTCAAAGGCGCCCTGGGCGATGCCCAGCGCCTGGGCCGCGATGCCGATACGGCCGCCGTCCAGGGTGCTCATGGCGATCTTGAAGCCCTGGCCCTCCTTGCCCAGCAGGTTCTCCTTGGGAATTTTGACGTTGTTGAAGTTCAGCTGGCAGGTGGCGGAGGAGCGGATGCCCATTTTGTCGTAGTGGGGCTCAAAGGTGAAGCCCTCCCAGCCCTTTTCCACGATGAAGGCGGAGATGCCACGGGTGCCGATGTCCGGCGTGGTGACGGCAAAGACCACATAGGTGTCCGCCTCGCCGCCGTTGGTGATGAAAATTTTCTCGCCGTTGAGCAGCCAGTGGTCGCCCTTGTCCTCGGCGGTGGTCTCGGTGCCGCCGGCGTCGGAGCCGGCGTTGGGCTCTGTCAGGCCGAAGGCGCCCACCTTTTTGCCGGAGCACAGGTCGGGCAGGTATTTCATCTTCTGCTCCTCGGTGCCGAAGGCGTAGATGGGATAAGTACCCAGAGACGTGTGAGCGGAGAGGATGACGCCGGTGCCGCCGTCCACCCGGCTCAGCTCCTCCACGGCAATGGCGTAGCTGAGAGCGTCCAGTCCGGCGCCGCCGTACTTGGTCTCATAGGGGATGCCCATAAGGCCCAGCTCGCCCATTTTCGTGACGGCCTCTCTGGGGAAACGGTTTTCCTGGTCCAGCATGAACGCGATGGGCTTGACTTCCGCCTCCGCGAAGGCGCGGACCTTTTGCCGCAGGGCTTCATGTGCTTCCGTGGTCTGATAGAACATAAAATACCTTCCTCCTTTTTAATATCGGTTATTTGCGAAAATAGGTGGTAATCTATTCGAAGATAGGTGGCCTATCCTATTTTCGCAAATATCAGCCCCTGATTTTTTTGTAATAATATACATTTTTTTGCAAGATGTTTTTCTCCTTGCGTGCTGACAAAGTAGTCAACACGGCCGTTGTGCTTCCCGTCAGAACGCAGCAGCGTGAAGGTATGCCTGCTGTTGTCTGTAAGCAGACTTCCTGGCATAACTCTGGCGAGGTCTTTGTACTGAGGAAGTTGGCTTTTTACCGTCAGTATGGATACATCGGCTTCAGAGTGGGTGTTCCTGTACTCCTCCAAGCTGTCTGATTTTTGCTCCATCGCCTTATGGCGGTTGGTTGCAACCATCTTGCCGTCGGTATCGTAATACTTCCGGGCGATGTTGGACTTATGACACGCCTGACGGTCATGCCGCCGGAACTGCATCATCAGATGCGGTGCCCCCATAGGTTGTTCCACTTTGGATGTATCCTTCAACACGGAACAGGCAATACAGTATGCGTCCAGATGGTGGTTCTTGGCAATGCCATGGTCCTCCCGGAAGCCTGCGGTATCCTTCCCCGTAGTCACGAAGAAGTGCCCGGGGAACAGCTTCGCAAGTTCATCGGTAAGCTGCGGGATAATCTGGTTCAGTACGCTGAGAGCATGGTACTTTTTATTCATACCAGCTTTCTTTGCGGCGAGCTTTTTCCCCCACGCTTCCTCTGTATGAACGAGGAAATGATGTTCTTTGCAGAGACCAGCTCGGTTTTCAAGGGTCTCACTGCCGTTCCTGTGCCTCGGATTTACGTGGTGGTAGTGGTCGATTGCTTTCTCGCAGAAGATGCAGTGACCGTCCTGCATATCGAAGACAGCTTCTTCAACGTTTCCCTTTCCATAGAGAGGACCACGCTGATACTGCCATCTTTGAATATGCGGATTGTCTAACTGCATGAACGCAAAGCGGTTGACCTCCAACACGACGTCCGTGATGGGAAGGACCTTCTGCATCTTCTTCACCATATTGATGTGCGTCAGCAGCAGGTGGTTCGCCGTGGGTGTGAGCCATCCTGCTGGGCGCACCCGGTTATTGAACCGGGCTTCCTTGTTGCGGATGCCCTTACAGTGAATAGGTTCCTCGCACCCCGGGAGGACTCTTTCAATGGCCTCCTTGGGTGACGTAGTCCCTGCGGCCTTTGCCCGACGCTGGCGCTTGTTCCGGCGCTTCAGGCGGCGATGCGTCATCCTGAATTGCTTACGCTCCTTCATAAGCTTCGGGACATCCTTATTCCGGGTGACAAGTTGTGCGATGAACACGATCTCGCCCTCCTCGGTAACGGTGGACGCTCCGATGTTCGTTCTGCCGGGGTCGATACCCAGAATCAGAGGTTGTGTTTGCTCCTCTGTTTCGTAGGTCAGTTGGATGGTAAACGGACAACGCTCTACGACCCGTGCCTTCTTCTCCTTTAGGAGAATGCGCACATGGCCACAGCGGGTCGTAGGCATCAGGGGTTTACCACTCCTTGATAACACATATACTGTGGCCAATGTGCGTTCCTCCTTTTGTAAGACTCCCTCCGTCTCCAGAGGGGTAATTGTTTCCCTTGGCTTTTCTGGCAGATATTCTTCTACCAACTGGCATTTGCTTTGCATAACATGGAACTGGGAAAATCCCATGGTACATCCATTTATTCATGCAGACAGAATAAATTTACAAATGTCTCGGCCTGTGATATTTGCAACGCTAAGTGGGCGACCATCTATTTTCGCAAATACCCTCAATATCATCCATCATCAGTAACCCTATCAGCATAGGGATACAGTTGGTTTCTGTTCATATTATACAAAAAAGCGGAGACAAAAAAAGTAGTATATGCAACATTTACTGTATTTCTCCACGATTATTCCAGCAGATCCCGCATCCGCAGGAGCATCTTCAGGTCGTCCTCCAGGCACGCCGACGCCGACATGCTGGCGTCGTAGCGCAGAGCCGCGCCCTTGTCCGGCGCCAGAGGCAGGATGACGGCCTCGCTGAGCCGGGAGAGGGTCAGGTTCCGGGCGTACCGCTCCCGGTAGGCGTTTTCCAGGGCCAGCAGGATGTCCCGGCTATTCTCAATGCAGGTGCGGGAGAATTGGAACACCGCCTCCCGGCCGCACTCCTTGTAGAACCGGGGGAAGGCGTAGGGCAGGATGAGGTTCACCGCGGGAGCCAGACCGGGGACGGAGGACACCGCCCCGCCCACCGTGTCGCCGCCGATGAAGGGATACATGGTGGACTCCACGTACCAGGCGCGCAGGTTGGGAACGAAGTACACGCTGTCCACCTCCCGGTCCTTGGCGGCCATCAGGTCCCGGCCCCGGCCGGACAGCAGGCCCACCAGCACCCGGTCGATGTCCAGCCCCTCCTGCCGGAACAGGGGGTCCAGCACGTTCAGGCGGTTGCCGGAGTGGAGCAGGTCGTCCACCAGCACCACCGGCCGCCGGAAGGAGCGGATGGTGCGGATCTGGCTCTCCAGCGGCGCGTAGCCGGGATAGGCGGCGATGGTGAAGGACCGCAGGTCCGGGGCGAACACCTTGTCGGTGTGGATGGTCTTGGTCACGGTGTTGGGCACGGCGTTGCCCCGCAAAATCTTGCCAAAGGGCACGCACATCTTGGGCCCCAGCACCCGGGGGCTGGTGGGCTCGGCGGGGACGCCGTTGAGGGCCGTCAGCTTCCGCACCAGCCGGTGGTAGATGACCTCCGCGTTGAGGGAGAGCACCAGCGTGCCCGGATACAGTCCGCAGATGGCCTGCTGGAGCCGGAAGTGGGCCTCCCGGACGGCGGCGAGCACCTGCCGGTCGGAGGAGAAGGGCTCTTTCAGCGTGGTGGTGATGTTCTGCAGCAGCACGGCGGGGGAGCGCATATCCACCAGCAGCAGGGGGTGGGGCGCGCTGCCGTCCACGGATACAAAGCCCTGCCGCGCCAGCAGGTCCAGGGTCTCAGACGGCGTGTCGCCGCCCCACCAGACGGCGTAGCCGCAGTCCTCCGCCATGGCCCGGGACAACGCTTCCGTCAGCAGAAGCTGGCCCACGTCGTAGTTGCCGCCGGGTGACCGGACGGTATACAGCCCCGTCAGCAGCCGGATGCGGCCCGCCGTCCGCTCCCGGATGGCGTTTGCCGGTTCCTCACTGCCGAAGGCCTCGTACAGCCCGCCGGAGTTGATGGTCCGCAGGGTCAGAAAGCCCAGCACCCGGGAGGAGGTGCCTACGTGCCGCAGGATACAGACCTCATCCCTAGGGTCCGGCTTCGGCGGACAGCTGTCCCCCACGGCCTCCCGCAGCGTTTCCCACAGCGCCCGGTCCGGATGCGCCACGGTTTCAAAGTCCAGCTGGCTGGCCCGGATCAAATGCTTGTATTGCGGCTCCCGCAGGTACAGGCTGTTGCGGAAGATGAAATCCTGCACCGTGGGGTCGATGAGGTTGGAGATGTCCCGCCCCAGGTCGATGTTTTCCCGGATGCGGGTGGAACTGATGTCCTCCAGATGGGTAGGGAGCTGCAATTCGATGACTTTTCCCTGGATGGCGCCCAGGTCCGCGTCGATCTCCCGGCCCTCGGCGTCGCTGGAGCGGCGGAAGACGATGTGGTTCAGGCTGTGGACGGAGCCGGGGGAGGGCGGCGCCTTGTAGGACGAGGCGTTTGCCACCACGTCGGAGCCAACCGCCAGGTACAGCTCCCGCCCCTTGAATACCTCCCGCAGCCGGTCCAGGTCGGCGGGGGTCGCCAGATTTACGGGAATGTCGTGGGGGAAGAGGTAGACGTCGAACTCGTCGGCCACGGACATGCTGACGATCTGCCGCCGGATCAGGGAGGGCTGGGCCTTCTTGGACCAGGAGAACTCGTCAATGGCCAGATACACCTCGAAGCCCAGGTCCCGGATGGCCAGCACGATGCCTTTGTGGGAGAGGGAGAAGGGGTCAAAGGTGCCGGGGAAAAATGCCGCCTTCTGGGGCACCCGGAACCGGAAGGGGCCGCTCTCGATGCGGTGCTTGACGATGAATCGGTAGATGTGGGAGAGGGCGGCGGCGGTGTAGAAGAAGGTCAGCTCCTCCTCGGGCTGTTCGCCGATGAGGAACAGGAGCTTCTTGGCGATCAGGGTGAACAGGTCGGTTTTTTCTTCGTAGCTCAAAATTTGGGAGCCGAACAGCCGCTCGCCAAGGACGTGGAGCGCCTCCTGGCGCACGCTTTCGTGGCAGGACGCCAGTCCTTTCAGCAGCAGGCCCGCCATCCGGTCCCGCCGGGCCGTCAGGGATTCCGGGGACTCCGGGAACCGCCCGCCGTACTCGCCGTAGTGCTCCAGCATGGCCCCCACGGTGGACAGGGCCGCCGCCACCACGCCGGTGTTGGCGGAGGACAGCAGCGTCATCATCTGGTCCAGCACCTCGTCCAGCTCACGGGGGGACAACCACAGGGAGAACCGGCCCAGGTATTCCGGTATGTACTGGGAAATTTCCGCCTGCCCCGTCTCTAGGGCCTTGGACAGCTCCACGGCGATCTCATTCCGACGGTCCGGGGTCAGCTGGGGGGCGATGGACAGCAGGGCCGCGCCCGCCATCCGCCGCACCACCACGTTTTCGCTGACCTTGATGAGGTTGGAGAAGTGGGTGGCGATGTGGAGGAGGCTGCCCACCTCCTTTGCCTGGTTCAGCAGGTATTCTACGCCCACGGCCTTCAGCACCCAGGGGGTGGCGGTCTTCAGATTGTCCAGGAACACGCCGCTGACGGCCTCCTCCCGGTCCAGCCGGGCCCAGAGGCCGGATACATCCAGCCCCAGCTTCTGCCCCAGCTGTGCTCGGAGGAACAGCAGCGGTGTGGAGTTTCCGCAATCGGCGGTGTCCACGGCCTCCCGGACTGCCGCCGCCTCCTCATTGCCCAAAGCGGGCAGCAGGTGGCGCAGCAGCCGCAGGGCGGCGGCCTTTTGGGGCTCTCCGCCCCGGCACAGCCACCAGACGGCGAACCTCACCAGCACATGCCGGTCCTGGTCCGTCATCCGGGCGGTGGAGATGTTCAGCACGGTATCCAGCAATGCGAAGGCCGCGTCGTCGTCCACGTCTCCCGGCTCCTGGTAGTGGCGGAACAGCAGCTCCGCGAACCGGGCCGCGTCGTGGTCGGAGCAGTTTTCCAGCAGAGCGTCCGCCACGGTCTTGGCCTGGTAGCGGATCATGCTGGTCTGCCGGGCGGTGAGCCGGTGGTCCGGGTGGATGAGCCGTTCCAGGTACTCCGCCCACAGCTCGAAGGGCCGCTCCTCCTGGGGGCTGGGGGCGGTCCCGGCGGGCAGCTCCTTCTTGTAGCCGGAGGTAAAGCCTGCCAGAATGCGCCCAATGAGGGCCGCCGCCTGGCGGCGGATGTCGCCGTCGGGCAGGAGCAATAGCTCGTACAAAAATTCCAGGGCCTGCTCCTTCTGTCCGGCGCTCCAGTAGGTGAAATACTCCTCAAAAATGGACACATAGGCCCGGATGCGGGCAGGCTCTTTCTCACCCCGGGCGGCCTCCAGGATGCCCACGAACAGCCGCTCATGGCCCAGACGATGCATCAGGCGGATGTTGTGGTCCACGGCGGTGTACCGCAGGCCGTATACCACCTCGTCCGGCCCCGCCAGAGCCGGGGAGGGCCGCTGGACCGGTGCTTTCCGGGGCTCTTTCAGGGTGGTGTCCACCCCAAAATAGGTCAGGTATTCCTCAAAGTCCCGCAGCTTGGAATAGACATACTGATACCGCAGACGCTTGGCCGCGTCCACGTTGTCCAGCTTGTTCAGAATCACGTCGAAGGCCTCTGCCAGGGAGTAGATGCGGGCGATCTCCCGCCCGTCCTCCCCCCGGGACTGCTTCACCCGGAAGTCGGCGTATACCAGCACCAGGGACTCCGAGGACAGGTTTTCGATTTCCAGGTCCCAGACGGAGTGGTTGGCGGCAATGCGGCCGATGGCTGTCAGGCCCCGCCAGGAGAACCACTGGTCCGTGTAGAAATAGTGGAGGTAGGGGACCCGCTCTCCCGGCTTGCAGCCGAACTTGCCGATGTCGTGGCCCGCGGCGGCGCCGGACATCAGCCCCAGGTCGATGAGCCCGCCGCCGGACTTGAAGGCACGGGCTACGGTCATGGAGACATGGTGGACGCCGGCGATGTGCTCCAGGGTGCGGAAAGGCGTCACTTCCCGGCCCAGCCGCAGCAGCTCGTAGACGTATTCCTCCCGCCAGCGGTGCAGGAACTGGCGGTACTCCTCCGCCACGCCGCTGTCTGCCAGCTCCTCCTCCGTGCAGAAGGCAAAGTCCAGCCACGGGTCAAAGGGCAGCGTTTCCCGCTCTATGTCAAACAGCTCCCGGAGGAACTGCAGGAAGCACAGCGCGCCGTCCTGCTGGGGGGCGGTGTGGGTCCGGTCCTCCTGGGGATACAGCAGGGAGGAGGCCGCCTGGTAAGTGTAGGTCAGCCAGCCTTCGTCCGGCTCCGGCGCCAAGGCGTCCAGCAGCGGCCGGAAGGCCTCCAGCGCCTGGGCGCAGGAGAGGCGTTCCTCCGCCGGCAGCAGGGGAGCGAGCAATCGGTTCCAATCCGCCGTCCCGAACAAACGGGCCGCGTCGCTCCGGGTCATCCGCAGCTTGCGCAGGAAAGCGTCCTCCTCAAAAGCGCGATTCATGCGGGGATACAGCATATTTTCCATGAAGCGCTCCTCCGTTCTTTGTGTGTTCTATCCGATATTATACAGCGTATGATGAAAATATGGAAGCGATTTGCACAAAAAACACGGCCGTCGTGAGACGGCCGTGAAACAAGGCGGTTTACTGTGTGAAATGCTCGTGGTTGAAGATGTGGTCCTGGCAGAAGCAATGGTATCCGGCGCAGCGGGAGCAGTACCGGAACTCCAGGTCGGGGTAGTCCGTGTCGGTCCGGCCGCACACCTCGCACTTGTGGCGGTAGCCCCGCTCCGCCTCCTTTTTCTTCTGCTGGCGGACGGCGGACTTGAACTGGATGGTCTGGTGGCTGGTCTGGTGCCTGGCCCGGCCCCGGCGGTAGCTGATCTCGTCGGTGATGGCGGTCCAGAAGAACACGAAGAAGTTCAGCAGGGCCACCACGGGGGTCAGGGCGCCCAGGATGTCCAGCCGCAGCAGGCTCCCCAGCACGCCCAAGGCGAAGAACACGCCGTCGGCGATGGCCAGCCATTTCACCTTGACCGGGATGATGAACATGATGAGGAACCGGGTCTCCGGGTACAGCACGGCAAAGGCGAAGAACAGGGACAGGTTGACGTAGTCCGCGCCGGTCATGTAGGCGTTCCCGTTGACCAGGCCGAAAATGACGCCGGTGAGGATGGTCAGCACCACGCCGGAGAGGTAATAGAGGTTGAACTTCGCCGTGCCCCACTCCCGTTCCAGGGCACTGCCGATCATGTAGTAGAAATACAGGAACAGCACCAGCCAGAGGATGCTGTCCTTGGTGACGTAGCCCGGCATGAAGATGAAGGTCACCAGCCGCCACAGCTCGCCGCTTTTGATGGCGGCCCAGTCGAAGGCCAGGAAGCTGACGGCGCCGTACCCGGCGAACACGGTCAGCAGGTACACCAGGGCGTTGCAGCCCACGATCCACAGCATGAGGTTGGGGATGCCGAACCGGGGATGCTGTCTAGCGAAGCGGTCCACCGCGGCGTTCAGTTTTTTCAAAGGTGATCCCTCCAAAAGCATGATAACAGTTGCATTATACCCGTACTTTCCCAAAAAGTCATGTATAATTTTTGAACGTTGGCAGAATCCGGCAGTTTTCCAGCAAAAAGCGGGAAATGCATATTGACAATCCCTGAAAATCTGGTATGATGAAACAGTTAATTCAATACCCCCTTATCAAGAGTGGCGGAGGGACCGGCCCGATGAACCCACGGCAACCTGTTGTGACAAGGTGCCAATTCCGGCGGAAAGCGACAGATGAGGAGCAAGGAAAGCTGATTTTCCGCGCGTTTCGCTGTCGAAACGCGCGGTTTTTTCGTCTGCGCTCTTGGAGGGGAGATAAGGAGACTATTATGGCAAGACACTATTTGTTTACTTCCGAATCCGTGACCGAAGGCCATCCCGACAAGATCTGCGACCAGATCTCCGACGCCGTGCTGGATGCCATCCTGGAGCAGGACCCCCAGGGCCGCGTGGCCTGCGAGACCACGGCCTGCACCGGTCTCATCCACGTCATGGGTGAGATCACCACCACCTGCTACGTGGATATTGCCCATATTGCCCGGGAGGTCGTCCGGGAAATCGGCTATGACCGGGGCAAGTACGGCTTCGACTGCGACACCTGCGCTGTCATCACCTCCATCGACGAGCAGTCCCCGGATATTGCCATGGGCGTGAACAAGTCCCTGGAGGATAAGTCCGGTTCCGAGGCCCAGCTGGGCGAGGGCGCCGGCGACCAGGGCATGATGTTCGGCTACGCCTGCGACGAGACGCCGGAACTGATGCCCCTGCCCCTGTCCCTGGCCCAGAAGCTGTGCAAGCAGATGACCCTGGTCCGCAAGACCGGCCTGCTGCCCTACATGCGGCCCGACGGCAAGAGCCAGGTCACCGTGGAGTATGACGAGAATAACCGCCCCGTCCGGGTGGATACCGTGGTCATCTCCACCCAGCACAACCCCGACGTCACCCTGGATCAGATCCGTCAGGACATGATCGATCAGGTGGCCAAGGTGGTCATCCCCGCCGACATGCTGGACGAGAATACCAAATATTATGTCAACCCCACCGGCCGCTTCGTCAAGGGCGGCCCCGCGGCGGACGCGGGACTGACCGGCCGGAAGATCATCGTGGATACTTACGGCGGCAGCGCCCCTCACGGCGGCGGCTGCTTCTCCGGCAAGGACCCGACCAAGGTGGACCGCAGCGCGGCCTACGCTGCCCGCTGGGTGGCCAAGAACATCGTGGCTGCCGGCCTTGCCCGCCGCTGCCAGATCGAGCTGGCTTACGCCATCGGCGTGGCCCAGCCCGTCAGCATCCTGGTGGATACCTTCGGCACCGGCACCGTCAGCGACGACAAGCTGGAAGCCGCCGTCCGCAAGGTGTTCGACCTGCGTCCCGCCGCCATTATCCGGGACCTGGACCTGCGCAAGCCCATTTACCGCCAGCTGGCCGCTTACGGACACATGGGCCGGGAGGACCTGGGCGTGGCCTGGGAAAAGACCGACCGGGTGGAGGCTCTGAAGGCCGCCGTCGCCGCGCTGTAAACAAACTTTTGAGTGGCCGCCCGTTCGGGCGGCCATTTTTTATCAAGATCCGCATAAAACCGCCCTGTTTCGCCCAAACTGACACCGGGGTGATGCGTATGCGGCATGTGCGGTATGTCAGAAGCCGCCGAAAGGACAAAACGCCAGTTCTGCGTCTGGAGCCGGAAAAGCGGCTGTGCCCGCTGTTTGACCCGGTGACCATCGCGGAGTTTCCCGTGGCGGAGCCGGGGGAGATGGGCTACCGGGTACTGGACAACTTCCGCGAGGAGCATATCGAATGACCCGCGGCCCGCCTGAAAAGGCGGGCCGATCTTCTTGCCCTGAAACGCCAAACGTGGTACACTATCCAAAAAGATTCTGCGAAGGAGACTTTCCTATGAAACGCTGCTTCATTTTCGCCGCCGGCACCTTTTACGGCCTGCGGGAGCGCCCCGCCCCCGGCGACTTCGTTATCGCCGCCGACGCGGGTTACCGGACCTGCCAAAAGGCCGGCATCGTCCCGGACCTGCTGCTGGGAGACTTCGACTCCATGGAGCAGCCGGATTTCCCCAACATCCACCGTTCCCCGGTGGAGAAGGACGACACGGACACCATGCTGGCCGTCAAGACCGCTCTGGAGCAGGGCTGCGATACCGTGTACATCTACGGCGGCACCGGCGGCAAGCGGCTGGACCACACTCTGGCGAACCTCCAGACCCTGCTGTTTCTCCGCCGCCGGGGCGCCCGGGGCTACCTCTATGACGACGATTTTGTCTGGACGGTCATTGAGAACGAATCCCTCACCGTGGAAAAGACGGTGGAGTGGGGCCTGCTTTCCGCCTTTTGCCTGGGCGACAGGGCGGAGGGCATCGACGAGACGGGCTTCCAGTATCCCCTGTCCGATGCCGTTCTGACCCCGGAATTTCCCCTGGGCGTCAGCAACCACATCATGGAGCCCACGGCCACCGTCCGCGTCCGAAAGGGCGTTCTTGCCGTAGGCTGGCAGCTTCCGACGTTATCCTCTATATAGCATAACGCTTCGCACAAACAATGATTGCATGGACCTGAAATTTATTGTATAATGAGCAAAACGGGAAAGGTTGACCTTTCCTAAAAAATTCCAACAGACCGTGGGACCAGCGTTGGGCACGGCAGCCAAGGAGGTAATGATTCATGGCGGTATTTACCGTAAACGGCAAGACCGTGACTGTCGAAAAGAATCAAAAGCTGATCCGCTTTCTGCGGGATGAACTGCGTCTCACCAGTGTGAAGGACGGCTGCAGCGAGGGCGCCTGCGGCACCTGCACCGTTCTCATCGACGGCAAGGCCACCCGGGCCTGCATCCCCCAGACCGACAAGCTGGAGGGAAAGTCCATCGTCACGGTGGAGGGCCTGTCGGACTTTGAAAAAGAGGTCTATACATACGCGTTCGGTCACGCCGGCGCCGTCCAGTGCGGCTTCTGCATTCCCGGCATGGTGATGTGCGCCAAGGGTTTGCTGGACGTGAACCCGGTGCCCACCCGGGAGGATGCCGCTTTCGCCATCCGCAACAATATCTGCCGCTGCACCGGCTATGTGAAGATCATCGACGCCATTCTGATGGCGGCGGAGCTGTTCCGGGACGGTAAAATTCCAGAAGAGCCCGCCGACTGGTCCCTGGGCCAGCGCGTCCCCCGGGTGGATGTGGCGGAGAAGGTCACCGGCACCGGCCAATACCCCGACGATATTTACCTGGACGGCATGATCTACGGCAGCGCCGTCCGCTCCCAGTATCCCCGGGCCCGGGTCCTTGCCATCCACACCGAGGAGGCGAAAGCTCTGCCCGGCGTGGTGGGTGTGTTCACCGCCGCCGACGTTCCCGGAAGCAACAAGGTAGGCCACCTGAAAAAGGACTGGGACACCATGATCGCCGTGGGCGACATTACCCACTATTTAGGCGACGCCGTCTGCCTGGTGGCCGCCGAGACCCCCGAAATTCTGGCACAGGCGAAAGCCCTGGTCAAGGTCGATTACGAGGAGCTCCCCATGGTCCGCAGCCCCCGGGAGGCCATGCTTCCCGACGCGCCCCTGGTCCATAAGGAGGGCAACTTGCTGGCCCATAAGCACATCCAGCGGGGCAATCCCGCCATGGCCATCGCCAAGAGCAAGCATATCCTGACCCAGCGGTTCTCCACCCCCTGGACGGAGCACGCCTTCCTGGAGCCGGAGTGCGCTGTGGCCTATCCCGATGAAGACGGCGTGATGGTCCTCTCCACGGACCAGGGCGCCTATGACACCCAGCATGAGATCATGGGCATGCTGGGCCTGAGCGCCGAAAAGGTGAAGGTCCGCAACTGTCTGGTGGGCGGCGGCTTCGGCGGCAAGGAGGATGTGACCGTCCAGCACCACGCCGCCCTGATCGCGTACCTCACCAAGCGGCCCGTGAAGGTCAAGCTGACCCGTGCCGAGAGCATTCTCATCCACCCAAAGCGCCACCCTATGGAGATGGAGTTTGCCCTGGGCTGCGATGAGAACGGCATTATCCAGGGCGTGGTGGCGGAGGTCATCGCCGACACCGGCGCCTACGCATCTCTGGGCGGCCCGGTGCTGGAGCGCGCCTGCACCCACGCCGCCGGCCCCTATAACTATCAGAACTTCGAGATCGACGGCTGGGCCTACTACACCAACAATCCCCCCGCCGGCGCCTTCCGGGGCTTCGGCGTGACCCAGACCTGCTTCTGCATTGAGACGCTCTTAAACCAGATGGCGGACATCGTGGGCATTTCCCCCTGGGAGATCCGCTACCGCAACGCCATCCGCCCCGGCCAGGAGCTGCCCAACGGCCAGATCGTGGACGATTCTACCGGCCTGGTGGAGACCCTGGAGGCGGTGAAGCCCTATGTGGACGCCCATAAGTATGTGGGCCTGGCCTGCGCCATGAAGAACGCGGGCGTGGGCGTGGGCATCCCGGATACCGGCCGTGTCCGGCTGGTGGTCCGGGACGGTAAGCTCCACATCCTGGCGGGTGCCTCCTGCATCGGCCAGGGCCTCGGCACCGTCCTGACCCAGATGGTCTGCGACCAGACGGGCCTGAACCGGGAAGATGTGGTCTACGAGCGTTCCAATACCTACAATTCCCCCGATTCCGGCACTACCTCCGGTTCCCGCCAGACGCTGTTCACCGGCGAAGCCTGCCGCCGCGCCTGCCAGAACCTGAAGGAAGCACTAAAGGAAAAATCCTTGACAGAACTTGACGGACAGGAGTTTTACGGCGAGTATCTGGGCAAAACGGACCCTCTGGGCGCCGACGTGCCCAACCCCGTCAGTCACATCGCCTACGGCTATGCCACCCAGGTCTGCATCCTGGACGAGGAGGGCAAAATTGAGCAGATCATCGCCGCCCACGACGTGGGCAAGGCGGTGAACCCCCTGTCCGTGGAGGGCCAGATCGAAGGCGGCGTGGTCATGTCCATGGGCTTTGCCCTGACGGAGCGCTATCCCCTGACGGACTGCAAGCCCACCGCCAAATACGGCACCCTGGGCCTGTTCCGGGCCAATCAAATTCCGGAGATCACGCCTATCATCATCGAGAAGCAGGGCCTGAACGTGGCCTGCGGCGCCATCGGCATCGGCGAGATCACCTCCATCCCCACGGCCCCCGCCATCGCGGACGCCTATTACCGCTATGACGGCAAGCTCCGCACCAGTCTGCCGCTGGAGAACACCCCGTACACCCGTAAATAAGCAAAAAACCGGCGGGGCACCGCCCCGCCGCTTATTCCTGTTCCAATTCTTCCAGCGCCCGAACTGTGTCCACATCGTACAGCTCGGCGTCGTCCACTTCCAGCAGGATCAAATCCTCTTCGTGATGCCGGATGACGGCGTTCCCGCCGCGGTCCTCCCGCAGCTCCAGCAGCTCCGGGAAAAACCGGGCGGGGAAGAGGCAGGGATTGCCCCGGACACCGCCGTGGCCCAGGGCCGCGATCTTGTCCGGATGCCGTGCCCACAGCTCCGCCAGCTCTTTGACGGATTCCCGCCGCAGCAGCGGCTGGTCGGACACCAGGAACAGCACCCCATCGCAGTCCCGCAGCTCCGTCAGCCCCAGCTGGATGGTGTGGCTGATGCCGAAGTCGGGATGTTCATTGCGGATAGCTGTAAAGTGAAATTCCTGTGCAAGCGCTGCGATCTCCGGATATTGCGTCACGACCGCCACCGTGTCGAACACCTCGTCCGGCACCGCTTCCAATGTTCGCTGGATGAGGCTCTTTCCCCGGAACCGGGCCGCCAGCTTGTTTTCTCCAAACCGCCGGGCATTGCCCGCGGCCATCACCACACAACCAAGTTTCATCAGAACACCCCTGTTTTTTTCTTTGACTTCAGTATATCCGCTTTCGCCCCCATAAGTCAATCCGGGGCGAGATTTCAATAAGGAGGGCTGCCATATGAGCAAATGCGTCGGCAAAAGCGTGACCCGGGTAGACGCCTACGAAAAGGCAACCGGCCGCGCGAAGTACATGGATGACCTGTGCGGCCGGGAGGCATTGATCGCGAAAGTCTGCCATTCCACCATCGCCCACGGCTTTGTGAAATCCATCGACACCGCCGAGGCGGAGGCCGTTCCCGGCGTGGTCCGGGTCCTGACCTGCTTTGATGTCCCTGATCTCCCGTTCCCCACGGCGGGCCATCCCTGGTCCACGGACCCCGCCCACCAGGATGTGGCGGACCGCCTGCTGCTGAACCGCCATGTGCGGTACTACGGCGACGATGTGGCCGTGGTCATCGCGGAGAACGAGGTGGCGGCGGCCCAGGCTGTCCGGGCGCTGAAAGTGGAGTACGAGGAGCTGCCTTTCGTGCTGGATGTGCAGAAGGCCATGGAGCCGGACGCCTCCCAGATCCACGAGGAGTTTCCCGGCAATGTGCTAAAGCACACCGACATCCGCAAGGGCAATTACGAAGAAGCCCGGAAGGAGCCGGGCCTCATCAAGGTCGAGGGCTGGTACGATACCCCCACGGTCCAGCACTGCCACATCGAAAACCACGGCTGCTTTGCCTACATGGAAGCGGGCCGGGTGGTGGTGGTCAGCTCCACCCAGATTCCCCACATCGTCCGCCGGGTAGTGGGGCAGGCCCTGGGGATCCCCTGGGGCAAGGTCCGTCTCATCAAGCCCTACATCGGCGGAGGCTTCGGCAACAAGCAGGACGCCCTGTATGAGCCTCTGTGCGCTTGGTGCAGCACCCAGGTGGGCGGCCGCTTGGTGAAGCTGGAGTGCGCGAGAGAGGAGACTTTTGTTTCCAACCGTGTCCGCCACGCCATCCGCACCCATATCATTTCCTACGTCCGGCCCGACGGTACCCTGGTGGCCCGGAAGTTCGAGGCCTTCAGCAACCAGGGCGCCTACGCCTCCCACGGCCACGGCGTGGTGGCCAAGGGCATGGGCGCGTTCCCCCAGCTCTATCCCTGCGACAACCTGGAGTGCGACTGCTGGACGGTGTTTACCAACCGCCCCGCCGCCGGCGCCATGCGGGGCTACGGCATCCCCCAGGCCATGTTCGCCGGGGAAAGCCATATCGACGATATCTGCAAGGCCATTGGCATGGCTCCGCTGGAATTCCGGCGGAAGAACCTGATGCCCGTGGGCTACGTGGACGGCTTCTCCAAGAATGAGCTGTACACAGACACCTTCAACCAGTGTCTGGAAAAGGGCATGGCGGCCATTGACTATGAGCGTAAAGTCGCCGAATACCAGAATCAGACCGGTCCTATCCGTAAAGGAATTGGCCTTGCCATGTTCTGGTACAACACGGCTGTATGGCCTATCTCCCTGGAGTCCTCCTCCTGCCGCATGGTGCTGAACCAGGACGGCTCCCTCCAGTTCCAGACCGGCGAGACGGAGATCGGCCAGGGCTGCGACACCGCCTATTCCCAGATGGTGGCGGACGCGGTGGGCATCCCCCTGGAGGACGTCCACGTGGTCTCCACCCAGGACACCGACGTGACCCCCTTCGGCACCGGCGCTTACGCCTCCCGACAGACCTACATCGGCAGCTTCAGCATCATGCAGACCGCTCAGGCCCTCCGGGAGCGCATCCTGGACATCGCCCATCAGCAGACCCGTATGCCCGTTTCCAACCTGGACTTGGTGGACGGCCAGATCGTCCGCAAGTCCGACGGCCGCGTCCTGAAATCCCTGGGCGACCTGGCGACGGAGAGCCTGTACTCTCTGGAGCACAGCCAGCACATCACCGCCGAGACCACGGCCCAGATCAAGTCCAACGCCTACTCCTTCGGCTGCTCCTTTGCCGAGGTGGAAGTGGACATTCCAATGTGTAAAGTAAAACTCCTGAACATCATCAACGTCCACGACTGCGGCCGCCTCATCAATCCCGCTCTGGCGGAGGCCCAGGTCCACGGCGGCATGTCCATGGCCATCGGCTACGGCCTCAGCGAGGAACTGAAATTTGACGAAAAGACCGGCAAGCCTCTGAACAACAACCTACTGGACTACAAGCTGTCTACATTCATGGACCATCCCACGCTCCAGGCGGAGTTCGTGGAGAATGTGGAGCCCACGGCGCCCTACGGCACTAAGGCCCTGGGCGAGCCCCCGGCCTGCTCTCCCGCTCCGGCCATCCGCAACGCCATTTTGAATGCTACCGGGGTCGCCATCGACCAGTGCCCCATCACGCCCCACGTCCTCTACCGGAAGTTCAAAGAGGCCGGGCTCATTACCGACTAAAGGAGGGAACAGGTTATGTATGATATGAAAGCGCTCTACCAGGCAAAAAACGTTGCCGACGCCGTTGCCCTCCGTGTGGCCCACCCCGAGGCCCAGATCATCGCCGGTGGCTCCGACGTGCTGGTGCAGATGCGGGAAGGGAAGCGGGCTGGCGTGGAGCTGATTTCCATTCAGGGCCTGAACGAGCTCCGGGGCGTGTCCCTGGAGGCTGACGGCACCCTGCGCATCGGCTCCCTCACCAGCTTCTCCCACATCACCCGGGACCCCCTCATCCAGAAATACATCAACGTTCTGGGCGAGGCCGTGGACCAGGTGGGCGGCCCCCAGATCCGGAACATCGGCACCATCGGCGGCAACACCTGCAACGGCGTCACCTCCGCCGACTCCGCCTCTACCCTCCATGCCTATGACGCCATCGTGGAGCTGACCGGCCCGGACGGTGTCCGCCGGCTGCCCATCCACGATTTCTATATCCGGGCGGGCAAGGTGGACATCCGGGAGGGGGAAATTCAAACCGCCATCCTGATCCCAAAAGATAGTTATAGTAACACTTTTGGCCACTATATTAAGTATGCGATGCGCAACGCCATGGACATCGCCACACTGGGCACCTCTGTCAACGTCCGGCTCTCCGCCGACAAGAAGACGGTGGAGCGGGCCCGGGTAGCCTTCGGCGTGGCGGGCCCCGTGCCTCTGCGGGCAAAAACCGCTGAGGCTGCAGCGGCAGGGAAGCCTGTCAGCCTGGAGCTGGCGGAGGCTTTCTCCCAGGCGGTGAAGGAGGACATCAATCCCCGGGACTCCTGGCGTGCCGCCAAGGACTTCCGAATGCACATCGCGGTGGAGAGCGCGAAGCGCGCCTTCATTGAATCCGTGAAACTGGCGGGAGGTGCGCTGTAATGGAAAAGCACGTCATGCAGTATCAGACCGTCCATTTTAACCTCAACGGCAAGGACGTGGAGCGGACGGTGGATGTCCGGGCCAGCCTGACCGACATGCTTCGCAATGACTTTCGGATGACCTCCGTGAAGAAGGGTTGCGAGGTAGGGGAGTGCGGCGCCTGCAACGTCCTCATCGACGGCGAGGCCTTCAACTCCTGCATTTACCTGGCTGTCTGGGCCGAGGGCAAGTACATCCGCACCCTGGAGGGACTGCTGGGCCCCAACGGTGAGCTGAGCGACATCCAGCAGGCCTTCGTGGACGAGGCCGCCATCCAGTGCGGCTTCTGCACGCCGGGCTTCATCCTGACGGCGGTGGAGATTTTGGAGAGCGGCAAGGAGTACACCGACGCCGAACTGCGGAAGCTCCTGTCCGGCCACCTGTGCCGCTGCACCGGGTATGAGAACATCCTCCGGGCGGTGAAAAAGACCATGTATAAGCGGCTGGGTAAGCCCATGCCGGAAGCGTAAAACATGACCGGGACGCGGCTGCGTCCCGGTTTTTATTTGACGGTTTTGCCCGGAGGTGCTATAATTATCTCAACAAAGACCGCCCTGTCCGTCCCTCCGTTTAGGGGACAGCGCGGTTGTAGGCATATCACAGAAGGAGGGTTTTATTATGAAAACCATTATTACGATTGGCCGTCAGTTCGGCAGCGGCGGTAAGGAAATCGGCATCCGCGTTGCTAAGGAATTGGGGATTCCGTTTTACGATAAGGAGCTTCTCCAGGAGGCCGCCAAGAAGAGCGGTCTGTGCGAGAAGATTTTTGAAAACTTTGACGAGCGTCCCAAGAGCCTGCTGTATTCTATCGCCATGGACTCCTACATGTTCGCCCTGCCCGGCACCGGCGCGGGGGATTCTCTGGAGCAGCAGGTGTACCTGGCCACCTTTGATACCATTCGCCACATCGCGGCCCAGGGCCCCTGCGTGATGATCGGCCGCTGCGCGGACTACGCTCTGGCGGACGACCCCAATCACCTGAGCCTGTTTATCCACGCCCCCATGGACGTGCGTATCCAGCGTGTTGCCAAGCGGCAGAATATCTCCCCGGAGGAGGCCCGCAAGCTCATCATCAAGACTGATAAGCGCCGCGCTTCCTATTACGAGTATTACTCCTCCCAGAAGTGGGGCGCGGTGGAGAGCTACGACTTCTGCCTGGACTCCAGCTACTTAGGACTGGGCGGTACCGTGGAGCTGATTCAGGCTATGGTGGCCCACAAGGAGCATCCCATCCCCAGCCCCACCGAGGAAGACCCCACCCAGAAATAAATGCAAAAATCGGGCCGGACAGGTCCGATTTTTTTGCGCTGAGACTTCGCACATGGTATACTGTTCCCATCAGCCAAGGAGGGGCCGCCATGAAAAAATGCATCGTCATCTCGGATTCTTTTAAAGGAACGTTGTCTACGCTGGACATCTGCGCCATCGCCCGGGAGGTGTTTCCGGCCCATTTCCCGGACTGTGAGCTGGTGACCCTCCCGGTGGCCGATGGGGGAGAGGGCACTGTGGCCTGTTTTCTGGAGGCTCTCCAGGCCCAGCCGGTAACGGTCTCCATCTCCGGGCCCTTTGGGGAGCCGATCCAAGCGGTTTACGCCCGTAAAAATTCACTGGCCGTCATCGAAATGGCTTCCGCCGCCGGACTGCCTCTGGCGGGGGAGCGGCGGGACCCGGAGACCGCCACCACCTACGGCGTGGGCCAGCTCATCCGCCACGCGGTGGAGCAGGGCTGCACGGACATCCTGTTGGGTCTGGGCGGCAGCGCCACCAACGACGGCGGCTGCGGCTGCGCCGCGGCCCTGGGCACCTGTTTTTTCGACGCGGCGGGCAATTCCTTTGTTCCTGTGGGCGGCACTCTGGCGGACATTGCCCATATCGACGTCAGGGAAAGATGCCGTCTGCTGGAAAACGTCCGTGTCACCGTTATGTGCGACGTGGAAAATCCGCTGTTTGGCCCCAACGGAGCTGCTTGGGTGTTCGGCCCCCAGAAGGGCGCCGATGACGCCATGGCCGCCCGGTTAGATGACGGGCTCCGTCATTTGGATGCGGCCTTTCAGCAGGACCTGGGGCTGCACCTGGCGGACCTCCCCGGCGCGGGGGCGGCGGGCGGCATGGGCGCGGGCAGCATCGCGTTTCTGGGCGGCACCCTGCGCTCCGGCATCGAAGCAGTGCTGGACGCCGTGGATTTTGACCGCCGGCTGGACGGCGCCGACCTGGTCATCACCGGCGAGGGCCGCATCGACGCCCAGAGCGTCCAGGGCAAGGTCATCTCCGGCATCGCCAGGCGAACCGCACCCCGGAACATTCCGCTGGTGGCCATTGTGGGCGGCATCGGCCCCGGCGCGGAGGCGGCTTACCGTTTGGGACTGACGGCTATGTTTTCCATCAACCGGGCGGCGGAGTCCTTTGCGGAGAGCGCGCCCAGGAGCGCGGAGAATTACCGCCGCACCCTGGCTGACCTGCTGCGCCTGATCAAAGCCATGGAAACGTGAAAAACGGGACTGCGGATGCAGTCCCGTTCTTTATTCCGATTTCTCCAGCTCCGGGAAGAATCCGAACGCCTCGTCGAATTTTCCCCGTGCGTATTGGTCCACATCCGCCTGATAATCCCGGTAGGCCGCCAGTATCCGCTCGGCCTCGGGGGTCAGCACCGCTCCGCCGCCGTGCTGACCGCCGACGGTGGACTCCAGCAGCTTGCAGCCGAACACATCCTCCGCCGTGCGGATGATGCGCCAGGCCTTGGAATAGGCCATTTCCATAGACACGGCGGCGGCCCGGAGGGAACGGTGCTCCCGCACCCGCTCCAGCAGCGTAGCGATGCCTGGCCCGAAGCACCGCTGGTTGTCGTCGGTGAACAGGCGGATAGTCAATTTCAGATGCAGTTCTTTTTTCATGCCGCGCCTCCCGTGCTTTTTTCTCATTTTACCACATCCGTTCTGATTTGCAAACGGTGGAAAATGTGCTACAATGAAAAAAATGTATCGGGAGGAAAGAATATGGAGAAAATCAGACTGGGCCGCACGGAGCTGTGGGTCACCAAGACCGCTTTCGGCGCCCTGCCTATCCAGCGGATTTCCAAGGCCGACGCGGTGCACCTGGTCCGCCGTGCCGTGGACGCGGGCATCAACTATTTTGACACCGCCAACGCCTATACCGACAGCGAGGAAAAGCTGGGCGAGGCCCTGGAGGGCATCCGCCAGAACGTGGTGATCTCCACCAAGAGCGCTGCCGCGGACAAGGCCACGGCCCTCCGCCATATTGAGGAGAGCCTGCGCCGCCTGCGGACGGATTATATAGACCTGTTCCAGTTCCACAACCCTGCCGTCCTGCCGGACCCCAACGACCCCAACGGCGCCTTTGCCGCCGCTCTGGAGATGAAGGAGAAGGGCTATATCCGGCACATCGGCATCACGAACCACCGGCCCAAGGTGGCTCAGGCGGCCATCGAATCCGGGAATTTCGAGACGCTGCAGTTCCCCTTCTGTTACCTTGCCACGGACACGGATTTCGCCCTGGTGGAGGGCTGCCGACAGGCCGACATGGGCTACATCGCCATGAAGGGACTCTCCGGCGGCCTGCTGAACAACGCCGCCGCCTGCTACGCTTTCATGGCCCAGTATGACAACGTGGTGCCCATCTGGGGCATCCAGCATGAGTGGGAGCTGGACCAGTGGATCGAGCTGACGAAGAACCCGCCCGCCCTGACCGACGAACTGAAAGCCGTCATTGAGCACGACCGCAAGGAGCTGGCGGGCAGCTTCTGCCGCAGCTGCGGCTACTGCCTGCCCTGCGCCGCGAATATCGACATTCCCCAGTCCGCCCGGATGAGCGCCCTGCTCCGCCGGTCGCCCTACCAGAAATATATGACGGAGGAATGGTACGAGAAAATGCACCGCATCGAGAACTGCCTCCACTGTGACGCCTGCAAGAGCCGCTGCCCCTACGGTCTGGACACCCCGGCTCTGCTCCAGCAGCAGCTTCTGGATTACGACGCGTTCTACGCCGAACACCATAACGACAAATAAGGAGAGTACCATGCTTTTCAAGAATGAAGAAGCCAGTTTGAAGCTGGACATTGTGAACTACGAATTTCCCCCCGACGGCGGCGACCCCACCAGCGACGACCGCAACTGGCTGGTCCTCCGGGCCACCTGGACCCAGGAGGACGGCCATGTGGTAAAGGACTCCAACAGCTGCCTTTTGACCTACGAGCTGCGGGAGATGACCGCCGGGCTGAAAGTGCTGAACGCGGGCATCAAGAGCGAGTACGCCAGCGCCTTTGTGGAGCCCTATTTCGAGCTGGCGGCCCAGGCCGACGGCGACGACTTCCAGGTGGATGTGTCCTTCTTCCTGCCAAACACCATGGACGGCGACGACACCGCCGAGGTGACCTGCGCCATGACCAAGGCGGACATGACCGCCCTCATCGATGAGCTGGACAAGCTCTGCGCCAAATTCCCCGACCGGGCCTGAGGAGCGCGCCATGCTGGAATTGCTGCATCAGGTGCCCCTGTTCGTCTGGATGCCGGAGGAGGGGCAGGAGACCCTCTCCAACTGCTTTGACCTTTGCGTAGAGGAATTGAAGGCAGGGGAGACCCGGTCAACGGAGGAGCGCATCGGCTGCCTGCTCCGGGGAAAAGCTGACTTCCGGAGAGACGATGGCTCCCGCACCTTGGCACCGGGGGATGTGTTCGCCCTGGACCGGGACAGAAATCCGCTTCCCGGCGTCCTGACGGCGGGGGAGGACTGTGCCGTGGCCTGGTTCCGTGAGGATTTGGTTCTCCATGTCTGCTACCGGGCCTGCTGGTTCCACGCCCGGCTCATCCAGGAGATCGACCGCAATTTGAATGAATAAACGAAGGAGGCCGTCCCGAAAGGGACGGCCTCCTGATTTACAGTACGGAGAAACCTTACTCCGCCTTGGGACCGGCGGCGACCACTTCTGCGCTCATGTGGGTGTACTTCTTGAAGTTCTCCACAAAGCTCTTGGCCAGCTTCTGGCAGCTTGCCTGATAAGCGGCCTTGTCCTCCCAGGTGTTCTCGGGGATCAGCAGCTCAGAGGGCACGCCCTCGATGGCGGTGGGCACCTGGACGCCGAAGGTGGGGTCGGTGACGAACTCGCCCTGCTCGATAGCGCCGGTGAGGGCGGCGGTGACCATGGCGCGGGTGTAGCTCAGCTTCATCCGCTTGCCGGTGCCGTTCCAGCCGGTGTTGACCAGATAGACGTGGGCGCCGGACTTCTCCACCTTCTCCGCCAGCATAGCGGCGTAGACAGAGGGGTCCAGAGGCAGGAAGGGCTCGCCGAAGCAGGTGGAGAAGGTGGGCACGGGTTCGGTGATGCCGATCTCGGTGCCGGCTACCTTGCTGGTGAAGCCGGAGACGAAGTAGTACATGGCCTGGTTCTTGTCCAGCTTGGAGATGGGAGGCAGCACGCCGTAGGCGTCGGCAGTCAGGAAGATGACGGTCTTGGGCACGCTGGGGCTCATGCCGGACAGCTCCGCATTGGGGATGTACTCCACGGGATAGCCCACGCGGGAGTTGACGGCCAGGGAGTCGTCGTCGAAGTCGAACTCCCGGGTCTCATCGTCCATGACAACATTTTCCACCAGAGCGCCGAACTTGATGGCGTTGTAGATCTCGGGCTCGCCCTCGGGACTGAGGTTGATGCACTTTGCATAGCAGCCGCCCTCGAAGTTGAACACGGAATCGTCGGCCCAGCCGTGCTCGTCGTCGCCGATGAGCATCCGGTTGGGGTCGGCGGACAGGGTGGTTTTGCCGGTACCGGACAGGCCGAAGAACACGGCGGAGTCACCGTCCTTGCCGATGTTGGCGGAGCAGTGCATGGGGAACACGCCCATCTTGGGCAGGACGTAGTTCATGACGGAGAAGACGGACTTCTTGATCTCACCGGCGTACTGGGTGCCGCAGATGACCACCAGCTTCTCCTCATAGTCCACCAGGATAGCAGCCTCGGAGCGGGTGCCGTCGATCTCAGGAATGCACTTGAAGCCGGGGGCGGCGATGATGGTGTAGTCGATCTTGAAGTTCTCCAGCTGCTCGGCGGTGGGACGACGCAGCAGCTGGTGGATGAACAGGTTCTGAGAGGCCAGCTCGTTAACGATGCGGAAGGACTGGGTGTACTTGGGGTCTGCGCCGGCAAAGCCGTCGAAAATGAAGATCTCCTTGCCCTGGAGGTAGGCGATGACCTTGCTCTTGATGGCGTCGAACTTAGCCTTCTCGATGGGACGGTTCACCTTGCCCCAGGCGATCTCGTCATGGACGGCGGGAGTGTCCACGATGAACTTGTCGTTGGCGCTGCGGCCGGTGTACTTGCCGGTCTTGACCACCAGCGCGCCGGTGTTGCTGAGTTTGCCCTCGCCGCGGCGCAGGGCGTGCTCCGTCAGCTCGGCGGGGGTCAGGTTGCGGTAGACAGCGGAGGCATTGATGATGCCCAGAGCTTCCAGACCATAAGTTTTCATGATATTGTTCCTCCTTAGAAATGATGAGTGGCGGCGGAGCATGGCAGATACCGGGGGAAAGCCCCACAGCCGATTAAAACGATATTAAGCATATTCTACATGATTTTCCCGGGAAAGGCAAGTGGACCTTTTCAAGGAATGATTTACCGTTTCAGGATCAATTCCTGCACCGGACTTCCGAACTCCTCGGTCAGCTTTCCCTCGGAGAATCCCAGCCGTTTATAAAAGGCTCTTGCCGCGATCCCCGCCGGGACGCCCTCCCGGTATGTGGTGACCACGATGTCTCTTCCCGGCTCCATGAAGGTCAGCATGAGGTTGACCATGTTTTCCGCGATGTGCTGCCTGCGGTATACGGGATCGACGGCCAGAAAGCAAAGCATACTGTTTTCCTTGGAAAAGAGGAGCGCCCCAACGACACGGCCGCCGTCTTTCGCGCAGACGGCGGAATCCCTGGCCATAAACGCCAGGACGGTATCCCTGTGCTCCGCCATCCCTTCCACAGTTTCAAGTCCGGGGAAGTCGTCTTTGACCTGCTCCACCAGCTCCATCCAACCGTCTATGTCGCGGGCCCTGCCAAGTTCGATTTTCATACGATTACGCATTTCCCAGCTCGTCGGACAGCCGCGCCAGGTCCTCCAGCGTCAGTGCCTCGCCCCGGATGGTGGCAGGAAGGCCGCAGGCTTCGATGGCCTCCTGAATGGCCGCCTTGTCCCGCCTGAGGGCGGCGGCCAGGCTGTTGGCCAGGGTTTTCCGCCGCAGCAGGAAGGCTCCCCGCAGGCACCGGAAGAAAAAGTCCTCGTCCCGCACGGAGACCGGCGGCTTCTCCCGCCGGACGCACCGCAGCACGGCGGAGGTCACCTTGGGGGCGGGCAGGAACTTCTCCCGGGGCACGTCGAAGAGGTACTCCGTCTCCATGTAGTATTGCAGGAACATGGAGAAGGACCCGCCGTCGGAAGACCCCTGGGGGGCCGCCAGCCGCTGGGCGACCTCTTTCTGGATGAGCACGGTAATGGCCTCAAAGCAGGGCGTCTCGACGAGCTTTGTCAGCACCGGCGTGGTGATGTTGTAGGGGAGGTTGGCGCACACGATGGGCCGCAGCCCCTGAAATTTTTCCGCCGCCAGCGCCTCCAGGTCCAGTTTCATCACGTCCCCCGGCACGATCTCCACGTTGGGGTAGGGGGCCATGGTCTCCGCCAGCACAGGCAGCAGGGACTTGTCCAGCTCCACGGACACGACTTTGCCCGCCCGCTGGGCCAGCTCCGCCGTCAGGGGGCCGATGCCCGGGCCGATCTCCAGCACGCCGCAGCCCTCGTCCGCCTGGGACGATGCCGCGATGTCGTAGGGCACCTGGGGGTCGATGAGGAAATTCTGCCCCATGGATTTAGAAAAATGGAATCCGTGCCGCCCCAGCAGCTCCCGGATGGTATCGTAATCGCAGAGATTCATGGCAACCCCGCCTTTTCGTAAAGTGAAGACAGTATATCAAAAAAACATGGATTTGAAAACCCCGGTGATGTAGAATGGATGCATCACCTGTAAAGGAGCCCGCCATGCTGACCAACATCTTCTTCGACCTGGACAACACCCTGCTGGATTTCGACGGGGGAGAGGCCCACGCCCTGTCCCGCGCCCTCCGGCAATTTGGGGTAGACCCCACGCCAGCCGTTCTGGACCGCTACCATGCCATCAACCTCAGCCAGTGGGAACTGCTGGAGGAGGGAAAGCTCACGAAAGACCAGGTCCTGACCCGCCGCTTCGACCTCCTGTTCGCGGAGCTGGGCGCCGCCTGCGACAGCCGGGCGGTTTGCGATCGGTACGAGGGCTTTCTGGCGGAGGAGCACGGCTTCGTCCCCGGCGCCCGGGGGCTGCTGGAGGCTTTGGCACCCCGGTACAGCCTGTACTTGGCCACCAACGGCGCGGCGGCGGTCCAGCGCCGCCGTCTGGCGGACGCGGGTATCCTCCCGTATTTCCGGAACATTTTCATCTCCGAGGAAGTGGGCTTCCACAAGCCCAGCCCCGCCTTTTTCCGCGCCTGCTTCGCCGCCATTCCCGGGTTTGACCCGGCTTCGGCCCTGATGGTGGGGGACAGCCTGACCGCCGACATCCGGGGCGGCCGGGACGCGGGCCTGCGCACCTGCTGGCTGAACCGTATGGGCCGCCCCCGCCGCCCGGATATTGTGCCGGACTACATCGTCACCGCTCTGGACCAGCTTTCGGTCCTGCTGGAAACGCTCTGAAAAAACTCCCCCGGCACAAACGTGCCGGGGGAGAACTGCGTTATTCCAGGATATAAACCGTACAGCTCCGCCTGCCGAAGCTGATGCACTGCTGGTAGGTGTCGAAATACAGGTCCACCTTGTTGCCCCGGACTCCGGTGTCCTCGGCCACGGCGGTGCCGTAGACCAGCCCGTCAGTGGTCACGATGAACAGTTTCGTGCCCAGGGGGATGACGCTCTTATCCACAGCCACGGTGCCCACCCGGACGGTGGTGCCGGTGGCGGTGCAGTAGTCCACTCCGCCGTGCCCGGCGGTGTAGGCGGTGGCGGTCATGGACTTGGCGGCGGAGAAGTTCAGCGTGGTGCCGTCGGCCAGAGTCAGGGTGCCGCTACCGTCGCCGTTTTTGGAGACGTTGGAAATGGCGGACTTGTTATTGGACATGACGGAGGAAGCGGTCTGCTCCTCGGCGGTGCCGTATTCCACGATCTGGTCCACGGCGGTGCTGTCCAGCTCCTCCACGAACTGGCGGCTCAGCTCCCTGCCGTTGGAAAACACCACTTCATAGATGGAGGTGCGGACGCCGTCAGCGCCCTCCTGCACCACTTTTTCCGTGCCCTTCTTCATCTCGGGGTTGGCGATGCGCACGGTGTCGAAGGTGACCTCCTCCACCACCCGGTCGTAGTAGATGATCTCCTCCTCCACGGTGATCTCCACCCCGGAGCCGGACAGGTCCACGGCGACAGTCTCCAGCGGACTTGGGACGATGCCGATGCGTTCGAGCAGCCTGGAGACGCTTTCATTTCTGGACTGGACGGTCTGCGTTTCACCGTTCCGGTGGACGGTGACCGTCTGCTTGGCGGCCAGCGTCACGTCGTAGCCCTTGCCGCCGGTGGTGACATTGACGATCTGGCTGGAGAGATCCGGCAGCTTGGCGGCGCTGTCCAGCACGATGGCGGTGTCATCGGCGTCGGTGAGGATATACAGGGCGCTGGCGTGGCTGGTGGTAACGGCGGCGGTCAGGAAGACGGCCGTCAGCGTCAGCAGCGCCAGGTGTCTGCGGTTCCATATCCCATGCAGTTTTTCTTGCAGGTTATGACGTTTCAAAATAGTACCTCCTGAATTGGTTTTTCAGGCTCCCGAATGGAGCGTTGGGCGGCTGTCTCCTGGATGGAAACAACTTGTAACTTTTGTTACCGGCTGAAAAACTGGACTCAGTATACACCCTGCTCCCACTTTTGTCAAGTTTTTGGGGCCAAAGCGGTGTTATGTCTCCCACTTTAGGTGAAAAACGGCAAAAAACACTGGAAATAAATAACAGAAAAAATCGAACGGTAACAAAATGGTTACGAAAACGGACGGAAAAAAGTCCCTGCACCCAAAGACTGGATACAGGGACATTTTTTGCAAAAAACCGAAAAATTATGAACGGATCAGCGAACTTCCGGGGTAAAGCCCAGATCCTCCAGCTCACCCACGGCGGTCTTGACGCAGTTCTGGCAGCCGTCGATGGTGACGGTCTTGTCCGCCAGGCTGACGGTGAACTTCAGATCAGCCCCTGTGAGGGCGTTGGTGATGCGTTTTACGCAGTTTTCGCACATCATATCAGGTACGGAAATGGTGGTCATAGCGGTATTCTCCTTTTCATTTCATCAGTTTTTGTATCGTAGCCAGGAGGTCGTCCACGACCTCCAACTGCCCGTTTTGGATGTCCGTCACCACGCAGGTGCGGATGTGGCTCGCCAGCAGTTCCCGGGAAAAGGCGTTCAGCGCCGACTGGACGGCGGAGACCTGGGTGAGGATGTCAGTGCAGTAGGCCTCGTTTTCCACCATGCCCCGGATGCCCCGGACTTGGCCTTCAATGCGGTTGAGCCGCTTGGTCAGGGCCTCGACCTCGCTGGCCTCCCGGTGCTTGTGGCGGCAGCAGTCCTCTGCCTCCACGCAGCATTCTTTCTTCAATTCCTTGCTTTCATCGGTCACGGGGAAACCCTCCTTATTGTAATTTCGCCCGGCCCAGCCGCAGGGCGTTGCTCACCACGCACACGGAGCTGAGGGACATGGCCGCCCCCGCGAACATAGGGGAGAGCAGCGGCCCGCCGAACAGATACAGGGCTCCAGCGGCGATAGGGATGCCGACAGTGTTGTAACAGAAGGCCCAGAACAGGTTCTGCTTGATGTCCCGCAGGGTCAGGGCGGACAGCCGCAGAGCCCGGGGCACATCCCGGAGGTCGGAGCGCATCAGCACGATGTCGGCGGACTCGATGGCGATGTCGCTGCCGCTGCCGATGGCGCAGCCCACGGTGGCGGCGGTGAGGGCGGGGGCGTCGTTGATGCCGTCGCCAACCATCATCACATTCCGGCCCTGGTTCTGCAAGTTTTGGATAACTCCGGCCTTTTCCTCCGGCAGCACCTCGGCGATGACCTCGTCCGCGCCCACCAGAGCGCCGATGTGCTCCGCCGCCGCCCGGTTGTCGCCAGTCAGCAGCACCACCCGGATGCCCTGCTGTTTCATTTCCGAAATGGCGGCGGCGCTGGTCTCCTTCACCGGGTCCGCCACGGAGATGAGGCCCAGCAGCCTGCCGTCCGCCGCAAAGAACATGGGCGTCTGGCCCTGGGCGGACAGCCGCGCCGCCTCCGCCAGCAGGGGAGAGGCATCCACGCCCCGTTCCTCCAGCAGGCGGCGGTTCCCAGCCAGCACGGTCTTGCCGCCAAGCCGGGCCGTCAGGCCCCGGCCGGACAGGTTTTCAAACGCTTCCGGCTTTTCCGGCTCCGCCAGCCCCTTTTCGGCGGCATAGGCGGTGATGGCCGCAGCCAGGGGGTGGGCGGAGGCCCCTTCAATGGCCGCCGCCGTTTTCAGCAGGGCCGCTTCCTCGCAGTTGTACGGAATGACCTCCGTTACGGCGGGAGAGCCCTCGGTGACGGTGCCGGTCTTGTCCAGCACCACGGTGTCCACGCTGTGGGTAATTTCCAAAATCTCGCCGGAGCGGATGAGAATACCGTGCCTGGCGCCCAGCCCGGTGCCTACCATGATAGCGGTGGGCGTCGCCAGTCCCAATGCGCAGGGGCAGGCGATCACTAACACGGAGGTGAACACCCGCAGCACAAAGGCAAAGGGCTGTCCCGCAATGGCCCAGGCGACGGCCGCCGCCACCGCGATACCGATGACGGTGGGCACGAACACCCCCGCCACCTTGTCGGCGGTCTTGGAGATGGGGGCTTTTTTCCCTTGGGCGTCCTCTACGAATCGAATGATGCGTGCCAGGGTGGTGTCCTCCCCGGTGCGGGTCACCCGGACGTACAGCACGCCGTTCTGGTTGACACTGCCGCCGATGACCTCGCTGCCCACGCATTTTTCCACCGGCAGGCTCTCTCCAGTGAGCATGGCCTCGTTGACGCTGCTCTCACCCTCCGTCACCACGCCGTCCACCGGCACCCGCTGGCCGGGCTTCACCAGCACCATGTCCCCGGTTTTCAGGCTCTCCGTGGGCACCTCCCGGCCGGAGTCCGACAGAATGGCGGTGTCCGGTGCCAGACGCATCAGGGCGGTGATAGCGCCCTTCGTCTTCTGCATGTTCCGGCTCTCCAGGAACTTGCCCAGGGACACCAGGGTCAGTACCACGGCGGCGGATTCATAATAAAGGTTGTGGACATAGGCGTGGGGATCGTCGGAGATGAGGAACGTCATCACCACGCTGTATGCGAAGGAGCAGGCGGAGCCGATGGCCACCAGGGAATCCATGTTGGGATTCCCGTGGGCCAGGGCTTTGAAGCCGCTGGTGAAAAAGTTCCTGCCGCAGTACAGCACGGGGATGGTCAAGAGCAGCTGCAAGACGGCGTAATTTACCGGATGGGTGTGCATGGAGAAGATGTCCGGCAGGGGCAGGGCGGGCAGGCCGAAGGGCAGCATCTGCCCCATGGATACATACAGCAGCACCACGGAAAAAACCGCCGCCGCGATCAGTTCCGCCTTTTTCCGTTTCAGGGCGGCTTCTTCCTCGTTCTGCACGGCCTCCGCCGTTTTTTCCTTTTTCTCCGCGTGGAGGGTACAGCCGAAGCCTGCTTTCTCCACCTTTGCCGTGATCTGCTCTTGGCCCACCTGACTTTCGTCGTAGCAGATGGTCATAATGCCGGTGGTCAGGTTCACGTCGCTGCGCTCCACGCCGGGGAGCCGCCGGGTCACTTTTTCCACGGATGCGCTGCACGCCGCGCAGTGCATGCCGGAGATGTCATATTTTTCCTCTTTCATGGGACCTCCTGTATGGTGAGAAATATACCCCTGGGGGGTATCTTTGCTGATAGAACTATATACCCCCCAGGGGTATTTGTCAAGGATGGTTTGTAATAGTCTTTCCCCTGCGTCGAAAAATTTGCGAAAGCCCTTGACTTCCCGGGAAACTGTGATATGATGGAGCCAAAGCAAACAAAAAATTTGTTAGGCTAAAAATTTTTGTATGGAGAGAGCAAAATGAAAGAGAAGATCAAGTGGGCCGTCAACCATATGCCGGCCAGTGAGGACCGTCAGCTGGAGGTCATGTCCCTGCGCAACGTGGCAAAGGCCAGCTTTTTCCACAACAGCTTTCCCCAGTATTCCATTACCCCCCTGGCCTGCCTGGACGGCATGGCGAAGTACCTGGGTCTGGGTGGCCTGTATGTGAAGGACGAGTCCTTCCGCTTCGGCCTCAACGCCTTCAAAGTGCTGGGCGGTTCTTTCGCCATGGCGCGGTACATTGCCCAGCAGATGGACCGGGACGTCAGCGAGATGACCTATGACTATCTGACCAGCGAGGCCTTCCGCCGGGAGTTCGGCCAGGCCACCTTCTTTACTGCCACCGACGGCAACCACGGCCGGGGCGTGGCCTGGGCCGCCAACAAGCTGGGCCAGAAGGCGGTGGTCCATATGCCCAAGGGCAGCAGCCAAAGCCGGTTTGAGAACATCAAAAAAGAGGGCGCCCAGGTCACCATTGAGGACGTGAACTACGACGAGTGCGTCCGTATGGCCGCTGCCGAGGCCGCCCAGACCAAGCACGGTGTGGTCGTGCAGGACACCGCTTGGGAGGGCTACGAGGAGATCCCCGCGTGGATCATGCAGGGCTACGGCACCATGGCAGGCGAGGCCGCCGACCAGCTGCGGCAGATGGGCGTGAACCGCCCCAGCCATGTGTTCATTCAGGCCGGCGTGGGCAGCCTGGCCGGTGCCGTGGTGGGCTTCTTCACCAACCTGTTCCCCAACGATCCCCCCAAGTTCATCGTCATGGAGGCCCGGGCGGCGGACTGCCTGTACCAGGGCGCCGTGGCCGGGGACGGTGATCCCCGCATCGTAGAGGGCGACCTCAAGACCATCATGGCGGGTCTTGCCTGCGGTGAGCCCAACATCATCTCCTGGGACATCCTGCGCAATCATGTCTCCGCCTTCGTCTCCTGCCCCGACTGGGTCAGCGCCCGGGGCATGCGGATGCTGGGCGTGCCCGTCAAGGGCGACCCCACCGTCATCTCCGGCGAGTCCGGCGCCGTGGGCATGGGCCTCATCGCCGCCCTCATGGAGACCGACGAGTACAAGGAGCTCCGGGATTTCCTGGGCCTGGACCGCTTCAGCCAGGTGCTGATGTTCTCCACCGAGGGCAATACCGACCCCATGAAGTTCCGCAAGGTGCTGTGGGACGGCGAGTATCCCACCGTGTAAGCGCAAAAAAAACAGCGGCGAAAGCCGCTGTTTTTTTATACAGTCAGGAGTCTGGATTTTCGGTCAGGGTGAAGCTGTCCAGCTTCAGCCAGACGCCGCCGACGCGGATGGCCTCCACCTGGGCGGGGTCTACGATGCGGTCAAAGGAGCCGGTGTAGGCGCTGCCGCGCACATTGCCGTCCTCGTCCTGTTCCAAAGTGCTTCCCCGGGAGTTAGAGGGGCTGTATTCCTCGCCATTCACCCGGATGCGGTCAACGGCTGTCGCGTAGTGGATGGCTTCGGAATCATACTGCCCCTCCGGGAAGGGAACAGAGAGCTCATACATGATTTTTGCCCGGAAGGGGGAGACCTCCGCACCGGTGACAAAGATGTCGTAGTCCTCCCGCTCCGCCAGCAGGGTCCGGCCTGTATAACGGACCGTCGCGTCCTTTTGCTGGACGGTGAAAGTGAACTCGAAGGGGCCGGTTACGGTGGCCTCACCGAACACCAGGTTTTCCAGGTGCAGGACCAGCTCATTGCTGTCGTACTGCGAGCGGCGGGATTCGTCCTTTACCAGTAGACAGCAGCTCCCGCCTTCATCCTCCTGGGTGCTGATGATTTCCAGATAGGAGAAGGTAGACCTCCAGTTTTTGAGATATTGTTTCACAAATTCGTCGATTTCTGCTTCTGTCAAGTGGGGCATCTCCTGCGGCAGCGTTTTGCGTATCTGCGCTTCGGACGCGCTCAGCCAGGAATCCTCGGAACGCACCTGCACCCAGCGGTAGTCGGGGATGCTCTCTCCCGTCATCGTCAGAGAGAGGAGCATGGTGTTTCCGTCCCAAATGGCACCGTTCAGAGTCATCGTCACGCCGTCCACCGTCTGGCTCTGGCCGATGATGGTGCCGATGCCGGCCAGCAGCTCCTCGCTGGCCTCCGGCTCCGCCGGGTCTTCGGCTACCTGCCGGAACCAGTCGGAGAACTGTCCTGTCGCCACGGCGTAGCCGCAGGCGGTGAGCACCAGCACGGCGGCAATGACTGCCAACAGAGCGCGGCGCTTTTTTCGGCGGGGCAGAGCGGAGCGGATACGGCTTTCAATGCGGGCCTGGGACACTTCCTCCAGCGGCGGGACGTTGGTATCTAAACGGTTGGTCAGGTCATACCAGTCGTTCATCGCGGCACCTCCCTTTGCAGCGTTTGGCGGACCCGGTGGAGCCGGGCGCGGACGGCAGATTCTGTCAGGCCGTAGCGCGCCCCGATCTCTGCCGCCGTTTCCAGCAGCAGGTAGTGGCGGAGAAAAATCTCGCCATCCGGCGGGGAGAGGGTGCGGATGTAGTCCGCCAGGGCGGAAGAAAGAACCTCACGCTCCAGAAAGTCGGAGTCGGCGCCATCCTGGTCGAACAGGGGGACCTCGTCCCGGCGGCGGAGCTGCCGCCAGCGGTCAATGGCCAGGTTCCGGGCGGTGGTGATGACGAAGCCCCGGAGGGTGTCCGGGTTCAGGGTATCCCCGTTTTTCCAGATGGCGATGAGGGTGTCCGCCGCAACCTCCTCAATATCGGCCTGACGGCCCGGCAGCAGGCGGCCCGCAATGGCGGCGGCCAGGGGCGAATAGCGGGCCGACAGGGCGGCCAGGGTCTCCTCCGGGGCGGAGGAGAGGCGGGAGAGCAGTTCCCGGTCTGTCACGGCGGCACCTCCTTTTGGTGGGTTCACATAGGGTACGTTGGAAACGGGGAAAACGGTGCAAAAAAACTTGAAAAAGAGGATGGCCTTTTGGGGCCATCCTCAAATTTTCGTTCAGATGCGGGCCACGCCGGAGTCGTAGGCGGCCTGCTTTACGGCGGCGGCCACGGCGTCCGCTACCCGGGGGTCAAAGGCGGCGGGGATGATGTAGTCGGCGGAGAGGTCATCGCCCACCAGGTCGGCCAGGGCATGGGCGGCGGCGATCTTCATCTCGTCGTTGATGTCGCTGGCCCGGGCGTCCAGGGCGCCCCGGAAGATGCCGGGGAAGGCCAGGACGTTGTTGATCTGGTTGGGATAGTCGCTGCGGCCTGTGGAGACCACCGCCGCGCCGCCGGCCTTGGCGTCGTCGGGGAAGATCTCCGGGGTGGGGTTGGCGCAGGCAAAGACGATGGCATCCTTATTCATGGTTTTCACCATGTCCGTAGTGACGGAATTGGGGGCGGAGACGCCGATGAACACGTCGGCGCCTGCCAGCACGTCCGCAAGCGTACCGGACTGCCTGGCGGGATTGGTGACCTGGGCCATCTCCTCCTTGATCCAGTTCAGACCGTCCCGACCGGCGTAGATGGCGCCCTTGCGGTCGCAGAGGGTGATGTTCTTCGCTCCGGCGGAGAGCAGGAGCTTGGTGATGGAGATGGCGGCGGCGCCCGCGCCGTTTACCACGATCTTCACGTCCTCCAGCTTCTTGCCCACCACCTTCAGGGCGTTGGTCAGGCCCGCCAGGGTGATGACGGCGGTGCCGTGCTGGTCGTCGTGGAAGATGGGGATGTCGCAGCGCTCCTTCAGTTTTCGCTCGATCTCAAAGCAGCGGGGAGCGGCGATGTCTTCCAGGTTCACGCCGCCGAAACTGCCCGCCAGCAGGGCCACGGTGTTGACGATGTCATCCACATCCTTGCTGCGGACGCACAGGGGAATGGCGTCCACGCCGCCGAAGGCCTTGAACAGGACGCACTTGCCCTCCATGACCGGCATACCGGCCTCGGGGCCGATGTCGCCCAGGCCCAGGACGGCGGTGCCGTCGGTGACAACCGCTACGGTGTTCCAGCGGCGGGTCAGCTCGTAGCTCTTGTTGACGTCCTTCTGGATCTCCAGGCAGGGCTGGGCCACGCCGGGGGTGTAGGCCAGGGACAGGGCCTCCTTGCTGTCCACCGCCGCCCGGGGCGTCATTTCCAGCTTGCCCTTCCACTCGTAATGCAGACGCAGGGATTCCTTTGCGTAATCCATATGGTAGCTCCTCTCGTTGCTTGAAAAGTCGTACCTATTCTAAGGGAAAAGCGGGGGATTGTCAATTCCTGTCGATGGGAAAATACTTGCGTTCCGGGGAGGATTGTGGCAGAATGAGGATTGAATAAACGAGGAGGCGCCGTGATGAAGATTTCGACAAAGGGGCGGTACGCTCTGCGGCTGATGATGGATGTGGCGTCCCATGATGATGCGGGGTATGTATCCCTGAAGGATGTGGCCGCCCGGCAGAATATATCCATGAAATACCTGGAGCAGATCGCGGGCCTGCTGGCGAAGGCGGGGCTGCTCCGCAGCGGGCGGGGCGCCCAGGGCGGCTACCGGCTGGCGAAGGAGCCGGAGAACTACACCGTGGGCAGCATCCTGCGGCTGACAGAGGGCGATCTGGCCCCGGTGGCGTGTCTGGCGGGGGAGGAGAACCGCTGCGAGCGGTGCGGCGAGTGCCCGACGCTGGATTTCTGGACGGGGCTATACGCTACGGTGAACGCATACATCGACCGCTATACCCTGGCGGACCTGCTGGAGGAGCAGAAACGGAAGCAGGGCAAGACATAAGAACATAGAGGGACCGGCCCGTTTGGGCCGGTCCTTTTGCTGTCCAGGGGAAGTTACAGGGACTTCTCGTAGGACTCGATCATCTTCTTGAACGTGTGACCCGTACGATGCTTGAGATTTGCCAGGTATTTCTCGGCGGTCTCCCCGGTGAAGACCTTGATCTGCAGCCGCATGGAGCCGTCCGCCTGGGGCGCGGCAAAGATCTTGTCGATATACCTGTCCACGAATTCCTTGCTGATGACGTTTTCCGCCGCGTCCCGCTGGGCCTCCCGGAGGACCCGGCGGATGGTGTCGATCTGCTTTTTGAAGTCGTCGGCGGAGTCCCGCTGCTGCCGGAGTTCCATCAGTTCCTTCTGCGCCGCCTCGATCTCTTGGGCGCACTGCTTGTTCATGGAGAGGAAGTCCCGGTCGGACAATTCCCCCAGGGCGTTGAAGGTCAGCAGCTTCTGCTTTTTCTTCTCCGCCGTCCGGATGGCCGTCTCCAGAGCATCCATGCGCTTTGCCAGATCGCCGCTCTGGTCCAGCGATTTGTACATTTCGATATATTCCTCGATGAGCGATTCGGCGTCATCCTCCGTCTCCCGGAAGACCTCCAGCAGGAGGGGCTTCAGCTCCTCCTCGTAGATGGGGAAGGAGGGGCAGGAGTCCGCGCCGTTTTTGATCTTCCCGGAGCACACCCACTTGCTGTTCCTGTTGCCGGCCCTGTCCACGGAGTCGCGGCGGTAGTAAGCCGCGCCGCAGTGGGTGCAGTACAGCTTCCCGGTAAGCAGGTTGGCGTGGTTGCAGATGCCCTGGCGACCCTTCACGTCCTCGCTCCGCTTTTTCAGGACGGCGTTGGCTTCATCCCACAGCTCCTCGCTGACGATGGCGGGAACGATCTCGCCCGTCTCATCCTTGAACATCACCCATTCCTCCGGCGGGAGGAATTTCTGCTTTTTGGTGAACAGGTCGATGACCTTTACCTTATTGCCCACGTAGTAGCCTTTGTACTTGGGATTGGAGATCACCCCGGACATGGTGGTGTGGGCGATCTTCTTGCCGTTGTGGTTGCGGAAGCCCTTTTCCCAGAACAGCGTCTCGATCTGCTTCATGCTGTACTCTCCGGTGGCGTACAGCTCGAACAGCTCCCGCACCATGGGGGCTTCGTCCTCGTCGATCGCCAGCCGCCCGCCGTCCTTCCGGTAGCCGAAGATGCGGCTGTTCCCCAGGACCACGCTGTTTTTGATGGCCTGCTGGTGGCCGAACTTCACGCGGCTGCTGAGCTTTCGGAGCTCGTCCTGGGCGATGCCGGACATGATGGTCAGGCGCAGCTCCGAGTCCTCGTCCAGGGTGTTGATGTTGTCGTTCTGGAAGAACACCCCCACACCGGCGTTCAGCAGCTCCCGGGTGTACTGAATGGAGTCCAGCGTGTTGCGGGCGAACCGGGTGATCTCCTTGGTGATGATGAGGTCGAACAGCCCGGCCCTGCCGTCCTCCACCATGCGGTGAAAGTTCTCCCGCTTCCTGGTGGTGGCGGCGGACAGGCCCTCGTCGATGTAGCCCGCCACGTAGGTCCAGTTGGCGTTTTTGCGGATCAGGCTTTCGTAGTATTGAATTTGGTTGCCCAGGGAGTTGAGCTGCTCGTCGGATTCACTGGACACACGGGCATAGAAGGTCACCCGGAGAGGGAGGTCATAGATCGTGCGGGTCTTTAATTGCTGTCGGGTGGTGTGGATGTCCATAGTGTCCTCCTGAAAAGTTCGTTTTATCATGTTCAA
The DNA here is from genome assembly GCF_021531435.1 of Oscillibacter valericigenes. Lineage (GTDB taxonomy): Bacteria > Bacillota > Clostridia > Oscillospirales > Oscillospiraceae > Oscillibacter > Oscillibacter valericigenes_B. Next base: position 64,425 of record NZ_JAFBIS010000001.1, read on the forward strand.
TATATCATATTTGAGACGATGTGACAACAGTTCCCGCTGAAGAAACTTGTATTTGAAAAACAGCTGGCACTGAAATGCGGTCCACACCGGGCAGACTTGCGTACAGGGCGGATGCGAGGACTTCCGTTCAAACCGCTGTCCGCGGGATTTGTACAACTTCAGCTGTATGATTTGAGACCGCTTTGGACAAGTTTATAGAGGGCCGGTCTCCGGAGAGATCCGCCGTTCATATATAAGAAGACGATAGGAGAGCCGTCCATGTCTGCTCCTTGTACCAAAGGGTTTGCGTATCAACAGGGAATGCTGTATTCCTTTAACCGGGTGCTTCTGGAGAAGGGGATCATCTCTGAAAAGGAGTACCGCGCCATGAAACAGAAGATCCAACTGCGTGAGAGGGGAGAGGGGATCGTGGCACGTTCGGGACAAAAGTAAAATACCTCCGGCACATGTTTTTTGCTGAAATGACATGACAAATGCGTGAAAAGGGCATATAATGGATAAACGCCAAAACACGTTCGCAAATCCAGCAAGTGAGGAACATTGCCATGGACATCCTTCAGCTATTGGACAATCATCTTCTTGTCAACTCGTTGGCAGCATGGGCTGCCGCTCAGATCATTAAGACGATCATTTACGCAGCCGTGCATAAAAAGCTCGACATCCACCGACTGTTCGGCGACGGCGGGATGCCCAGCGGTCATTCGGCCACAGTGACAGCAATGGCGACGACCGCCGCTTTGGAATACGGTCTTGCGTCTCCGATCTTTGCCATCGCGGTCGTCTTTGGAATCATTGTGATGCATGACGCCATGGGGGTGCGCCGGGAAGCGGGGAAGCACGCCAAGGTCCTCAATGACCTGATCGCGTCCCTCGGCAAGGATGCCCCACCAAAGGATGTGCTGAAGGAATTCCTGGGACATACCCCCCTGCAGGTCTGTTTCGGAGCCCTGCTGGGCTTTGGCGTTGCGCTGATGCTGGGGTGATCCTGCCGTAAAAGCCGCCTTGGTTCCCATGGAAGTCCATACGCCGTTTACTTTGTTGGTCACAAGCGATCCGTGATGGGTGCTTGATACGCTGCCTGTGTTTTCCTTCTGTATCGGAATATATAAACTTGCAGGCCCCGGAGAATTCCCGGGGCCTGCGTTTGTTTTCGGAAGAAAAAACGCACAAAGAAAAGCCTGAACCAACGGAAAATACCGGGAAAAAACAGCAAAACGCAAATTGACAGCTATGGGCCTGTGTGATAGGATAAGGCGAAAAAAGTTAGTCCGTCCTAACACAAGGAGGCTGTTAGAAAAATGATTTGGAGCGTGATTGGCATTACGGCTCTGGCCGGCATGGGCGGCACGGGTATGGGAGGACTCCTCTCCTGCCTGTTCCGCAAGGATTCCAGCAAGACCGTAAGCCTGCTGCTGTCGTTTGCCGCGGGGGTCATGACCTCTGTGGTGTGCTTTGACCTGCTGACGGAGGCGCTGCATCCGGATGGAATGGGCAACGATGTGGGGCTGGTCGTGATCGGCGTACTGGTGGGCTACGTTGTCATCGCCCTGCTCAACGCCTGGATCGACCGCAACACCAACCATGAGGTGGCCCATATCGACGAGAACCATCCCCGCACCGCCGATTCACTGGAGGAACTGACCCACGCCAACCACCTGCAGGAGCACCGGGAGGGCCGTCAGCCCCGCAGCGGCTTGTTTCTGGCCGGACTGGTGATGGCGGCGGCCATCGCCCTGCACAACGTACCGGAGGGCATGGTCATCGGCGCATCCTTTGCCCGCACCGCGCAGGAAACGCTTCTGAACCGCGGCGGACTGACGATGGCCATCGTGATCGGCCTGCACAACATTCCGGAGGGAATGGCTGTGGCCGTGCCGCTGATCTCCGGCGGGATGTCCAAGACCCGCTCTGTCATCGTCACGGCGCTGACCGGGTTCCCTACCATTCTGGGGGCTCTTTTGGGCTTCACCGTGGGCGCCATGGGGCCGGTAGCCTTGGCGCTGTCCCTGAGCTTTGCCTCCGGCGCCATGCTGTACGTGGTTTTCGGTGAGCTGCTGCCGGAGTCCATCCTGATGTGGCGGTCCAAGCTGCCCGCTACCGCGACCATCATCGGTATGCTGACAGGAGTGGTCATCATTTATATGTGAGCGCCTTGCCTAAAATAATAAACCGCGCGGCCTCCCGGAACAGGGGAGGCCGCGCGGTTTTTTACTGTGTGACGGCGGTTTCGGCCTTTGGCTGCTTTGCTTCCCGAAGGGTCTGCCAGCCGACCGCCACCAGTTCCAGCCCTAACAGCAATACATGGTGCTTTACCGCGGAGGGGTCCAGCAAAAGCAAAAATCCCAGCGCCACTTCTATGACCGCCTGGAGCCCCAGCGCAACAAATGCTTCCTTTTGCGACGCGCGGTACAGCGCTCCGTTCAGGGCCTCTGAACCCTTCATCAGGCCGAGAACGCCCCAGATACCGCTGATCACGGAGTCCGCGTCCGTGTGATGGACAAGGATCACCAGTCCCAAAGCAACATAGACGATGCCGTTTGCGGTCAGTTTTGTTTCCCTGCTTTGATACTCCTTTGACCAGAGCCCGCAGACCGTATGGGTCGTGCCGATCGCCATCATGCCGATCCCCAGGATAAACGGAAGCGCGTGATACACCTTTTCGGTCAGCGATTATGCCGGCGGCATTGCCTGGGGCGCTGAGAACGGCCTCAAGACCGGCGATGAGCCCGCCACCCGCGGCGAAGTGCTGAAGGCCCTGTATGTGGCCGCCGGCTCTCCCGCTGTGGAGGATACCAGTATCCTGAGCATCTTCAACGACAGTTCCGACATTCCCGCTGATATGGCGGCTATTGCGGCCTGGGCTGCTCAGAACGGCATCCTGAAGGGCACCGTTGACGGCAAGGCGGACCTGGGTGTGAACGTCACCCGTGGTCAGGCCTGCGCCCTGGCAGGCGGTGCCATGAATACGCTGGCGTAAGCCCCGGCGATCACGCGAAGCGGTTCGAAAGAAGCAAATAGGAAAGCCGCCGGTTGGATTTTTCCAACCGGCGGCTTTTGAATACACATAACACGCGCCGTCCGCGGATGATTTTACGAGAACACAAGTCTGCCGCGGCCGTTTTCTTTTGCACGATACAGCGCCCGGTCCGACGCTTCATACAGCTGATTGAACGTCGCGTCCGGTTCAGCGATCGCCGCACCCATGGAGATCCCGGTGCCGCCGTCCGCGCCCCGCAGCGTAATACTCACCTTGTCGAAAATCTGCTGCGCCCGTTCCAGAATGACCGCTTCCGGCGTATCCGCGGCGAAAAAGAGCGCCGCCGCGAACTCGTCGCCGCCCATGCGGCAGGCCCGGTCCTCTGTTTTCAGGGATACATGCAGCGTCTGCGCCACCAGGATCAGGAACTTGTCTCCGTTATGATGGCCGAAGGTGTCGTTATACTCCTTGAATTTGTCCACATCCATCATCAGCATCATGACTTTGGTTTTTCCTTCCAGGAGCTTAAGCTCCACATCACTGCGGAAGGCCGCGTGATTGAGAAGCCCTGTGAGGGAATCCCGGCGATAGGTGTCCTCCCAATATTTCAGCCTGATCTGGGCTTTGTTCTGCTCCGCATCCGCCAGCATCTTCATGGAATAGGTCTTGGTGATGTCGGCGATGATGATCTCCGAACGTTCGGCGCGGACCGCGGAATCAAAATACATTCTGCCAAAGCAAAATACGTAGATGTCAGAGCCGTCCTTGCGCCGGAGCTTATGCTCCTGGAACACCATCGGGTTTTTGGCAAGACAGGCATTGGTGTGACACAGATATTCCGTGCGCTCCTCCTCCGGGATCAGATCCGCCTGGATCATAGGCTTTTCCTGAATGTCTTCCCACGTATACCCGGTCAGCTTCTCAAAATTTTCATCCACAGATACGATGTGCATGGATTCATCCAGCACATAGCGGCTGTATGGGACCCCGTGAACATGGCAGACGGTCTCCACGCTGCTGCCGGCGGACCCCGGCTCCGCCGCATGCCCGTTCCCACTCTGCCGGACCGCCCCGCCGGCCGCTTGCTCGTCCGGCGGATTTTCCTTCAGCATCTGGAGAAACTCCGACACAATAAAGGGATCGAATTGGGTGCCCGCGCACCGCTTCAATTCTTCTATCGCATCGGCTGGAGACATAGCACGCCTGTATGAGCGGTCATTGGTCATGGCGTCATATGCGTCCACCACAGCGATCACCCTGGACAGGAGGGGGATACTCTCCCGGCTCAGTCCATCCGGGTATCCTTTTCCATCCCAACGCTCATGGTGATGGCGGATCTCATCGGCGATCCCCCGGAGTTCGTTGTTGCTGTTGGCGATCTCATAGCCCTTTTCCGTATGGGACCGCAGGATCTTCCACTCATCCTCCGAGAGCTTGCCCGGCTTATTCAGGATTTCCAGGGGAATGCCGATCTTGCCGATGTCATGCAGGAGGCAGAGCAGCGACAGGTTGCTCTGCTGGATGTCCGTCAGTTCGATCCGCTTTCCCAGCTCCGCCCCCATCATCTGGGTGCGGCGCACATGGTGCTCCGTATCGCTGTCACATTCCTGAAGCGCCCGGATCAGCGATGTCAGCATTTCGGAATGGATGGATTCCCGGTCCAGCAGCTTCTTTGCCCGCATGGCCTTGGATGCTGAAAGGATGGCCGGGAGAATATCCGGCTTTTCCTCTGTGGTGGCGCTGACCGCATACTGGATCTTGCCGGAGAACTTCTCCTTCACCTGCGCCATGCACGATTGCATCTCGGCTTCATTGCTGTGGCTGCACAGCGCGATGAGGGTTGCCTCCACGCCTCGGACATAATAGGCTTGTTTCGGAAAGCACTGCCGCATGGTGTCCGCCAGCAGTTTGATGGATTGGTTTCCCGCCTGGTTTCCCATGGTGCTGTTGATCACCGACAGGCTGTTGATGTCACAGACCGCTACCGCTGTTGGGCACGGAAACGCATTTTGGTTGCTGCCGGCAAACAGCTGGAAGCTCTCCCAATCCTGAAAGCCCGTCAGCAGATCGGTTTCCAGCGCCGCGTCCGAAAAGACGAACAGCTGTCCAAGGCGCTGCCCCTTTTCGTTCTTCAAACTGCGAATATCACAGCGCAGCGGCCGCACGTCCCCGCCGTTTTTCACATAGCACTGCAGGGAAAAGCTGTCATCCTCCGTCTCCGCGTTCAGGGAGAGGTCATAGCAATTCAGAAAATCCTCCAGCACAGCGCATTTTTCCGGCTGAATTCCGCCCAGCAGCGCGTCGGCTCTTTCATTGTGCAGGATCAGGTGGTCATCATAGTCAAACAGAACGATCCCCTGTCCGATGTTTTCAAAAATGCTGGTTTTCAGGCAGTTCAGCATGCCGTGGGTGGAGTAGTCAAAACAGCTCCAGTACAGCAGAAAGGCGGTCAGGCTGTATCCGCAGATGGAGTAGTCTAGAAGATTGTAGACATTTTCCCCCGGCCAAAACAAAAACACGCCGTTCACGGACACGATGACCAGGATGCCGAGGATCACGTAACGGTACTGCGCCCGGTATTCTCTTGGGATCCGGCACATTTTCCGGATCAGCAGGATCACGACCATGACCACCAGCGTGTACGTGAACAGGAGGTGCATGATGTAAAGCGGCCGCATTTGGTAGCTGTACTTGGCGATGAGGGTATTTCTCCGGACATAGTGGATGGCGATTTCATAAAAGGGATTGATGGCAAAGACCGCGATCTCGAACATCGTATACAGGGCGCTCAGTCCAAGGAGCATTTTTCCCGTCTTTGTAAATTTTCCCTTTGTAAAATACACCGTGAATACAAGCAGGGAGAGCAGCATGACGTCGATGGTGACGAAATAGACGCTGGACATCACGGACATGCACAGGTAATCGTCATTCAGAATGCTGATCAGATAGCTGACGTCCACCACGGCGGCGCCCGCGCAGGCAAAACCCAGGAACCGGCCTGTGGTTTTGTTTTTCTGGAAGGACTTCATTGCCAGGACCGTATCCACCAATGCGATCAAAATGGAAACTTTGATGTAACCATCCAAAAATGCCGCATTCATATCGGTGCTCCCCCTCTCCTTGGCGGTATCGCTTGTCTGCCCACAGCGCGTCTATTTTCCTTATATACCATTTTTGTACATTTATCAATATTTTACAAAAAATTTGACGAAAGACATTCCATCTTCCAAGCGCACCGCGTCAGCATCATAGATACGTTCCGCCATCGGCAAATGCCGCAGCTCCTCACACGGCTGTGAAAAAACGCGTCAAAAAATGTCCCGCCATCCGGCTTTCAGCCGTGGCGGGACATTTTACAGGAATATGCGATCTGAACCGCGCTTTCTTTTGCCGCTGGGCATTGCCCATCATCACCCGTCCTGTCTGGCGATGGCTGATTTCAGGAGGTGTACGGCAGCCTTTACCAGCAGGTTGCAGCAGAGGATCAGCAGGGAGATGAACGCGGAGCACTCCAGGAAAGACTGCGCCTCGTACTGGGGGATCAGCAGCGCCACCGGCTTTGTGTCAGCGTTCGCCAGGAAGGAAACCGCGGATATGGTGATCATGGAGTTGACGAAAAAGTAGGAAAATGCCTCCAGCATGGTTCCCCGGCACTGGGGCAGGATCACATCCCATACGATCCGCAGCCGGGAGGCGCCCAGGGTCAGGCCCACCGCCTCCAGATGCTCGTTGAACTTTCCGAAGGTGTTGTAGAGCATCAGATAGGAGGAGGCGAAAAAGTGGATCATGTTCACCAGGATCAGGATCGCCATAGTGCCGTAGAGGAAGGACGTCTTAAAGAACAGCACGTAGGACAGGCCCAGGACCAGTCCGGGAATGGCCATGGAGGTAATGGAGAGCAGGTGCAGCAGCCGGGCCGCGGGGGAGAGCAGCCGGGTGCTGCAGTACGCGGTGACCGTGGCGATCAGTACACCCAATATGCCCACGCCGGCAGAGATCAGCAGCGAGTTCACCAGATAGGTCCCGCCGTTCATCCGCAGAGCCTTGGCCGCGTTGCCCAGCGTGAAAGACATGTCGATGGGATAGTTGGTCATAAAGCTCAGCACGCCGAAGGCCGCCACGGGCAGCAGCATGAAAATACCCACCGCCGCGCACAGCGCGCAGGCCAGGCCGTCCCGCGTCTTGTTCTGCCGGATGACAAAGGGCCGGGCGACGAAGGAATTGCCGCCCGCGTCCCGGTTGGACAGGTCCGCCAGGAATGCCAGCACAGCGGGGATCAGCAGGACCGCGCCGATGACGCTGCCCTTGCCGAAGTCCAGCAGGCCAATCACGTCCTCGTACATCAGCACCGGCAGGGTCTTGACCTTGCCGCCGATGGTCAGGGGCACGCCGTAGTCTGTGACCGTCAGGGAAAACACGGTGAACACCGCCGAGATCAGCGGGCGCCGCAGAAACGGCAGCGTGACGGCGGTAAACTGCCGGAGCCTGGGGATACCCAGCACCTGCGCCGCCTCATAGGGCGTATAGTCCTCGTAGGTCAGCACATCGGCGAACATGAGGAACGCAATGGGGGTGACATACATGGCCTCGCCGATGACGATGCCGTGGAGACCGTAGATGTTCCCGCCCAGGTGCAGCAGCCGGGTCAGCACACCGTTGGCGCCGAACAGGATGATGAGGCCGGAGCCCTGGGAAATGGAGGGGATCAGCATCGGCAGGGAGAACAGCACGCTCCAAAGCCCCCGGAGCCGCAGATGGGTACGGGTCACGCACCAGGCCAGGGCGTAGGCCAGCGGGATGGACACCGCTGTGGTCAGCAGGCCCACCTTCAGCGAATTCAGGCACGCTTTCCGGAACGCGGCGCCGCCCAGCACCTTGAGGACATCCGTGTTCCGCATATACGCCAGCATCCGCAGCAGCGGCAGAAGTACCGCCGCGGCGAAGAATGCCAGCAGCGCCAGCTTCAAAATGGTGGAAGAGACAGGTCGTTTCCTCATGGCGCCACCTGAATGAACCGGGACAGGGACTCCGCCTTGATCTGCAGATTTTCCAGCACGAACCGCCGGACATAGTCGTCCGCCGGGTCGGTCACCAGCTCCTCCGGGGTGCCGATCTGGTGGATGCGCCCCGCCTCCATGACCATGATGCGGTCGGACATGGCGAACGCCTCCTCCTGGTCGTGGGTGATGTAGATCATGGTGGAGCCGTATTCCCGCTGGATGTCCTTGATCTCCCGGCGCAGGGCCAGTCGGGTGTCCACGTCCAGGGCGGACATGGGCTCGTCAAAGAGGATGACGTCCGGGTTCAGCGCCAGCGTCCGGGCGATGGCCACCCGCTGCTGCTGGCCGCCGGAGAGCTTACCCGGCTTTTTGTCCCGCAGCTCCCACAGGCCCACACGCCGGAGCAGCCCGGCGGCGATCTCCGATGCCTTCCCCCGCAGCTCCTTATGGAACCGCAGGGCGTATTCCACATTCTTCTGGACCGTCATGTTCTCAAACAGCGCGTAGTTCTGGAACACAATGCCCATTCCCCGCTCCGCGGGGGAGCAGGCGGTGATGTCCCGGCCGTCCTTGCGGACGACGCCGCCGTCAGGCTCCAGCAGCCCCATGAGAATGCGCAGGATGGTGGTCTTGCCGCAGCCGGAGGGCCCCAGAATGGACAGAAATTCTCCCGCCTGCACCTCAAAGCTGATGTGGTCCAGCACGGTCTTCTGCCCGTAGACCTTGCTCAGGTCCTCGACCGACAGCTTGCTCATCAGTACGCCCATTTGTCCAGCAGAGCGGTCTTCACATCGGGGGTATCGTTGGACATATCGGCATAGGGAATGTCAGAGGGGAAATTCTCAATATCGGTCTTCTGGTCGATCTTCACCTGCTCGGGCAGATAGGTCGCCAGATACTCGTCCTGCACGCCGGAGTACAGGTAGGAGAACACCGCCTGCACAGCGGGGTCCGTCTCCCGGCCGCTGATGATGGCACAGCCGGTGGGGGAGTAGGGAGCGCCCTCCTCGAAGAAGATGATGTCCAGAGGAGCGCCTTCGTTGATGGCTTCCACGGCGTTGAAGGTCAGGCTCAGGCCGATGGCGCACTCGCCGGCCTCCAGGTCCTTGATGGGGCCGGAGCCGGAGTCGGTGTACTTCAGAATGTTGGCGTCCAGCTTGTCGAAGTAGGCAAAGGCCTCATCCTCGCCCCAGGCGTTCACCAGGCTTTTCAGATACAGGTAGCCGGTGGAGGAAGCGGTGGGGTTGGGCATCTCGATCAGGCCCTTGTACTCGTCCTTCAGCAGGTCCTCATAGCTGGCGGGAGCCTCCAGGCCCTTTTCCGCCAGGATGTCGGTGTTGACGATGGTGGCGCCGCTGAAACGGTCCCAGGGAATGTACTTGCTGTCTGCCTGCAGCAGGTCGGACATAAAGACGGAGGTGTCCACGAAGTCAATGGGGGCCAGATTATCCCGCAGGGAATCCAGGTAGCCGTAGCTCATGCCGATGATGATGTCGCAGTCGGTATCGGCGCCCTCGGCGGCCAGCTTCGCGGCCAGCTTGCCGGTGGAGAGATACTCGATGGTAATATTGTAATCCGGGAACTGCTCCGTCAGCTTGGATAGGTAGAACTCGATCAGGTAGTCCTCGTTGGGAGAATAGATCACAATATCCGTCTTCCCGCCGTCAGATCCCTGCTGGGCAGGCTCCGCCGCGCCGGACGTGGAATTCGTGCTGCCGCCGCAGCCGGCGAGGGAAAGGGTCATGGCCAGGGCTAACAATAAGGCTGCCAGTTTGGAAATGTGTTTCATGGATGTTCCTTCTTTCTCTAATATGTGCTGTTTGTTAAATCTAGGTAAAATCTATATAAAATAGTAACATAAGCCGGGCGCCGTTCCAATAGCCGGACACCGAAAAAATTTACCAAAATAAAGCGATAACACAATAACGTAATAGTGTAAAAAAGCACAATACGACTGCGCTTTTCCTGCTTTTGGGAGAGCTGATCCCTGGCGCGCCGGAAAAGCGCATTGACTTCGCCAAAACGGAAAGGTATACTTCAGTTACATACATCGCAAAAATCGCGGCTATTTTTTGACTTTCAGCGCTCGGGAGCCCAACCTGACCGGACGAGCAGCTTTCTCAATATTCTGCACGAAAAGAGGCCCATGCCATGACTGACAAGCGCAGACTTTTCCCGTTGATTGAAAAAGTTCTGATCCTCATTGTGCTGGCCGCTGTGTTTCTCTCCCTGGGGACATTGCGGCTGCAGCGCCCTTCCGCTCCGGACGGCGTGGAACAGCTGGACGGCTGGTATTCTATGCAGAATGGACAGAGAGTGGATGTCGAGCTGCCGTGCTCTCTGACATTGGACGGCGGCGAAGATCTGGTGCTTTACAATGACAGCCTTTCCTCCGCCGACGCCAGCAATGCCCTGACCACCCGGGGGGCCGTCTACCGCCTGCGCATCCTGCTGGGAGATCAGGTCCTCTACGCTTATGAGGACTCGGATTTTCCCCGCAATGAACAGATGCGTTCCAAGCTGTACTGCACCGCCTCCCTTCAGGGCGACCTGGACAGCCAGCGGCTGTCCCTGGTCTATCAGAATCCCGGGGACGGACATTTTCAACTTTCCGCCGTCTATCTGGGCAGCAGCAGCGCCGTTTTCCGCTGGCAGGCATCCAGCGACGTGTTCACCTTTGTCACCGTCTTTACCATGCTGCTCATAGGGATCATTGCGCTGGGGATCCATATCTACCTGCTGCGCAACCGCATGCCGGATCCCCGCTTTGCCAATGTAGCCTGCTTCCTGTTCATCTGCGCCGTCTGGTGCGCCCTGGACTCCTCTTTGATCCAGCAGCTCACCAATATGTCTCCCTCGGTGTGCTACATATCCTTTTACGCCTTTATGACCCTGGCTGTCCCCATGATCCACTTTGTCCGCAACACCGGGGAAATGGGCCGGTTCCGCAGCCTCAACGTGTGCCTGCTGCTTTTCTACCTGAATGCCGCGGCGCAGAGCCTGCTGGATTATTTCGGCATCTTTTGCTTTATCGACATGCTGCCGGTCACGCATCTGCTGCTGGCCGCCGGCATCGGGCTGATCGCCGTATTGATGCTGCGGGAGTATGCCAGGACCCATCAGCGGGAGATCCTGGTCACTTTGATCGCCTTTGCCATTCTGACTGCCGGCGGACTGCTGGCCATATTGCTGTACTGGCTGCTGGAGATCTCTTACTATGGCGTGATTTTTGAGCTCGGCATCGTGGTCTTTATCATCTGCCTGCTGTGCTCGCTGATCAATACCATGGTGGCCAACCTGCGGTTCAAGTCGGAGGCCATCGTTTACCAGCGGCTTTCCCAGGAAGACCGTCTCACCGGCCTTGCCAACCGCCGCGGCTTTGAAAAATACCTGACAAATTTGGAATCGGGCTCTGACAGCCGCGGCAATATGGCTCTGCTCTTTATGGATCTGAACGGGCTGAAATATGTCAACGACCAATTCGGGCACAATGTGGGCGATGAGCTGATCATTGCGGCCGCCCGGTGCATTGAGTCTGCTTTTTCCGGGATCGGCACCTGCTACCGCGTGGGCGGCGATGAATTTGCCGCCATTCTGCCGGACCCGGAGGGCAATGAGGAGGACTGGCAGAAACGGCTGGAGGATGCCGTCCGCCTGTACAATCAGGATACCCGGCACCGGCTGTCCATCGCCTGCGGTGCAAGTTTGCTCCGGGATGAGACAGGCCGGAGCAAACGCCTGAGCGACTGGAAATATGAGGCTGACCAGGCCATGTACGCCTGCAAGCAGCGGCAGAAGGAGCAACAATTCACGGAGTTCTCCTCCGCAAATCAGGGGCGGGAGGGAAAGCATTATGGCATATAATGTGGACTTCCTGCTGTCCGCACTGATCTTCCTGCTGATCATCCTGAGACATTTTATGGAGCAGCGGGCCCTGAACACCAGGAGTACAAAGTCGTTTTTCATCTTTTTGCTGCTGGGCATCGCAAACATCGTATTTGACCTGGTGTGTACCCTTCTCATCACCCTGGCGCGGCCGGATCTGGCCTGGATCAGCGAATGCTGTTTGACGATACTGTATCTCCTTCAGGTACTGGTACCCGTTTCTCTGCTGAGCTATATCCGGACCTACTACGAATCAGACCGGTCCCCGCCCCGCTGGAAGTCGGTCTGCCGCATGGTCCCCCCGCTTCTGATGACCCTGGTCATTCTGCTCAATCACTGGAATGGACTGTTTTTCCGGATCGACAGCTCCGGCAGCTACGTCCGCGGGCCCTACTATCTCGGCATGTATCTGTTCGCCGGCGTCTATATCCTTCTGGTCGCCGCCAGCAGCTTCGTTCACGCCTCTCAGCTGGGGCGGCAGAAGGTCCGCGCCATTCGCGAGCTTTTGGTCCTGGTGAGCATCTGCGTGGCGATCCAGTTCATTTACCACGACATCCTGCTGACCGGCTTCGGGATCGCAATGTGCATCGCCATCCTGTTTTTTACCATCAACAACCCCTACCAGCACACGGACAGTCTTACCGGGCTGTTCGACCTGAATTACTTTGGGGAGCAGTGCGGCCACCTCCTCCTGCGCAAAAGGAGCTTTCATGTGCTGTCGGTGGACCTGTGCCAGTTAAAGCGGATCAACCGCATTCTGGGCACGGATGTGGGCAATCAGGCGCTGATCCAAATGGCGCAGATGCTGCAGCTGGTGGGGAAGGACACCTGGGTATTCCGCAGCACCGGCAAGCGCTTTCTGCTGATCTGCCCCACCATCTCCGAATACGAGGCCGCCCAGCGGAAGATCCAGGAGATGTTCTCCCAGCCTTTGGAGATCAACGGGAGCAGCATTTCCTCTCCCGTGGTGATCTGCGGCATTATCCACGCCGAGCGGCTGGACAACTGCAAATTCCTGCTGGGGTATCTGGATTATCTCTCCTCCCTGATCACCTCCACGAACCAGACTGTCCTGATCCAGGGAGACGAAAAAACGCTGAAGGGCTTCCGCTACACGCAGGAGATCGAGCATTTCCTTCAGACCGCCTTTGAGGAAGACCTCTTTGAGGTCTATTTCCAGCCCGTCTATTCCACCGTGCAAAAGCGGTATGTCACCATTGAGGCGCTCAGCCGCCTGCGCCATCCGACTCTGGGTCCCGTCTCCCCCGAGGTGTTCATCGGCATCGCGGAAAAGAGCGACCAGATCGCCCGGCTGGGGCTGCTGCAAATGCACCGGATCTGCGCGTTCCTGAAGGCGCATCCCGAATTGATGGAGCAGATCCAGGGCGTCAAGGTCAATCTGTCCCCTATGGAGCTGCTGAAAAAAGGGCACATCCAGCAGCTCGTCGACACGATCCGGGACAGCGGCCTTCCCCCGTCCTTTTTCTCCTTCGAGATAACCGAAACCGTGGCCACCGATTACAGCGAAACCCTGTGGAAGACCATCGACCTGTTCACAAGCGCCGGCATCGGCCTTTGCCTGGATGACTTCGGTTCCGGCTACGCAAACCTGAACTCCGTGCTGAAGCTCCCGTTTTCCGTCATCAAAATGGACCGCTCCCTGCTGTCCGGTATCTGCACCGACGAAAAATCCGCTGCGCTTTACCGCAATACCGTATCCGTTCTGCAGAACATGGGCTTCACGGTGGTTGCCGAGGGCGTGGAGAACCCGGCGGAACTGGAGCTGCTCTCCGACTGGGGGGTGGACATGATCCAGGGGTTCTACTTTTCTCCGCCCGTCAGCTGCGGCAAGCTGCTGGAGCTGCTGGTTCCGGGCACGGAGGATAGCTTCGCATAAAAGCGGAAGAAGCATTGAGAAATCCGCGGAAAGGCTTCCTGAGATCCGAGGATCTCAGGAAGCCTTTCCGCATTGGAAAACGGACTATCTTTTCAAACAGAAAAGCTATATAATGAAAAACACTTTCTTACCGTCAGTTCGGACAATGACGGAATGGGATATGAAACGAGCAGAAAAGATCGATCTGAAAAAAATTCAATGGATCACATTCGTGTGCATGGCAGTGGTATTGCTGCTTGCAATTTCGGCTATCATTGCGGACGCTCCGTCACTAATGCCTCTTACCGCCATTTTCAATGTCGTTTGCGGCGTTGCAAGCGCAGCCATTCCGAAATGAACGGAGTGCCCATTCCGATGTAAACGGCGTGCCTGAATATTTCCTTGTTGCTGACAGTCCGGCAGTATGATATGATGAACGCAATATGAAAAAATCGCTTGGGCAGGCAAACGCTCCTTCGTTGTTTCCATACTGCTGGAGCATGTTATGATCGTAATAAGAGGTGAGTCTTTTTGAAAGGAGAAATGGAATTAGAAGGGACAGTGCTTCCTTCAAATGGTGATACCAGCTGCATCAATGTTCGGCGGATTCGGCAGGCTAAGGGAATTTCTTTGCGGAAGCTTGCGGGGCAGACAAAACTGTCACTGTCATATCTCAGCAATTACGAAAACGGAAAGGTGAATATCACCGTAAATTCCCTGAAAAAAATCGCTAATGTGCTGGAAGTCCCGCTGGCTGATCTGCTGGATAACCATGTCAATGAGGATATCGTGATCGTTCCAAAAGAGAAGCGGTGTACAAGAGTATTGTATCAGGCGGAGAGCGGGACGGCTCTGCAGGAGTACCTGATGTACAGCAGCCGCGCCGCCATGCACGTATCCATTAACCATCTGCCGCCATTCGGCGATTCCGGAAGCAAGGCCTCCAGTCACTATGGGGAGGAATTTATTTACTGCATGTCCGGCATTGTCACCGTGATTTTGGAAGACCAACATTATCAGATCCCGGAAGGTGGGATGATCTACTATCGCTCATCACTTCTGCATCGCGCCATCAATGAACATGACGTGGAGACCGTGTTCCTGCAGGTCAATACGCCGCCGACATATTGATCGGAAAAACGTTCTATTATAGTGAAACAGTATTTGAAAAAATTATAGCAGCCATCTTTGATTTTAAAGGGCTGGAAAGTTCAAAAACGGATAATGTCAATGGGATTTTGGCGGTTATCACATGAATTTATGAACTTAGACGGAAATGTTTATTCATATCTGTCTGTTATTATACTTGAACTTTCTGAAGAACAGTAATATACTAACATTACAGTAAGCAAGGCATTTTTGATCGAATAACAGTATGAAGGCGCAATGAGGCGTAAGTAGCCTCATTGCGCTTTTTTTACCCTGGGGTGTTTCAAATGAAGGAACATATGCTACTGAATCAAGAACGAGTTGGGCGCTGCTGGGTCAGCCCTGACACGGCGGCTGCCGGGCAGATGGGGACTTGGACCTTTACGTACGAAACCGGTAGCTATGGGATCGAAGACTCAGGAGCGATCCGGCTTGCATGGAGAATGGTAAGCGACTGGGAGGTCCCGCAGTTCGACAGCCCCGAAAAATCCGGCTATACAACGGTAACAACGGATGGCAATGCGCAATTATCCCTTTGCTATTCCCGTTATCAGCGTCCTTATACGAACAGCCTTTTGGTCACAGTGGTACGGGGCTCGTTAAAGCCGGGAGACCGTGTCATCATTACGATGGGAGACACCAGCGGCGGCGGTCCCGGGATCCGCGCGCAATCTTTCCAGGAGGCTGGGCATCTGTTCCGCCTTTTGGTCGATGTCACAGGCTCCGGTATATTCCGGGATGTGGCAGCGACCGGCCTGCCGGTGGCGGTCCGCGCAGGGGTTCCCCATTGCCTCAACGCAGTGCTTCCGGGAAGCGTGGAAGCCGGCAAGACTTTCTGGCTGCAGGTCTGCTGCCTGGACGATATGGGAAACCCGTGTCCCGATTGGCACGGTGAAGTGGACTTGAAAATCATTGGAGCTGACCCGGAGATCTGCACATACCCGCGGAAAATCAGTTTTGCGGATGCGGCCGGTGGAGTGGTACGGGTGGAAGCGTGCTTGGCGCTCCATGTCGGCTACTTTCAAATTGAGGTCGGCTGTGAGGCGGAAGGCTGGTCTTGCAGGAGCAATCCCTGCCTGGTGGAGGAGCATCCGGGGCTGCGGCTTTACTGGGGAGATATGCACGGCCAGAACGCCAATACCTTAGGAACCGGGACTCTGGACGAGTATTACTTGTTTGCCCGAAATGTCGCGGGGATCGACTTCGCCGGCTGGCAGGGCAACGATTTTGAGATCACCGATGAAGATTGGGCCGCAGTGCGGGAAAAAACCGCAGCCTACCTGGAGGAGGACCGGTTTGTGCCCTTCCTCGGGTATGAGTGGTCGGGAAGCACGCCGGTGGGAGGCGATTACAATATCTTCTTCCGGGGGGACAGCCCGTGCTTTTACCCCAGCAGCAATTGGGTCTCCGCACCCAATGCAGATCCCGATTTGATCACGACTCCGGTTTCGGAACTGTGGAAGCGGTTTGAAAACCGGGATGATGTGATGGCGATCCCCCATGTGGGCGGCCGCTGCGGAAACCTGGCATTTCTTGACGAGCGGTATTCTCCCGCGGTCGAGGTCCATTCTCATCACGGGACATTTGACTGGTTTGCACTGGAGGCTATGCGCCGCAGATTGAAAGTGGGTTTTGTCGCCTCCAGCGATGACCATACCTGCCGCTTGGGCTTGTTTTATCCCGGCCGCGGAACGACGCCCTCCGGCGGTTTTGATGTCGCTTCCGGCTACTGCGGCATATGGGCGGAATCGCTGAGCCGGGAATCCCTTTGGAGGGCACTCCGCGCCCGCCATTGCTTCGCCTCGACCATTGACCGTCTCTGCCTGCGCACCTCTTTGGATACCGGCGCATTTATGGGAGACAGCTGTGTTTTGGACGGAGAAGCATCTTTCCGTGTAGAGGCCATAGGCCGCTATCCCATTGACCAGATCCTGATTTATGACTGGGACCGGGTGGTGGCGGACATCAGGCCCCGCCTCGCGGATGAGCGGTGCGTCCGTATCCGCTGGAGGGGTGTTATCCCCGGCGGCAAACATAAATCGACGACTTGGGACGGAACCCTCAGCGTAGAAAACGGCCGCATCCGCTCGGCGGAAAACTATGCCATTGACAGGGCGGATCAGGGGATCCAAATGCATACCTCGTCTTCGGTCAGCTGGCTGTCCACGACTTCGGGGGACTATGACGGCTTGCTCCTGCATTTATCCGGCGAGGGAGACCCGGTCATACATTTTCACTCCGCCCAGGGAAATTGCAGCGTGCGGCGGTCAGAGCTGATGAACGGAACCGTAAAATTCACTTTCGCTCCGCATTGCTCTGTGGAATTTGACCTTACGTCTGCTTTGCAGGACGGTGAATCCTGCCGCTGCACGGCAAGCTGGCGGATATCTCCCGATGGAGAGGAACACGCCTGGTGGGTGAAGGTTTTGCAGACGAACGGAAACGCGGCCTGGGCTTCGCCCATATTCACCAGCGGCACATAACAGCGGCAGGAAGGAAGGGCACCGCATGTATCTTGGCATTGATATCGGCAGCAGCAGTATTAAGGTGCTGGCTTTCGACAACGGCTGCTCCTATAAGGCGTCAGCGGACTATCCGGCCGGCACGGGAATGATGGAACAGGATGCCTCCGCAGTGCGGCAGACAGTGGCAGAAGCCGTAAAGAAACTGTTTTCCGGGCAGCCTGTTTCACCCGGCAGCATTGCCGGGATCGGTCTCTGCGGACATGGGCCCAGCATTGTGTTTGCCGACCGGCAGGGACATGCGGTGACTCCCATCGTCACCTGGCAGGACCGGCGGGCCTGTGATGAGGCAGCCATGCTTCGCCGCCTGTGGCCGGGCTTTGAGAAAGACGGAACCTCCTTTGAGGCAAAGCTTATCTGGTACTTCAACCATCAAAGAGATGTTTTCCGAGAGGGCCTTACCGCCTTATATCTTGCGTACAACGGCAAGGTCATCAGCTGCAGAGTCCCCAGCACCGCGGTGCCTGAACAGGGACAAGAGATCGGCATTACGTTCCGGATGGAAAAAGCGCTGCTGTTCCACCGGGAGTCCGGCATCTGCGTTTGAGGAGCGGACGGAGTATGTATGTAGAATACCGATCGCTGTCCGCACCGCAGCTGGCGGCATTGGACCGCAGGACCACCTTTCTGCTCCTGCCGGTCAGCTCCACGGAACAGCACGGGCCCCATCTTCCGGTCGGCACCGATGCCATCATCGGACGGACCATCCTGGAGGATCTGGCGGCGTTTGAAGCGCCGGAAAACGCGACGCTCTTATGCCTGCCGCCCCTGACCTACGACCGAAGCGCGGAGCACATGTCCTTTCCCGGCACTGTGACACTGCGGCCGGCAACCTTCCTTTCGGTCCTGGAAGACTTGCTGTCCAGTGTGGCGGCGCATGGGTTTCGATATGTGATCTTCCTGAATACACACGGAGGCAATACGGGTATGTTGACAGGCCTTCCGCAGGTGTGGAAGCGACAGTTCGGCCTGAAGATCTTTGATCTGGAAGCGCCGCAGCCCTGGAGCGATTACAATACTGTGCCGGGCCTGACGCATATCCAACCGGAGCTGGAGATCCATGCCGGAGAAAAAGAGACGAGCATTCTCCTCTCCCGTTGCCCGGAGCTTGTGGAGATGGATAAAGCGCGCAATGTTCCGGTCCGGCTTCCGCCCTGGTATACCTGCTGGTCTTCCGATGATTTTTCGCCGCTTGGGATTTGGGGCAACGCGGCGGATGCAAAGCCGGAAACCGGTGCTCTGCTCAGGGAGTATTATGCGAAGACCCTGCATGAGACGCTTTTGGAGATCATCAACTGCGCCGCTGATATCGGGAACGAAACGGCAGATCTGGAATTGGAGGGACTGCAGTGATTGCTGATTATGAGACATTATCATGGCCGAAATTTCGGGATTTGGATCGCGACAGGACTTTCCTGATCCTGCCGGTCAGCTCCACGGAGCAGAATGGGCCTCATCTTCCGGTGGGAACGGATGACTATATTCTGCAAATGTTTGTCAGCGGACTGAAAGACCAGGAATATGAGCCTGATACCAACCTTTTGTTCATGCCCCGGCTGAGTTATGGGCGCAGCATGGAGCATATGGATTTTCCGGGAACCGTCAGCCTGCGGCCTGAGACGCTCATTGCACAAATCGATGATATTGTCGGCTGCGCCGCGGAGCATGGCTTTCGCCACGTCATTTTGCTGAATTCTCATGGCGGCAACACGGGGATCCTGTTCGGTGTGGCGCAGGCATGGCAGAAAAAGCACGGCATACATGTATATGGCATCGACTTGTCTACTTTGTGGCCCGGCATTGAAGCGATTCCCGAACTGTCCCACATCCCGGTCCCCCGGGAGATCCATGCCGGAGAGATCGAAACCAGCCTGATGCTGTACCGGTATCCGGAGCTCGTTGATATGACAAAGGCCTGCACCGCGATGTTTGAGCTGCCCGGCTGGCAGACGGGATGGTCCACCAGTGATTTTACCAGTGACGGTGTGATGGGCGACGCAAAAGCGGCAACGCCGGAAAAGGGAAAGCTCCTGTATGATTTTATGACAGAAAAAGCGGCTGCGGTATTGCGGGAGCTGATGGCGTCAAATACAGGGCGGCCTGCACGGGCATAAGCGAGAAAGCGAGGAGTGAACAGTATGAAACGGATGAGACGTATTTTCGGTGAAGACGGCAGGACCGTCATCGTCGCCATGGATCATGGCATGGGCATGGAAGTAAACCCGGCACTGGACCATACTGAGGAGATTTTAAAGGCGATCATTGCCGGCGGCGCGGACGCGCTGCTGCTGTCCTATGGCATCGCGGTCAAATATATGGATATTCTGCAGGATGTGGGCGTGATCGTCCGCTGCGACGGAGGCTATTCCGCTCTGACCAGCAAAGGCGGGACCGGCTGTCCCAATCTGCTGTTTTCCGTGGAGGATGCCCTTCGCATCGGCGCTGACGCGGTGGCCTGCAATGGCTTCCCCGGCGTGCCGGAAGAACAGGCCTGCATGAAAAATGTCAGCGAGCTGGTCCGCCAGGGCAACGCATGGGGCGTGCCGGTGATGGCGGAGATGCTGCCGGGCGGATTTGCCAACAGCGCGCCCACATTTGAGGAGACCCGCTTGGCTGTCCGGACCGGATGTGAATACGGAGCCAGCATCATCAAGACAAAATTCGTGGGAAATGACGAGGAGTTCCGGCAGATCGTGGAGGCTTCCTATCAGCCGGTCGTCATCCTGGGCGGCGCTGCGACGAAAGAGCTTCCCGGCCTGTTCTCCTGCATTGAAAAGGCCATCAAGCTGGGCGCTTCCGGCGTGGCGATCGGGCGGAACGTCTGGAACCATCCTGACCCGGAGGCTGTTACCCGGGCTCTGGTGAAATTGGTGCATCAGGGCGCGTCGGCCTCTGATATTCACCTGTAAGGAGGGGCGGTATGATTCCTCCGAAAATGAAAGCCCTTGTCGTGACGGGCGAGAAGACCATTGAGGTGCAGGAGTTTTCCGTTCCGCAGCCGGCTCCGGGCGAAATTTTGATCCGCCTGGAGCACTGCCTGATCTGCACATGGGAACAGCGGATCTTTCAAAATGGAGATGGCATGAAAATGCCGTTTCTGCCCGGGCATGAAGCCTCCGGAGTGGTTGCATGGGTCCCGGAGGGGACACCCACCTCCTTCCGGGAGGGCGATCCTGTTGTGGTAAAGACGCTGGACAGCTGCGGCCATTGCGAATTCTGCTATCGGGGCCTTGACAACCAGTGCGTGGGCACGCCTAAAAAGCGCTTCTACGACGGAGTGCCCGGTTCCGGCGGCATGGCCCAGTATATTGCGCTGCCTGTCAGCCGTGTCTTCC
Source organism: Oscillibacter valericigenes (assembly GCF_021531435.1). GTDB lineage: Bacteria > Bacillota > Clostridia > Oscillospirales > Oscillospiraceae > Oscillibacter > Oscillibacter valericigenes_B. Next base: position 85,169 of record NZ_JAFBIS010000001.1, read on the forward strand.
CGCTGCCGGACCCGAACTGCGACCTCCGGGAGGCGGCTTTCGCGGAACCGGTGGCCTGCTGCCTGCGGAGCCTGGAGCAGGCGGACCTTCAGTTTGGCGAGGATGTCGTGATCGTGGGCGGAGGCATTATGGGTCAACTCCATAATGTCCTTGCCAAGAAGCGGGGGACCCGGACGATCCTGGTGGAAATGGATCCTGCGCGTGCTGCGCTGGCGACACGGATGGGCGCTGATGAGATCGTGGATCCGTCCGCCTGTGACCCAATTTTGAGAATTAAGGAGCTGACCTGCGGGCGCGGCGCCAACGTGGTGTTTATCACCGCACCGATTCCGCAGCTGGCTGAGCTGTATTTGGATGCACTGGATAAGGTCGGCAGGATCGTGTACTATACTTCGTTCAGTCCAAATACGCCGATCAGCATCAGCCCCAAGAGCCTGCATTACAGTGAGAAAAAAATTATGGGCTCCTATTCTCCGACTTCTCAGGGCTTCTATACCGCGGCACGGCTGCTGGGACGGCGTATTATTGATGTTCGCCCATTTTTGACAGAGACCTATCCAATGTCCGAGGCGTACACCGCTTTCACACGGTCCATGTCCGCCGAGACATTGCGGGTAGGGATAGACCTTTGGAAATAAATGAATGCGGAGCACGGCGGTAGAGGCTTCCACAGGTTTTGCGGAGCCGTCATTCCTGTGCGGAAGGGGCCGGAACTGTGTATTCTGAAAAAATTGTTGACATTGGCTGCACAATGTATGATATAGTATAAAAAAACAGATCAGGTTTGGTAACCTTTCTCAAAGGTTACTGGCCTGGTCTGCTTTTTTTCAATAGGTAGGTAAGAGACGGGGGCTGCACATTGCTGATACGAAACGGAAATATCATTCTGAAGTCAAAGGTCATCTCCGGAGATCTTCGCGTGAAACATGGAGTGATCGTGGAAATGGGCCCTGATTTGCTGAAAGCCCCCGGCGAGGAAGTGCTGGACGCCGCCGGTCGGTATATTGCCCCCGGCGGGATCGACGCCCACACCCACCTGGATATGCCCTGCGGTGACATCACCACAGCCGATGGCTTCCGGTGCGGGTCGTTGGCCGCCATTGCCGGAGGAACGACTACGGTATTGGAATATGCCGAATGTGCTGAGGGGGAGACCCTGCAGCAGGGCCTTGCCAACTGGCACCGGAAGGCGGTGGGGAAGTCCTTTTGCGACTATGGCTTCCACATGACCGTCTCCGCGTGGACGGAGGACACACCGGCCCAGATGGCCGCGGCGGCGGCCGCCGGTGTGACATCCTTCAAGACATATACGGCCTATCAAAAGGACATCGGCGTGGACGACTATGCCCTGTTCCGCATCATGCGGGAGGCGGCCCGGCTGGGGGCTCTCGTCTGCGTTCACTGCGAAAATGACGGCCTGCTCCGCGCCCTTTCCGAGGACCTGGAAGCCCGGAAGGGGGAGGTATCCGCCCACCCGGACAGCCGCCCGAACCTGGTGGAGGCCGAGGCGGTCTCCCGGGCGGCAGATATCGGAATGCTGGCTGGATCGGCTGTGTACATTGTTCATATCAGTACGAAGGAGGGCGCGGAGGCAGTCCGCCGGGCCAGAGACCGGGGACAGACGATCTTCGGCGAGACCTGTCCCCATTATCTGCTGCTGGACCGTTCCCGGTATGACCTGCCCGGGTTTGAGGGAGCCAAATATGTGATGTCCCCGCCGCTGCGGACCCCGGAGGACCAGCACGCCCTGTGGGAGGCACTGCGGAACGGCGGTCTGCAGACGGTGTCCACCGACCACTGCGCCTTCCGGTTCGCGGACCAGAAAACGCTGGGGCGGGAGGATTTCCGGAAAATTCCCAACGGCATCCCATCCGTGGAGCACCGCATGGAGCTGCTGTATACCTATGGCCCGGCGCAGGGCATGACGCTGCCGCAGATCGCGGCGGTGACAGCCTGGAACCCGGCCAGGATCTTCGGCCTGTCCCACCGCAAGGGACAGATCGCGCCGGGCTATGATGCGGATTTGGTGCTGCTGGACCCAGACGCGCCCCATGTGCTCTCCGCCGCCGCGCAGATGCAGGCGGTGGACTATACGCCGTATGAGGGCATGCAGGTGCGGGCAAAAGTGGAGACCGTACTTTTGCGGGGACAGGTTTTGATGGAGAACGGGCGCTTGACAGCGGAAACGCCGATGGGTCAATATTTGATCAGAGAGCCATTTCATCAGGAAACAAGGGAGGAGTGAGTGAATGGGAGCAATTATCATTCACGGCGGCGCGGTTTTAACACCGGATGGGCTGCGCCGGAACTGGGGCGTCCGGGTGGAAGGCAGCCGCATTGACGCTGTGGCGGCCAATGGGGAACTGCCGGTATCCCCGGAAGACGAGGTGCTGGAGGCGCCGGAACATCTGATCATGCCCGGGTTCGTCAACGGTCATAACCATATGTACGGCTTCCTGTCCCACGGCATCACAGCGGAGACGATGGTGACAGAGTTCTCCAGTTTCCTTGATGATTTCTGGTGGCCCTACGTGGAGAACCGGCTGAACCACCGGCTGGTGGCTGCCACCACCGCCTGGGCCTGCGTGGAGATGATCGACAGCGGCGTCACCTCCTTCGCCGACATCCTGGAGGGCCCCAACGCCATTCCGGGAGCGCTGGAGGTGGAGCGGGAGATCGTGGAGCGGGCCGGTCTGCGGGGGCTGCTGTCCTTTGAGGCCTGCCAGCGGATCAGCGAGGAAAACGGGCAGGCGGGCCTGCGGGAAAACGCGTCCTTCATGGAGCGGACCGCCGGACAGAACGTGCAGGGACTGATGAGTACCCACACGCTGTTCACCTGTGACGAATCGTTTACCAGGCAGGCCAAGGCCCTAGCCGCGGAGCGCGGGGGGCTGACACATATGCACCTCAGCGAGAGCGTGTTCGAGCCCAACTGGTGCGCGGAGCACTATGGCAAACGGCCGGTGGAGGTCTACGAGGAATGGGGCTGCCTGGATGAGAACACGCTGGCCTCCCAGGTGGTGCAGGCCACGGAGAAGGAGCTGGACATCCTGGCCCGCCGGGGCGTCCGCGTGGTGACCATGCCCCTTTCCAACTGCGAGGTGGGCGGCGGCGTCGCTCCGGTCCCCCAGATGCTCCGGCGGGGCATGACGGTGGGCCTGGGCACGGACGGCTATGTGAACAACTTCTTTGAGGTGATGCGGGGTGCCTTCCTGATCCACAAGGCGTACCAGCAGGACCCCCAGGTGATGCCCGCAAAGACCGTTGTGGACATGGCCACGTCCATGGGCGCCCGGGCGCTGCACCTGACCGAGACAGGCAGTTTGGAGGCTGGCAAGCTGGCGGACCTGATCTGCGTCCGCATGGATACGCCCACGCCCATCAACGAGCACAATGTATATGACCAGCTGGTGCTGTTCCGGAATCCGGGGGATGTGACCCACGTGATGGCGGACGGCCACTGGCTGAAGCGGGATGGAAAGCTGACCACGCTGGACCGGGAACGCGTCCGCCGGGAGCTGGCGGAGGTGACGGACCGGTTCTGGAAACTGCAGGAAGGAGCCGACGTCAAGTGAAGCTGCCGTATCTGGACGCCCATTGCGACACGTTGAGCCGGTGCCTGAACACCGGCGAGAGCCTGCTGAAAACCACCGGGCAGTGCGACCTGACCCGGCTGGCGGCATACGAACCGTCGGGGCAGATCTTCGCCATGTTCCACGACGGCGCGGATGTGCCGCCGGAGGGGCTGTTCGGCCGTGTCCGGCGGATGTACGAGCGCTTCTGCCGGGAGCGGACCGCGCACCCGGAGGAGATGCGCTGCGCCATGCTGTCTATTGAGGGCGGCGAGCTGCTGGAGTGCAGTACCCGCCGGCTGGAGGAGATCCGGGATTGGGGCGTGCGGTCCGTTAACCTGACCTGGAACCACGCCAACGCCATCTCCGGCAGCCACCGGGAGGATCCGGACCGGGGACTGTCCGGCACGGGCAGGGAATTCGTCTGCAAGGCCCAGTCCATGGGGATTTTGATGGATGTGTCCCACCTGTCCGACCCGGGCTTCTGGGATCTGGCGGAGATTACGGAGCTGCCGCTGTTTGCCAGCCACTCCAACAGCCGGGCGGTCTGCGGCCACACCCGGAACCTGACCGACGACCAGTTCCGGGCCATCCGGGACAGCGGCGGCGTGGTGGGGATCAACCTCTACAATGTTTTTGTGGGCGGAGACCGGATGGAGGATCTGCTGGCCCACTTTGACCACTTCCTGGAGCTGGGGGGCGAAAAGACCCTGGCCCTGGGCTCCGACTGGGATGGGGACATCGTGGGCGCCGGCGGCATCCGGGGCGTGGAGGAGATGCACCTCCTGGCGGAGGCCATGGCCCGCCGTGGGTACGGCGAAAAGCTGATCCGAAGTATTTTTTACGATAATCTGGCGCGGCTGCTGGGGCTGCTCCCATCCGCTTGATACTGATTTCAAATAAAACTTTATTTGAAATCCCGCATGCTGCGCATGCTCGTGCCGCACGTGCCGTGCGTCGCGCCGTCTCATAAAAACCTGACGCGCTTTGCGCTATAAAAAGCCGCTTTAAGCCGCTTTTTATCAGGTTTTAGTATGAAAACAAAAAGGCACCGCCGGGTGCCCGGGAGGACAACATGTTTCAAAAAGAGAATCTGAAGGGCGCGTCCATCGACATTGACTTCTGCGGCCTTCACCTGCAAAGCCCGTTCATTCTGACCTCCGGCCCCCTGTGCTACGGCGCGGAGGGGTTGATCCGGGGCCACCGGGCCGGCTGCGGTGCGGTGGTCACCAAGACTATCCGGCTGGAGGCGGCGGTGAATCCTGCACGCCACATGGGGGCCGTCAATTCCGATTCCCTCATCAACTGCGAGAAGTGGTCGGACTATGACCGCCTCCGCTGGTATGAGGAGGAGATCCCCCGGGCTGCGGCGGCCGGAGCCGTGGTGATCGGCAGCGTGGGCCACACCCTCAAGGAGGCCCAGGCCATCGTCCGGGATGTGGAGCTGGCGGGCGCGAAGATGATCGAGCTGGTGTCCTACACCGAGGAAACCCTGCTCCCCATGCTGGATTATACAAAGGCACATGTGGATATCCCCGTGATCTGCAAGCTCAGCGGCAACTGGCCCGATACGGTGGCCACCGCCCAGCGGTGCCTGGAGCACGGCGCCGACGGACTGTGCGCTATTGACTCCATCGGCCCGACGCTGAAGATCGACATTCGCCATGCCAGACCGGCGCTGATGAGCGGCGACGGCTATGGCTGGATGACCGGCGCGGCCATGCGGCCCATCGCCATGCGCATCAACGCGGAGATCGCCCGGAACAACCCCGGCCTGCGGAACCTGTATGCATCCGGCGGCTGCATGAAGCCGGAGGACGCGGTGGAGTACCTGATGGCGGGGGCCATGGGCGTGGGCGTCTGCACCGCGGCGATATTGCACGGCGTGGAGTATGTGGAAAAGCTGTGCATGGGCCTTTCGGAGCTGCTGGCGGAGCTGGGCTACGGCTCGGTGCAGGAGGCGTACCGGGCGGCGCTGCCGAACTTCCCCCAAAAGGAAACGGTGTGCGCCCTGGATTTCCGCTTTTCCCCCTTCCGGGAGGACGGCGGCAAGCGCTGCGTTGCCTGCCGGAAATGTGAGCGGGTGTGTTGCTACGGCGCCAGGAAACTGGAGTTCCCGGAGATGCGGGTGGATATGGACAAATGCCGGAGCTGCGGCTTATGTGTGGACGTGTGCCCGACGGGAGCGCTGACGGCGGACAACGCGCCGCAGACGGAGCGTGACCTGCAGCGGGAGCAGCAGTCAGCCGAATTTTATGAGAAAATCAAATGAGGAAAGGGAGAATATGACCATGATGGACGAGAGCAGAAAGGAACAGCTGACCGCGCTTTGCGGAAAGATGATAAAGGCCCAGAGTTACAGCGGCCACGAAAACCTGGTGGCGGAGGAGATGAAGACCTTCTGGGAGGCCAACGGCTTCCGCGACATCCATGTGGACCGGTATGGAAACTGCATCTGCCATATCAAGGGCAGCCGCCCCGGTCCCCGCATCCTTTTTGACGGGCACATGGACACGGTGCCGGTGACGGATGCCTCCAAGTGGGAGCACGACCCCTTCGGAGCTGAGATCGTGGACGGCCGGATGTACGGCCGGGGCACCTCGGATATGAAAGGCGCCCTGTCCGCCATGCTGGCGGCGGCTGTGTTCTTCGCAAAAGACTGCGGAAATGATTTCGCCGGAGATATTTATGTGGCCGGCGTGGTCCATGAGGAGTGCTTTGAGGGCGTGGCGGCCCGGGCCATCAGCGAATATGTGAAGCCGGATGTGGTGGTCATCGGCGAGGCTTCCCTGTGCAACGTGAAGATCGGACAGCGGGGCCGGGCCGAGATCGTGGTGGAGACCTTCGGCGTACCCGCCCACTCCGCTAACCCGGAGAAGGGCGTCAACGCCGTGTACGGGATGTGCCGCGTCATCGAGGAGATCCGGAAGCTGACGCCTCCCAGCCACCCCGTCATGGGCAAGGGCATCCTGGAGCTGACGGACATCAAGTCCTCGCCCTATCCCGGCGCCTCCGTGGTCCCCGAATACTGCCGGGCCACCTATGACCGCCGCCTGCTGGTGGGCGAGACCAAGGAGAGCGTGCTGAAGCCCATCCAGGACCTGCTGGACCGGATGATGGCGGAGGACCCTGCCCTGAAGGCGAAGGCGTCCTTCGCGGTGGGGAAGGAGCTGTGCTACACCGGCGAGACCATCGAGGGGGAGCGATTCTTCCCCGGCTGGCTGTATGACCGGGAGGAACCCTTTGTGCAGGATGTGCTGGAAAAGCTCCATGAGATGGGCTATGAGCCGGAGATCACCCAGTACAACTTCTGCACCAACGGCAGCCACTACGCCGGCGAGGCCGGTATCCGCACGCTGGGCATCGGCCCGTCCCGGGAGAATTTGGCCCACACGGTCAACGAGTACATCGAACTCAGCGAGCTGCACAAAGTGGCGGACTGCTATCAGGGCGTCATGGAGGCTCTGCTGAAATGAAAAGCGGGCCGGACGCCGGCATGAAAGAGAGGAGGCGGATCCCGTGATCCAAAAGCCCGTTGGAAAGGTGGACGGCATGGCCGCCTGCCTGGGCAAACCTTTGTATGTGGAGGATTTCATCCCCCGGAACGCCCTGCGGCTGAAAATCGTACAGAGTCCCCACGCCTTTGCCTATATTGAGAAGATCGATACGGCCCGTGCCCTGGCGGTCCACGGCGTGGTGTGCGTACTGACCTATGAGGACGTTCCCCAGGACCATCCCATCACTCTGGCAGCGGAGGCGGCCCCGGAGGGGTCCACCCATGACCGGGTGATCCTGGAACGCACCGTGCGGTTCGTGGGCGAGCCGGTGGCCGTGATAGTCGCGGAGACGGAGGAGGCCGCCGAAGCAGGCGCCCGCCTGGTGGATGTGACCTACCGGCTCCGCACGCCCCATTTCGACTATGAGACGGCCATTGACGACGGCATCCCGCTCTATGGACCGGGGGAGAGCTTTGTCCATTTTGACAACGGCCATGTCCCGGAGCGGAACATCATCGCCCGGAAGGACCGGGTCTATCAGGATGTGGAGACCGTTCTGGCGGACTGCGACGTGGTGGAGGACGTGACCGTCCACACCCAGGCCCAGGCCCATATTCAGGCAGAGACCCACCGCACCTACTGCTATCCCGACGGCCGGGGGCGGCTGGTGATGATCACCTCCTGCCAGTCGGTGTTCAATACCCAGCGCATCATTACGGAGGGGCTGGGGATCCCTGCCTACCGCCTGCGGGTCATCAAGCCCAAGGTGGGCGGCGCTTTCGGCGGCAAGAACACCTCTTATTTCGAGGGCCTGGTGGCGGCGGCCGTGCTGAAGACCGACCGTCCCTGCGCCCTGGTCCTCTCCCGGGAGGAGAGCATGACCATCAGCAATACCCGCCACGCGGCCCGCTCCCGCATCCGCCTGGGCGCGTCCAGGGACGGGACGTTCCGTGCCCTGGACATTGATATGCTCATCAACGGCGGCGCCCACGGGGAGCACAGCTTTGACGTGCTGAACGTGGGCGGCGGCAATACCATGCCCATCTACCGGTGCTGCGAGGCGGAGCGGTTCACCGGCCGGGCCGCCTACACCAACCTGGTGCCGGCGGGCGCCTTCCGGGGCTTTGGCGCGCCCCAGGTGGTCTATGGCCTGGAGGGAGCGGTCAGTGACCTGGCCTGGAAGCTGGGGATGGACTCCAGTGAGCTGCGGCTGAAAAACATCATTCATCAGGGCGAGAAGCACCCCTTCCTCTCCGGCGGCGTGGTGAACAGCAGCCGGCTGGAGGAACTGATCCGCAGGGGGCGGGAGCTGATCGGCTGGGAGGAGGAATACCCCAGCCATCGGGTAGATGACCACACGATCCAGGCTGTCGGCATGGCCATTGACATGCACGGCTCCGGCATCGGCGGGCTGGACAGCGTGAACGCCACGGTGTCGCTGAATTATGACGGCAGCTTTACGCTGTTTGCCGGAGCCTGTGACCTGGGTACCGGCGGCGATACGATCCTGCTGCAGATCGCCTCCCAGACGCTGAACGTGGATATGGAGCGGGTGCAGATCGAGGTGTCCGACACCAAGACCACCCCCTACGACAAGGGTGCTTACGCCTCCTCCACCACCTATGTGACAGGCAATGCGGTAAAGGACGCCTGCGAGCAGATGCTCCGGAGGATCGGGGAGACGGCGCAGAAGCTCTACGGTCTGGAAGAACCGCCGCACCTGTCGGACGGAGAACTGCTGGACGGCGGCGGAAACCGGGTGGACACCCTGGAGGAGTTTTCCCATAAGATCGCCAGCTTCTCCAGCGCGGAGCAGCTGACCTGCACGGGCGCGTTCAAATGTCCCTCCGCGCCGCCGCCCTATGTGGCGGGCTTTGTCAAGCTGCGGGTGGATACCGAGACCGGAAAGGTGACGCTGCTGAATTATGTGGCCATGGTGGACTGCGGCACGGTCATCAATCCCAATCTGGCCCGGGTCCAGGTGGAGGGCGGCATCGCCCAGTGCATGGGCTACGCCCTCTATGAGGACATGCGGTTCAGCAAAACGGGCGCCATGCTTTCCAATGACCTGCAGAAATACCGGATCCCCTGTTCCATGGACGTTCCGCCGATCCAGGTGGAATTCCTTGAGAGCTTCGAGCCCTCCGGTCCCTACGGCGCGAAGTCCATGGGTGAGGTGACGTTCCATACGGCGGCTCCCGCTATCCGGGAAGCGCTGCTCCACGCCACCGGCTGCCAGCTGAACACCCTGCCCATCACACCGGAAAAGGTGCTGGCCGCGCTGGAGGAGCAAAAAGAGAAGGGAGGACGCCTGCCATGCTGAAGCTGACGGAATTGAAAACGCCCGCCTCATTGGAGGAGGCATACGAACTGCTTCGCCTGCCGCATCACACGGCGCTGGCAGGGGGAACGCTGTCCCAGCTGCAGGCGGGGGAGCCCACGGTAGGCGTGGAACTGACCCATCTGCTGCCCAGCGGGATCACCCGAGACGGATGCCGGCTCCGCATTGGCGCGATGACGGTGCTGCGGACGCTGGAGACCGACCCGGCGCTGCAAACGGGCTGCTTGTCGATCCTGCCCGCGTCGGTGCGGCACCTCCAGGGCCCGGCCCTGCGGAACCTCATCACCGTGGGCGGAGCTGTGGGCGCACGCTTCCCGCAGAGCGAGTTTCTGACGGCGCTTTTGGCCCTGGACGCGCAGGCGGTGCTGTACCGGGGCGGAACTGTCCCACTGGAGACGTACCTGAACGCACCGCCGGAGGACATCGTCTGCGAGCTTCTGGTGGACCGGGAGCCGGGGCAGACGGGCTTCTGCGCCGTGCGGAACAGCTATGTGGACCAACCTATTTTGTGCGCGGCGGCCTGCCTGCGGGAGGGGACGTGGCGGATCGCCGTAGGCGCCCGGCCCTTTTTGACCGAGGTCAGAACCTGTCCGGCCAGCCGGGACATCCGGGAGATCGCGGCGGACTGCGGCGCATCCTTCCGCATGGGGGATGACCTGAAAGCCACGGCGGATTACCGGCGCCGGATCTGTCCGGCCATCGTCCGGCGGGCAATGGAAGGAGAGGGCGTATGCAGGTAAGTTTACATGTCAACGGGCGGCCGGTGACCTGGGAGACCACTCTGTCCCAGACGCTGGCGGACGCCCTGCGGGAGCATGGATGCACCAGCGTCAAATGCGGGTGCGAGCAGGGGACCTGCGGCATGTGCACGGTCTGGCTGGATGGAAAGCCGGTGCTGTCCTGTTCTCTGCTGCTGTGCCGTCTGAGCGGGCGGGAGGTCACCACCGTGGAGGGTGTGGAACCGCAGGCCCGCGTTCTCGCGTCATACCTGGTGGCGGAAGGCGGCGACCAGTGCGGCTTCTGCGCACCCGGCTATATCATGACGATACTGGCCATGGAGAAGGAGGTCTCCGCACCTGTTTCCGAGGAGACGGTGCAGGCGTATCTGGCCGGAAACCTCTGCCGGTGCACGGGCTACCGCAGCAAGCTGCGGGCGGCGGTCAAATACCTGAACCGTTCGCAAAACGGCACTGTCTGAAAGCACCAACGCATGTATAAAAAATGTCCCGTCATGCGGCTGAAAGCCGTATGGCGGGACATTTTTTGACGGTTTTTTTAAGGGATGCGCTTTTTACAGGGCCAGATACCGCTGGAGCATCACAACAGCCTGCGCGCGGGTGGCGGTACCCTGAGGATTCAGCATGCCGCTGTTCGTGCCGGAGATGACGCCGTTCATCGTCAGCCAGCACAGCGGTTCATAAGCAAAACCGCTGACCTGCTGTGCGTCCGGATAATTCAGCGGGAAAGCCCAGGTGCCTGTGAAGCCCTGCCCCTTGCTCTGCGCGCAGCGGTAAAGAAGGGCTGCGAACTGTTCCCGGGTGACGGGATCGCTGACGCCAAAAGCTCCGCTGCTGTAACCCTGTGCGATCCCGCAGGATGCTGCCCAGCGGACCGCTTCGGCGCAATCGGTGTTTTCCGTCACATCGGAGAAATTCATGGCGTAGTTTACCACGGGGCTGCCTTCCAGCCGCCACAGGATCGTGACCGCCTGACCGCGGGTCAGTGCTTTGTCGGGAGAGAACGCGGTGGCGGAGGTGCCGGTGATGACGGCCTCCTCATAGGCGGACTTTACAGCCTCATAGCACCAGCTGTCCGGCGCCACATCAGAGAAGGGGAGATCAGAATCGTCGTCCGTGGCGGCAGAGAGGCCGGTGAAGAAGCTTCCACCGGCTGTAACCGCAAAGAGTTTTGTGCGGCTGCCGCTTTGGGCATCACCGCCGAAATGACCGGGGCGTGAGCCATCCGGCGGCATCATGCCCGCTTCCGGCGTCTGGCCCTCGGGAAGATCACCCCGGGGAAATTCCGGCATGCCCTCCGGGAAGCCGCCCTGGGGCGGTTCCGGCATGCCCTCCGGACGCTGGCCCTGAGCACCGTCGGGCTTTTGAACTTCCGATGGGTCGAAACCGGCGGGAGGCGCCTGGTCTCCCTTTCCGCCGCCGGGGCCGCCCGCGCCGCTGGACGCAAGTCCCGCCAGCTGGGTATTTCCCTGCCAGAAGGTGTAGTTCCCGGCGGTCAGCTCAGGAGACGCGTAGATCAGATACGTGAAATCGTTGGCGGGAGTAAATTCCGCGATGGTTTCTCCTGCCGCACTTTTCAGGGAATATGCCGTGCCGCCGGACTGCCGCTGGGCGAAGGAGAACACCGCGTAATTGCTGTTTCCGCCGTCGATCCTGTCATACATATTGCCGGTGGCGATGACGGTGCCGCCGTTGAGGTAGATGCCCATGTCGGAGTCGATGCCGGCGTCCATGCTGGAGCCGCAGGCGGCGGCGATGACGGTGCCGCCGTTGATGACCAGCCAGCCGTTGGAGTCGATGCCGTCACCCTCCCCGGTCTCGCCGGTGACATCGATGGTGAGGCTGCCGCCATTGATAGTGGTGACGGAGACGCCGTCCTCGTTGGTGTTGATGCTGTCGTTGCCGGAGTGGATCTTGATATTGCCGCCGTTGATGGTGAGGTGCAGCTCCGAGTCCAGACCCTCGTTTTCGGCGGTGATGTCCAGCACACCGGTGCCGCGGGTGCCGCCATCTATGTTCATGGAAATCTTGGAATAGAATGCGCCGTCGTATTTATGGAGCTTTTTGCTGTCCGTCACCTGGGTCCCATCCTCGCTGAGGGTATAGGATTTATAAATTCTGGCCACATAGGAGCCGGAAATATGGTTGACGGTATCATCGGCAATGACCACACGGGCGCCTGCCGCGGACGTATCCACATCCTTTACGGCTGTTTCCGCATCGGTGGAGCCGCACTCGTAGACGTTGTAGAAGATTACGGCGGGGGCCACGGTGCAGGTGATGTCCACACCGTTGAGGACCAGCGTCACCACTGCGTTCGGATCATCCACCGCGTCCTTTCCCAAATCCACGGCGATCTGCCCGGCGGACAGACTGCCGCTGAGCGTATAAGTGCCGGGCTGGGTGATGTGTACGACCGTGTGGGCCGCCGCTTCACCGGCATCATGCTCGTCGGCGGCGGTGCCTTCCCCGTAGGTGAAGCCCTTTCCGGCTTCGTAGTACACGATGTCGTGGGCTGTGTAGACGGCGGCCGTCTCATCGGTCGGGGCCGTTTTTCCGTCCACGGTGATCCCGCTGTCGGATAACCTGATGACGGTCGTATCTTCCGCGTCTGAAGCGAACACGGCCGCATTCATGCAGGAGACCGCCAGCATCAGCGCAAGTGCTATGGAGAGCAGCTTTTTCATGGACTGATTCCTTCTTCCCATTTTGAGTGAAGTTATTGTATACAGGAAATCTGAAATATTCCTGAAATATAAGAGGAGTGGGCCGGACCTCTTTCGTCAGGAACCGTGATTTTTGGCCTTCATGCGCGGGAAATGATCCGGGATAAGGGCCGCACGATGAGAGTCGCCAAATTTTGCATGAAAAATATAGGATACTAATGACATCACAGGATTGTATTGGCTGATTTTGGGGAGGAGTCGTTATGGGCCTTACTGTCAGAGACTGCCTGCATCTGCCGTCCTTGCGGGAGGCAAAAGTCGTTGCCGGTCACAAGGGCCTGGATCAATATGTGACGGCGGTTTCCGTACTGGAATATGCCAAGGTATTTGCTATGGCGGATGACCTCTTTCTGGGAAACGAGCTGATCATTTCCGCATTCACATCCGTTATGGACGATGTGGAGGCGCAGTGTGTTGCGGTCAAACGCCTTCATGAAGTCGGAGAGGTCGGGCTGATTTTGTATTATGTGGGATACTGGCTGAAATCCATCGACAAAAGGCTGATCGACACGGCGAATAATTTGGACTTTCCGCTGATCGTCATGCCGGAAAACGCTTACAATCTCCGGTATAACGAGGTCATTACCGAGGTCCTGGAACGGATCTTTGACGATCGGAAAAAAGAACAGCGGTTTGTCCCGTTATTGCTGAGGCAGATCGCCAATATGCGGGAAAGGCAGAGGAACATATCAGGGATCCTCCGCCTGCTCAGTGATCGCCTGCGGTATTCCTTTTTGCTGCTTGACCAGAGTGGGCGGGAACATGGGCTGGCTACCTGGCCAATGTCTCTTTCCGAGGAGTATGTCAACGCGTTTCGGGACTGCGCTGACAATACGCAGGCATCCTTTCCTTTTTGCTTTACACTGCACGAAAAGAAATTTGAAATTTGCCGGTGCGTATTTGACGCGGAACAGTGGCAGGGACTGCGTTTATACGCAATGGCTGAAAGGGATGCGCTCGATGCTGAACTTCTGGAACAGGCGGTGGAAGTGCTGCAGACTTCTTATAGCTTGTGGCGCGAAAACCTGCAAAAGGAAGAAGCCGATGATCTGATACGCATTATTTTAAATTCTCAGCAGGAGAGGGATGCTTACCGGATCGCCGGGAGCTTTCGGATCGACTTGAAGGCTCTCCGCATTATGTGGGTGCTGCGGCCCAGGTCCATCCTTCCGGACATTTCCCGGGAGACGGTCGCGGCGCAAAAGCAATTGGTGAAGCAGTATCTTTACGACAACAGAAAAACCGCAATTGTTGACGCGTTTGACAAAGGCGTTGTCGCATTTATGAATGATGATAAGCATTTGGAAGTGGATGAAGAACTTGCCAATGAATTTGAGGAAAGCATTTCCGAGCGGTATCCGGACGAGCTGCTGATCTGGTGCGGTGGGCTGGATTCCATTTTGGACAGCAGGAAAGCGTACATGCTGATGGAAGAATACTGCTCCACCGCATGTGTGATCTATCCGTACAAAAAAATCTTTACGTTGCGTGAACTGTCCTTCGCGGAGACCTGCCATCATGTGGTTTACAACAATGCCGCCATGAAAGAAAAATATCTTTCTGACTTAAAACCGCTTTGCGGGCACAGCGACGAAACAGATATGCTGCATACACTGACGGTATATCTGGTTGACGCGAATCAAAATACATCAAAGGCGGCGGCACTTCTGCATATCCATGAGAGCACGGTAAAGTACCGGCTGAATAAAATCGGCCGGCGGCTTGGATATGATATTGTGAAAATGCCCGCGGCTTTTAACCTCTATCTGTCTCTTTCCATCAAACGTCTGACGGACTACTATGCGAATCAGAGTGACGCCTGAGCAAAGGATCTTCTGCGCTCCCCGCACCACGAGGAGCAAATTGGAGCCGGTGCACGGCGGACGGGAGTGCGGGGCGTTTTTGAAAAAATCCCCGGCCGGCGCAGAAATAAGAAAGGATGCTCTCCACATCTGGAGAACATCCTTTTTTTCGCCCCGTGGACTTTCGCGCTTCCGATCAATTTCAGGGTTCAAAACTGTCTCCGCAGTCAACGACAGTCGGGGAAGAAGTTACTATAATTTTAAGTGCTGGAGCGGGAACTCCCGGTCATTGACGCCTGAGATGAAGCTGTTTTTGAATTACATATATGCGTCCGCCTGAGCGCTGATTTTGTTATCCCGCGGGGCCGTCCCGCAAAAAATACAATTGAAAAGGAGAAACTCGTATGTGTGAAAAGTATACTTTAATTACCGAGCAGGACATGAAAAACATCATTTGGGGCGCAACACTGATGGGCGGAGGCGGAGGCGGCTCCATCACCAGCGGCACAATGCTGATGGAAAAGTTCAAGGAAAGCCATACCGGGTCTGATATGACTGTCAAGCTGTATGAGCCTGAGCATATGGCGGACGGCTCCTATGCCTCTGCAACGGCAGGCATGGGCGCTCCCGCCGCTATCGTCGGCGTTGACTTCTCCAAGTATGCCGCCAATGCTTCCGCACTGCTGAAGGAGATCGCGGAACGCGCCGGAAAGAAGCTCATGTACAACATTCCCGTTGAACTGGGCGGATTCAGCACATTCTTCCCATTCCTGCTCAGCCTTCAGAGCAAGGAGGAAGGCGTTGAGATGCCCGTTGTGGATGCTGACGGCGCGGGACGCGCTGTCCCCGCTCTGGAGACGCTGCTGCTCAATGTGAATGGCTGTGTGACTTCTCCGCTGGCTCTTGCCAATGATAAGAATGACAAGATCAGCGTTGAACTGGCGGACCCCTACAATGCGCCTCTGGCTGAAAAAATCGGAAGAGACATCTGCTCCGAGTTCGGAAATATGGTGGGTATTTCCGGCTGGCTGGTGAGCAAGGAGGATGTCAGAACGAAGATCTGCACGGGGACGATCACCCTCTGCAAAAAGATCGGTGAGGTCCTGCGGACTTCAAACGCATTGGATTCTGACATGTTTGAGGAATTAGCGCGTCAGCAGCTGGTGGATACGAAGGTCATCTGCAAGGGCACCATTACCGACATCACGACAGAAACGCATGGCGGCTTCGATTACGGCACGTTGACTGTCCAGAGCGACCGGTATCCCGACCATGTATATTGCATCAGGTTCCAGAATGAGAATCTTCTGCTGCAGAAGAAGCTCGGGGAGAATGAATTTGAGGATCTGATGACGGTTCCCGACCTGACCTGCATGTACTGCATCGATCCCGCGGGCGCCGAGGGAGTCATTCCCCGGATGCCGCTTTCCAACGCGGATGCGAAGAAGGGCATGAAGATCGCGGTTGGCGTTATCAAAGTTGACCCCAAGTGGTTTATGACCGAAGAGAAATGGTGGAATGTGTGGAACGAATGCATGGAGACCATTGGATACACGGGCGGGTATCTGGGCTTTGACCATGTTGAGCCGCAGGAGTAAAGCTTAAACACTTGACATACTTTTAAACCGAGTATTCATAGAAACTCCTTTTGGAAAAATGAGATCGTTGTTTGCGGGCTGAACCGGCCCGCTGCCGAGGGAGAGAAGGGCGGGGGCTGATGCCCCCGCCCCTTGGCGTGCCCGTCGACCGCTGTTATGTTAGGAGCAGACAGCTGTATTCGGACGAAAACAGAGGCGCGGAGTAAAATCTGCGCCTCTGCTGCTGATCATCTGCTGATACTCACGCTTTTCAAAAATCAGCGCCGTTCATTTCTGACTGACGGGCGGCGCCGTGTTCGTTCTTAAATCGTGATCCCCGCTATGTACCTCACTTCTGCCTTATGTCCCACAGCGGTCCTGTCCGCCCGCGTATAGTTCGCGGTTCGTATGGTCGTCATTTTCTTGACCATCTGGCCGCCCACGGAGCCGGCCTCACGGCTGGTCAGGTCGCCGTTGTAGCCTTCCTTCAGGTTGACGCCGACCTCGGAAGCGGCCTCCATCTTGAACTTGTCCATAGCGGCACGGGCCTCGGGGACATTGATACGGTTGGAATTCTTGCTAGACATAACGATTTTCTCCTTTTCATCCATCAAAATTGTTCGGGTCTCTGGGTATCGCAAACATAGATTGTGTCGAAAAAGAGAAAATATGCCGCATTTTTTGCGGTAAAATCTGCAAAAAGATGAGAGCCAATGCACGGCTCTCATCTTTTTGGTTCAGCTCAATTTTTCGAAGAAAGTAACGGTCACGGAGACCTCAACGGGGCCGTCCGTCAGGGCGGCTGCGGTGTCCTGGGACTGCCCGTCAGCCGCGGCAGGGGCAATGGAGATATCACTGAGCTGGCAGCGATAGGGACAGTTTTGCAGCTGCGTGACCATGTCCTGTGCCCCCTCGTAAGAGGGGCTGACAAAGGCCATCTGGGTGGTGCGGCGCAGGATGCTGCCGTCCTCCGGCTGCGACAGGTTCTGGAAACTCAGGCTGTATTCACTGGCGGAACGGAGGACGGTATTCAAAAAGTCCATCACCTGCTGCAGGTTGTCGTAGGTGGGGATCTCAGCCACATTGGGCTGCGCAAGGATCTCGTCCAGCTCTTTTTGCATCTGTTCCATGCGCTGATGCTTGGCTTCCAGCACCACCAGGTCAGAGGAGATGGTCTCGCTTTCTGTCCGGATGCGGTCCAGAGCTTCCGTCACCGGACGGTGGACCGCCAGGAAATAGACCGCGAACAGCAGCAGCAGGGCCAGGATGATCAGCAAAACCTTTTCCCGGCGGGTGAATTGTTTGCTCAGCTTCACGGCTGGCCACCTCCTTCCGAAACGCGGGTCATGGTGATGACCAGGGACACGGTGGCCTGCGAACCGGGCTCGTCTTTCGTGCTGGCGGTGTAGATCGCCACATTGGTCACATCAGGCCGCTGGTAGAGATTCTGGACAATGCGGGAGGCATCCTCCAGCGTGACACGGCCGAGCTCCACGGAGAGAATATTGCCGCTGGCGGACACGCGCCGCACCTGGCTGCCGGGCATCAGCTCGTTTTCCACCAGGGAGAGCATCTCCGTTCTGGTAACGGCGGCCTGTTCGTCCTCCGTCATCCAGCCGGTGGAGTAGCGGGCATATTTTTCAGAAAGCTCCTCAAAATCGGCGGTGGCTGCCTCCAAAGAGGACTTTTGCTGCTGGAGGGCGCTCAACTCCGCCTGAGCCCGGTCCACCTTTGCCAACCGATCCGCCACGGCGAATTTCCCGAACAGACCCGCCAGGACTGTCAGCACCAGCAGGAGGGGGATCAGCTTGCCGGGGGCAAACTGGCTCTTCTCCTTCATGGCCAGGTTCAGGGTGGTTTTGGAGGGGTATGTCACTTGTTTCTTCTTCAAGCCCACACCCCCTTACTGGATAGCCGCGCCGATGGCGGCGGCACACACGCTCAGCTCCTCCGCGCTCTGGGCGGCGGGGGGGAGCAGTTCAGACACATCGTGGAGCGCCAGCTCCACGGACTGGCCGATGGTTTTCAGCAGCGCGGCGATATGGACGCCGCCGCCGCAGCACCAGGCGTCCTGCAGATTGCTCTCCCGGTTGTTGAAGCCGTAGAAGTTGACGGCCTTGCGGAAATCCAGGGCAATGGCGTTATAGACGTTCACAGCGGGCTCCAGAGTCTGCGCCCCCTGATAGTCGGTGTGCTTGTAGGTGCGGGCCACGTGCTCGTCCACGCCCATAGCGTCGGAGATGGCCTCATCCACGGAGCCGAGGCCGATGTCGATGACGCGGGTGGCCTCGAACCGGGTGCCGGAGAAGATGTGGAGCCGGGCGGCGGTGTGGCCCAGGTCCAGGAAGCTGAACTCCTTGCCCTCCGTATCGCCGTGGGCGCGGAGCAGGTTTGCGTAGGCGCACTCCACGGGGATGGCGGTGCGGAGCCGGAAGCCTGCCCGGCGGAACATGTCGCGGTAATCCTCAATGACCTCCTTGGGCACGGCGGCGGCGGTCAGGTCCAGCTGCTTCGGGGTGCCCTCCTCGTCACGGTCCAGGGAATTGACGGCGTAGTCGTAAAAATACTTGTCTTTGCCCAGGGTCAGGAAGTCCCGGAACTCATAGGGCAGATTCACCCGGAGCTGCTCCTCCGTCATGGCGGGCACGGTGATGCGGCGGAGGAAGGCGTGGCTGGCGGGGAGGATGACGGCGCAGTCCCGGCCGGAGACGCGGTTTTCCCGGGCGGTCTCCTTGATGAAGTCCGCCATAGCCGGGTAGGAGATAATGACGCCGTTTTTCACCAGATTGTCCGGCATTGGGGCCGTGAGGGCGCGGCGGACCTTGGAGCCGTCCCACTGGACGAGCTTCAGTTCGCAGGCGCCGATATCAAAGCCGAGCATGGTCTTGGACATATACACACCACCTTGGGAAGTAATCAGAACAGGGACAGGTACCAGGACACCGCCGGGCCGCCGCAGAGGGCGGTGAGCCACCCGGCCAGGGCCAGGGCGGGGCCGAAGGGGAAGGGGGCGTCCTTGGCCTTTTTCATGGCCGCGCCCAGGGCCAGCCCCAGGACGCAGGCGAGGATCAGCAGAAAGAGGGTCTGGAGGGGGCCGAAGTGGAGGCCCAGGACGGCCACCAGCTTGATATCGCCGCCGCCCATGGTCTCCCGGCCCAGGAGCTTGTCCGCCAGAAGGACCAGGAGCAGCAGGGGTACGGACACCGCCACCGCGCCCAGGAGGGCGCTTTTCCAGCCGTCCGGGAGGCGGAGGAGGGCCGACAGGGCCGCCGCCAGCAGGAGGCCGTTGGGCAGCTCCATGGTATCCAGGTCCACCAGGGAGGCCGTGAGGAGGAGGCTGCCCAGGATGAGAAAGCGGAGGGCGTCCACGGTCAGGCCGAAGCGGAGGACGACGGAAACGTAATACAGGGCGGAGACCAGCTCCACCGCGGGGTAGCGGGGGGAAATGGGGGCGCCGCAGTAGCGGCATTTGCCCCGGAGGAACAGCCAGCTCAAAAGGGGCACCAGATCCCGGGCGGAGAGAGGATGGCCGCAGACAGCGCAATGGCTGCGGCCGTGAACGATGGACTCCCCATGGGCGAGACGCCAGGCCCAGGCATTGCAAAAGCTGCCGAACACGAGGCCCAGGAGGGTGGTGACGGAGAGGACGTAGGCGGTTAGAAAGGGGGAGATATTCAGCATAAAAGGCCTTTCAAGCGTAAATTTAAAATGACACTCCAATCATATCAACAGAAGGAGAATTAGAATCTCCATAAATACAAATCATAATATAAGAGTCCTTTTGGTGCCCGGTATTATGACACCAATAGTCCGGAATGACCGGAAGCTGTTTACAGGTCGTGTCGGTTTCTTGCAGTTTATAAGCGTTGTCTGCACTGGCGCTTAATGTAGCACCGTTTGTAAAATACAAGAATCCTGAAAAACTTCCTTCCCTTATACAGTCGGAAAGCGTTTTTGTAGTGCCATCAATGGTGATTTCTTCGGTGATTTTGGCGTATTGCATCAAAGCATATGCTTCCCGAATCATGGCATCATCGGCGGCCAGTTTCGCTTTCTTCTGGGAGGCGCTGAATACGGGGATGGCAACGGCGACCAGAACGGCGATGATGGCGACAACTACCAGCAGTTCCGCAAGGGTAAACCCTTTTTGGGATTTGAATTTACTCATGGGAATGACCTTTCTTTATTCTTGACTTTGACGAAATTCACATACACAAAATATTCTGGTGTACCCAAACGGAGGAGGCCATTCACACTAACATTACCGTCGATGCAATGGCTTCTTTCTTATGGTTATTGACGATTGATAAGTTTTTCAATATTGGTATTTCCCAAATTTAAACTTGCATCACCATTTTTATTAGCTTCCCCACTATAAATTCTCGTAACAAGCCCCACTTTTTTGACATATCCAACATTTACGATAATCCAGTCCCAACCGCCGTTGTTGGCACTTTTACTGGTTACTTTGAGACTATTGATATTCAAGCCGGAATTTATTAATAAGTTTTCTACTTCTGTTTGATACTTGTCCCAATTAGTACTCGTAACATTATTTATAACAACAGATTTATCTGCACCGCAAAACAATGTGTCGTTTTTAGGGTCTATGTTATATTTTGTGATGTAATCTAGTGGAAAATTATTTTTATCCCGAGCAATCGCAACAAAAACACTGTAATTGCTACTATTATTCATCTTTGACGGAAATTGTATCGTTCCATCATTTACAGCATTTGCCAAGATTGATTCTATGGTTCGGGCAGTATGCAAATCAACAGCCCGTCTGGATTTTTCCAACTGACTGTTAAAAATCGGAATAGAGATAGCAACCAAAACAGCAATAATGGCAACGACAATCAACAATTCGGCAAGGGTAAATCCTTTTTTGAATCTGCGCACCATACTTACCTTCCTTTTACGCAGGGAGGCGGAAGCACGGGCGAAGGGCCTGGAAACAGGCCCCCCGCCCCTGCTTCCGCAGGGGGGGCGATCTCCGCAACCCATCGGAGCTCATTGAAAGATAATGGCAACAGTGATTAACCAGCGCCACCAGCGCCACCAGCGCCACCAGTGCCACCAGCGTCGATTTCCCAAGTGCTGGAAGTAGAATTCCATTTGGCGGTGATTTTTGCGTTGGCAGCAAAAGATACACCGGGAACCGTATCAACCGTTACAGTACCATCTGTGTGCTTCATTACATAATCGTTGGTAGTAGCTACATCGTTACCGGCAAAAGAACCGTCCTTTTGGAAACGATAAGGAGACTTAGCAGTATCGAGAATCTCGCCGCTCGTGCCCTGAAGCAGAGTAGCGGTCTGAGCTATTGAATAAGCGGAACGAATATTTGCTTCATCGGTGGACTTTCTGGCATTTTCCAGCTGAGAACTAAAGACGGGGATCGCAATGGCGACCAGAATGGCAATGATAGCCACGACCACCAGCAGCTCGGCCAGGGTGAAGCCCTTTTTGTTGAGCTTCTTTTTCAGAGTAGAAATCATTTGGGTTCCCTCCTTGAAATATGTTTCCCGCGGCAGGCCCGGGTTGTAAGGCCCCGGCGGGAGGTTTACGGTTTTACCCAGAGGATGTTCTGGGCAAATCAAAACGCATCGGACACCATGCGCTTTCATTCGGCCAGAAAAGAGAACCGGGGCAAGGCGAATCCGCCCCGGTTTCCGTTCTTACATTCCCGCATACATCGTGAACATGGGCAGATACAGCGCGATGACGATGAAGCCAATCACCACACCCATGACCACTGTGATCATAGGCTCCAGCATGGAGAGGGCCTTGGCGCTGGCCTGCTCCACCTCGCTGTCGAAATAGGAGCCGATGGTGGTGAGGGTGCCCTCCAGGGCGCCGGACTCCTCGCCCACGGCGGTCATCTCCGTCAGCAGGGGCGGCAGGTAGGGATTCGTCCGCAGCACGTCGCCCAGACGCTTGCCCTCCTCAATGCCCAGGGTGCAGGCGCCTACCGTCAGGCCCACGGCGTAGTTGTCCAGCACCTTGCCGGTGATGGTCAGCGCGTTGGTGATGGGCAGGCCCGCCGACAGCAGTGTCGCCATGGTCCCGGCAAACTGGGAGGCGCTTTTCAGCACACTGATCTTCCCCAGGACGGGCAGCTTCATGGAGAGCTTCGCGAACCGAAGGCGGCCGTTTTCCGTCTTGCGGTACAGGATGATGCAGATGACGGCGGCGACGATGACGCCGATGAACGCCCACCACCATTTGCCGAAGAAGTTATACGCCCCCAGCAGCATCCGGGTGGGCAGGGGCAGCTTGCCGCCGTTGCCCACGATCATGCTCGTCACCACGGGGACCGTGACTTTCACGATGATGATAATGACCGCCACCGCCAGAACGGACAGGAAGATGGGGTACATCATGGCGCTGCGGACCTTGGAGCGAATTTTGTGGGACTTTTCGTAATAGGTTACCAGCCGGGCGAAGGATTCCTCCAGCGTACCGGATTCCTCGCCGGCCCGGACTGTCTCGATAAAGGTCAGGGGGATCTTTTTGCCCCGGGTCTCCAGACTCTGGGACAGGCTGTAGCCGGCGGCGACGTCCTTCGCCACCTCCGTCAGGATGCGCTTCATCAGCTTGTCCGTGGTCTGCTGGGCGATGATCTCCACCGTCCGGGCGGTGGGCATGCCCGCTTTCAGCAGGATGGCAAACTGAGAGGCTGTCAAGGAGAGAACCTTGTCACTGACCCACATGGGCTCGTTCAGGTCGATGCGCTCCCGGCGCTTCTCTGCCACCGGGGTGATCTTCAGGACCACGGAGCAGTCGGCTTTGATCTTTGCGACGGCTTCAAATTCGTCGTAGGCTTCCACCACGCCGCTGACCTTGCTGCCGTCGCGGGAAAGGGCTTTGTACTTGTAAGCGGTCATGGGGACACCTCCGTGGCAGTCGGTGGAATGGAGAGATCAGAACAGCGTGTTCTTTTTCACGTAGTCGGGGTCGTGGGCCGCGGCGCGGGCGGTGTCGGCGGTGATCAGCTTGTCCTTGAACAGGCGGATCAGAGCGTTGTCCATGGTGATGCCGCCCAGGTCGGCGGAGGTCGCCACCGCGTTGGCGATCTGGGGGGTCTTGCCCTCCCGGATCAGGTTGCGGATGGCGGGGGAGACCACCATCAGCTCACAGGCGGCCACCCGGCCACCGCCCCGGCGGGGCAGAAGCTGTTGGGCCAGAACGGCCTGCAGCGTCATGGACAGCTGCATCCGGATCTGGCGCTGCCGCTCGGCGGGGAACACGTCCACCATGCGGTCGATGGAGTCGGCAGCGGAGTTGGTGTGCAGCGTGGCGAAGACCAGGTGGCCCGTCTCCGCCGCGGTGAGGGCCGTTTCAATGGTGATGAGGTCACGCATCTCGCCGATGAGGATGACGTCCGGATCCTCGCGCAGGATGGCCCGGAGACCCTCGGCGTAGCTCTCCGTATCCCGGCCGATCTCCCGCTGGTTGATGAGGCACTGGACCGGGGCATGGATATATTCGATGGGGTCCTCCAGGGTGATGATGTGGTCCCGCCGGGTCTCGTTGATGCGGCGGAGAATGGCGGCCAGGGTGGTGGATTTGCCGGAGCCGGTCTCGCCGGTGACCAGGACGATGCCCCGCTGGAGGGCGGGGAAGTTCTGCACCGCCGGGGGCAGGCCCAGAGCGTCCAGCTCAGGGATGGAGTCCGCCAAAATACGCAGAGCGGCGGAGACATGGCCGCTCTGGCGGAACAGGTTCACACGGACCCGGCGTCCCGCCAGCTCTATGGACAGGTCCCGCTCGCCCAGGGCGGGCATGGATTCGCCCAGCAGCTCTTGGGCGACGGTCTCGCAGTCCTGGTCGGTGAGGGGGGCGAAGCCCTCCAGGTCCTGCAGCTCGCCGTCCCGCCGTACCTTGGGCGGTACGCCGTATGCGATGTGAAGGTCGGACGCTTTACAGGCGGCGGCCTGTTCGATCAAAGTTTCTACCAGCATAAAAGACCTCCGAAGGCAGAATCATTCGTCGGTGGAGTGGATGGTGCGGGCGGCTTCTTCCGAAGAGGTGACGCCCTCCGCTACCAGTTCCCGGCAGCGGTCCGCCAGGGAGAGGAACCCGCCCTTCCGGGCGGAAGCCAGAATCGCTTCCCGGTCGGCGCGGGCCAGGATTAGGCGGCGGAGCTGGCGGTCGATGAGCAAGATCTCAAAGACACCGGTGCGGCCCCGGTAGCCGGTGTGGAAGCACATGGGGCAGCCCTCGCCCTTGTAGAACTGGAGGCCGGGGGTGCGCTCCATGCCCAGCAGCTCCAGCTCCTCGTCGGTGGGGGTGTAGGCCCTGCGGCAGTGGGGACAGACCTTCCGCACCAGACGCTGGGCGATGACGCCCTTCAGGGCGCTGGCGGTGAGGTAGGGCTCCACGCCGATGTCAAACAGGCGGTCCAGCGTGGCCGCCGCGTCGCTGGTGTGGATGGTGGAGAGGACCAAATGGCCCGTGATGGCGGCCCGCATGGCGATCTCGGCGGTCTCGCCGTCCCGAATCTCGCCCACGGAGATGATGTCCGGGTCCTGACGCAGAATGGAACGGAGGCCGTTTGCGAAAGTCATGCCGACTTTTTCGTTGATCTGCACCTGGTTGACACCGTCGATGTTGTACTCCACGGGGTCTTCCAGCGTGACAACGTTGACGGATTCCGTATTCAGCTGCCGCACCATGGTGCTCATGGTGGAGGACTTACCGCTGCCGGTGGGGCCCGCGATCAGGAACACGCCGCTGGTGCTGCGCATCAGGTACTGATACCGCTCCAGATTCCGCTCATCCAGGCCGATGCCCTGGGGCGTGAGAATCTGGCTGCTCTTGTCCAGCAGGCGGATGACCATTTTTTCGCCGTAGATGGTGGGAAGGGTGGAGATACGCAGATCGATGTCGCTCTGCTTCACCCGCACATTGGAACGGCCGTCCTGGGGAATTTTCCGTTCGGAGGTGTTCATGCCACCCATGACCTTCAGGCGGGAGATGACGGAACCCTGGAGGTTCCGGGGCACGGTGAGGACATTGCGCAGGATGCCGTCCACCCGCATGCGGACGGCCATCTCGCCCTCCCGGGGTTCCAGATGGATGTCGCTGGCACGCTCGGTGACCGCACGCTCGATGATGGAGTTCACCAAACGAATGGTAGGGGCGGAATGGGTATCGTCTTCGTTCAGAGCAGTGGAAGAGACCTGGGTGGACGCGGCGTCTTCGCCTACCTCCCGGCGCATCTCCTCAATGGCCCGGGCGGCGTTCTCGTTGCCGTAGAGGGTCATGATGGCCCGGTCCACCGCCTCGCTGGTGGCGATCATGGGCACCACGCGGCGGTGGGTGGCCTGCTTGACGTCCTCCACCGCCATGAAATTCAGGGGATCGCTCATGGCCAGGTAAATTTCATCTTTATCCAGCCGGACGGGCACCACATTGTGACGCTTGGCGATGCTCTTGGGCAGCACCTGGGCCAGTTCCGGGGGCAGGATGGTTTTGGAAAGGTCGATAAATTCCACACCCAGCTGCATTTCCAGTGCCTCGATCAACTGCTGCTCCGTGATGATGCCGGATTCGGTCAGCACATCGCCCAGGCGTTTTTTTGAAGTTTTTTGAAGCTCCAGCGCTTTTCCCAGCTGCTCATCCGAGATGAGACCGGCGGAGATCAGCAGGTCGCCCAGACGTTTATATGCCATTCCATGTTCCTTTCCCGCAAATATCGGAGAAAACTCTCATAATGCATGAAAATCCACCTTTTATCGTAAACCTATCATACACATATTCTTTTTGTAAATCAAGCCCTGTTTCCAGTTCCAGGATGAATATTTTGTAAAATACAGGATTTTCAAGGGGGATTTTCTCGAAATAAAGGGGAAAAATACCGTTTCTGAAAATATTGAGAGAAAAGTAAAAAAATATTGGACTGTTGTTTGCCATCAGACGCGATATGTGATAGAATACAATCGATTCTTTATATGTTATGTAAAGGGGGCGGGAGCAAATGAAACGGAGCAAAAGCGGCTTTTCCATGACGGAACTGCTGACCGTGGTGGCGATCCTCGCGGTCCTCATAGCGGTGGCAGTTCCCGCCGTCATTGCGGCCAGCAAAACTTTGAAGATGCGGGAACTGGACGATACCGCCCGGGAGATCTTCCTGGCCGCGCAGAATACGCTGACTGCCCGGAAGGCCGACGGGACGCTGTCCGCCCCTGAAGGAGACCAGGTGGAAGGCCAGGAGGGCTGGTACTGGCTGTTTGACGGTGACACGGATTTCCTGCTGCCGGATGGGGCCGTGGAGCCTGCTGTGGCCGAGAATCATATCGCCATCTGGTATAACGCCGGATCCGCTATGGTTGTGGAGGTGTATTACGGCGAGAAGAACGGGAGCTTTGCGTCGCCTGGGTGCGATGAGTGGAATGTCGGTTATATTCAGAACGGAGCCTACTCCAACAGCAGGAGACAGAGCGGAAGCGCGGGAGAGGCGCGCGCGGAAAAGCGTATCGGATACTATGACGGCACCGACCTGCCCCGGGGCGCCGTGGAGCAGCTGCTGCCGCCTGTGCTGGAGATCGTAAATAGTGACGAACTGAAGGTCATTGTCACTGTGCCGAAGCAACATAAAAAAAATGACTTAGCTGCGCCGCTTATTCCATCGGAATTAACTGTTTTGGTTGAAGGAACTGGGGAAGGCGGCCAGAAAGTACTGCTTTCTTTTGACCAAACGGGGTGCACGGATATCAGTTCCGGTGATAGCAGAAAATATGAACTGGTACTGGACAGCCTGACGGAGGAGAGCCTGCAGTTTAAAAAAGTGTGCCCGACCATCACCCCCGGCGCGAATATCCGGGTGACGGCGAAACTGTCGGCGGAGGACGAGAAAGATGAAGAAGGGAAGGTAATTACTCGCTATCTGTCCGCCAGCGCGCGGGAGGATACAAATAGTTTGTTTGCGGACCGGGATGAGAATAATATTGTGTCCGTTGCCTGTGCGCGCCATTTGCAGAATTTGGAGGATAGTTTTTCCGGTTTTGCTTGTGCAAGTGCAGTTAACGTCAAGCAAACAAGCAGAATCGATTGGCCTGCCGACAAATGTGATTTTTTCTCCATTGAAAACGACTGCATTAAGGCTTACGATGGCGGTAAATTGGAAATCCGTGGACTGGATGCTGGCCTGTTTAATAGTACATCTGAGAACATGCAGATGGAACATATCCGTATTGTGAACCCAATTATTGAGGGGAGCGGCAATGTTGGCGCTCTGGTGAATACTGCCCAAAATGCTCGGATCGATGATTGCTGGATATATGCTACAACGATTAAACCAGAGAAGACGGAACCACAAACTGAGGACTTTAATGCACTAAAAACGGACTTTATTGTAAAAGGTGGAACTGTTGGCGGATTGGTCGGTAGTGCAACAGGCTGCACAATTACAAATTCTTTTGCAGCACTGTCTAAGGTGGAGGGAAATACTGTCGGCGGGCTGATCGGCAGCGCCAGCGGGTGTACCATCACAAATTGCTATGCCACGGCGGAAAACCTGTCCGGCAGCACATCCGCGATGTTCATTGGCAGCATGACCGGCGGAAACGTCACCGGATGCTACGCGGCGGGCAATATCGCGTCTTCCGGTGGGACCGTCAGCGGATTTGCCAACGGGAGCGGTGAGTTCTCTAATTCGTATTGTGCGGTGTCTTATAACAATGAAGACGGTACGCCTACGGGAACGAAACCCCAATATGGCTTTGCCGCTGGCCCCGTTGTTGCCTGCGCTTATCTTGATGTGAATACTCCCTCTGTGGCAACGGAGAAGGCGGTGCCTAAGAGCTATGAGGAACTGAAGACCAGGGGCAGCAGTTGGAAGGCTCTTTCCGCGGCGGAAACTCATCCGTACCGAGCGGAGCTGAACGGACAAGCCTATCCCTTCCCGGGACTGAGCATGCCCCACTACGGAAGCTGGCCGGTGCAGACCGTGAAGGGCATCAAGCTGTATAACAGCCCGGACGGTAAGAATGAGATTCAGGTTGTTTTGGTGCCCAATGGAGGCACGGCAACCATTTGGGCAGCGGTCGACGGCGACAGCGCGGATATTACGGTGAAAGTTCCTAAGAAGTTTTCCGGCCAAATTTTTGACAACAAAACTGGTGTACAATGCAGTCCAAAAGACGCAAATGGTCTGACGCAAATCGACATAACAGTGAGAGACATAAAGGGGAATAACGATAAGAATCGCGTTGCATATTTTGACGTGATAGCCGGCGGTTATACTTTGCGGGCTGTTGTGGTGGTATACAGTGGAAGTATTGAGCTTTCACCTGTCGGTGGATTGAATGAAGGAAGAAAGACAGGCAGTGATGATTATTTGGGCAATGAGGTGCTTGGCTATCTGGCGCTGAGCAGCGAGAACAGCAGTAAACGGACGGCTACACTGACAACGGTTTTAAAGAATCTTTTGCCAAATAACCCCAAAAGTGAATTTGATGACCTATATAATATTAAACCAACGGCAAACTGGTCTACCGACGGCAGTATTTTTGATAACTGGATGAAGATAAAGGATGGATATCCTGTTATCACTCCGGAGGAGGATCCCATTACCGGTGTTCGGGTGTTGACCACAAAAAAGCTGGCGGATGGAGGCCTGGAGGTCACCGGCGCCGCCAGCGGTACAGTGCAGGCTGTTGCCGAATGGGCTATGAATACGCAGTTGCCAGAGGAGCGTCAGTTGACAGCTAAAATGGACGTTCAGATGAAGGGAGCCCGGGCTTTGATTAAGGAGGCATCCGCTACGCCCTGCTTGGATGTGGAAGGTGGAACTGCTTCGAAGTCGGGATATCCGTATCAACTGGATCTGACGGCAGAGCCGGGGAAGGATATTAAACTGACCTTTACGCCGCATCTTTTTAACGGGCCAAAAACGGATACCACCAATGACCAGTATGATTGGAATGTATATCGTGTCGACGAGGACGGGAGTAAAGGAGACGAAGTGTCCAGAGGTGTGACACTGCCCAATACAGACGCCGAAAGCGGCGAGTACCCACTTAATCTGACAGAGCATCCTGCTAACGCCAGATATCTGGTGATGCTGACTTATCACAACAATGATACGCAGGAACAATCCGTGGACTATATGTATTTCTCCGTGTACCGTTCCGCGAAAAGAGCAGAGGAGGCATCAGGAAATATCCAAATCATAGACGGAGCAGAAAAGCTATTGGATGCTGTGAATCTGGGCGGCGGAATCTCCGCTGATGCGAAGGTGGAGCAGAAGCACAGCGAGAGCTATCCCACCGCAGATGTGGTGACGCTCCAGAGTTATGTGCAGGGGGCGGCCAATACCCAGACACAGTGGTCTTTCTCCACGGATGGTTCAAACTGGACGCCTATCACCGGCCATGTGGGCCCCCAGACAGTGTGGGAGAGTGTGATGGTAGATGGCAGGGAGACTCAGCGGATGCGGGCCACGGTGGAATGGAACTATGGGAACCAGCAGTTGGCGGACGGTACTGCCACCGGTGGCTCTGTTACTGTGACCGGCTTGGACGCCAATGAGTATGACAAACCGTTTACGTTCCAGATGAAGGCCGAGGCTGTGGAGAGCAGCGGAACGGAAGAAAGTGCTTATAAGACCATCACCGTGGCGGTGATGAATAAGCTGCGGATCGAGCCGCAGTCAAAGGTGCAACGGTATTACGGTTTTTTGGGAGATTCGCCGAAGTCGGGAGATTTCCAAGCAAACAGAACGGCGGAAAGTGGAAGCTATGCATATGAGTGGTACGTTGGCGGCGGCAAGATGGAGGGGGCAACAGAAAGCAAATGTACTGTGCCGGGCATTCCGGGGACAAGAGAAGTGGAATTGCGCTGGGGACCCTATACGTCGACCGCTGTGTTAACCAACAAATCTGCCGGTGATGGATTTACCAGCAACATCAACTGGGATGAAGAACTGGAGGGTAAGCAGTATTTCTTGGTTGAAAAGGGTGTTTCACGGATTATGGAGTTTTCTTGGGGAACAGGATTCCTTGACACTCGCAAAATAAGCAAGCATCCATCAACTAATACCGAAGTGACAGTTGAAGCAATAGGTGGAAATTCAGAATATGAGAAAGAAGGAATCTATACTTATAAGGTTAGTGGTTTGGCTTTTAATAGAGATCAGGCGACAGAACTGATATGGGAATTGGCTAAGCAATATATTAGTAATAAAAAAACAGTGACGCATTATGCCTATGTTATCGGCATGGATATTAAAAAAGGCGATGAAGTGCTTTCAGATACCGGAGAGACCTTGAATCTGGAGATGGGTGTGCCGACGACCCTTACCGCCGACTGGTTCTTCCCTCAGGAGCTTATGGATCTCGAGGTGCAACCTGATGGCAAGCCCGACATCCAATGGGAGATCTCCAATACGGAGCTGGTGGATTTCACGGATGGAAATCATACCGGCGAAAGTGTCAGCCTGACGGCAAAAAAGTACAGCGCCACGGGTTACACCACCACTGTCAAGGCTACCTGCACTGTCCGCTGTACCAACGGACGGGACTATACCTTTGTCAAATATGTACCGGTGGAAGTAGAACCTACAAATATGCTGACACTTAGTGTAACGCCTTGCGTCTCTGCGGATGTAGAGGACTTGCAGAAGTGCTTTGGAGAGGTGACTGATGAAACCGTTCTGGCAGCCAAGGATGGAACAGACGGCCCGCTGACGCTGGTGCATGAAGAGGATTTCAACTGTAACCGTATGTACTTGAAGGTCAAGGCGAATGAGGATCTGACACCGTACCTCTGGAACATTTCCTGCGACCAGTTCTTCGTTGATGTGAAGTGTATCCAGAGCCAGACGGATAAGTCAGTAATCTATATCCGTCTTGAAACGAAGGCCGCCAATGTGAAGCCCGTGGATCTGACGCTGACGGTACACATTGGCAAAGCGGATGTAGTCGAGATACCGATCCTGCTCTGCGACACGCCTGTTATTCGCCTGAAAGACAAGGACGGGGCAGATGTGACCAACGGCAGTCTGCCGGTATACCAGAACCAGACGGACGCGGTATTGGTTAGACTGAATGCTGAAATGTCGCCGGATCTGCGAAACGCTGAAACGGGGGCCACGCTGGACAGCATCGAATGGATAATGGAAGCGCTTTCTGCGGGATATATTCCGGCAGACTACCTAGAGAAGGAGATTGCGGCGGATGGCACTATCACGGTCAAGGTCAAAGACCTGAAGCGTCTGCCGGACTTCCGTGTTATGATTCAGGCGCAAAGCGGCAAGAGCAGGCGTTCGGTGGCAGGTTATGCGTTGGTGTTTCTGCCAGAGGAAGACACTGGTTCCGGCAGCATGACCCGGCGGAAGAGATACAATGTTTTAGGAGCGTGAGGATATGGAGCGCGTGCGCGAAAAACTGCATAGCCGCACCGGCGCGTCCCTGCTCATCGCGCTGCTGTTTTTCCTGGTGGCGATGACGGTGGGGGCGGTAGTCCTCACCGCCGCTTCCGCCAATGCCGGACGGATCCAGAAAAACCGACAGGAGCAGCAGAACTATCTGGCGGTGGCTTCGGCGGCCGGACTGCTGCGGGAGGATATCACCGGCGCCCCCTGCCTGACTTTTATCGGTTCTTACCGGCGGATCGATACGGAGATCATTACCTACTATGAATCGACAAACGCCGAGACCGGCGAAGTCACTACCTGGACTACCACGGAGCACAAGACAGAGTACAAAAAGGACGCCGATGATGAAAGCGCCAGCGACGGCACCGGCCTCGATGAAAACAGCAAGTTGCTGACCAACGGGATCGTATCACTGGATGATACCTACTATGCGACGGTACCTGAGTTGTGTTGTGCGGCACCTAAACAGAACTTAGAGAAAGACCTTGAATTTAAGGAGAATGACGAGTTAGACATTCCTGCGGTGAAAGGAAAAATCACGATTCAGACATATGGAAACGAGCGATATACCATCCGGGTGCAGCTGAACAGCCAGCGGAATGGTGTTTCCTCCAACGTCATGACCATGGTGTTTGCACCGAAGGTATCCGGGCCGGAGACCACGGTTTCCACAAGAAGCTGGAGTGCTGGAGATTCTCACTTCACTGAGGTCACCACAACGTACACGACCACCGTCACCTGGGAAGAGCCGGTCATCAGGAAGGGGGCGCTGGGATGAGGAGAT
Source organism: Oscillibacter valericigenes (assembly GCF_021531435.1). Taxonomy (GTDB): domain Bacteria; phylum Bacillota; class Clostridia; order Oscillospirales; family Oscillospiraceae; genus Oscillibacter; species Oscillibacter valericigenes_B. The sequence continues at coordinate 117,590 of NZ_JAFBIS010000001.1, forward strand.
GGAACAAGCTGCGCTCCCGGAAAGGTGAGACGCTGACGGAGACGTTGGTGGCGATCCTGCTTGTTGGGCTTGCCAGCGTGGTGCTGGCCTCCATGATCAGCGCCGCTTCCCGCATGGGCGCCCAAGCTTTGGAGTGGGATACGGCATTGTATGAGGCTGTGACTGCGGTGGAAACGCAGCCGGATGAAGCAAAGACTGAAGCGGCCTATCCAAAGGTACAGGTAACGATCGGAAGCGAGCCTGCGGAAAATTTCGCTGTGACCTATTTCAGTGATGAGGATGGGACACTTTACTCCTACCGATATGAGAAGTCCACAGGAGGGGGTACGCCATGATGCATAAGCTGCGCTCCCGGCGGGGCATGACGCTGAGTGAGGTACTGGTGGCGCTGCTCATCCTCTCCCTGGTGACGGTGGGTGTGGCCGCCGGTGTCGGCGCGTCGGTGCGGGTGTACCGGCAGGCCACGGAGGCGTCCGACGCCCACATGCTGGCATCCACCCTGTCCACCGCTCTGATGGACGAGCTGCGCTATGCGAGAGACATCCAGGCTGACGGCAGCTTTACCAGCGATACGTTTGGAGAGGGTTCCTTGGTCGGAGTGACTGACGGACGGATCACGGTGGGCGGCGAGAAGTTGCTGAGCGACGCCGCCTATGCAGGACTGCAGGTCAGAAATCTGGTGAAAGAGACGGAGACGCTGGATTTGGTCAAACCTGTTAAAGTTAATAATGATACCGTATTTCAGGTAGCCTTTGAGATTTGCAACAGTGCCGGGACAGGCGTTCAACAAGTAGAGTTCTCCGTCAGTCCTTTGAATGACCCTGTGGGGGCGTGAGTGGATTTTGCTGGACATTTCCATCCGGAACGGGTATGATAGACGCGGGAGTAAACTCCCGCGTCTTTTCAAATGACTGACTAATATAATTCTTGAAATTGGAGTGAATGATATGGGTAGATATTTTGGGACGGACGGCTTCCGCGGCAAGGCCGGCGAGGGCCTGACCGCCCAGCACGCCTATGAGATCGGCCGCTTTTTGGGCTGGTACTACGGCCGGAACCAGCGGGCCCGCATCGTGGTGGGCAAGGACACCCGGCGCTCCAGCTACATGTTGGAGTACGCCATCAGCGCTGGTATGGCCGCCTCCGGGGCGGAGGTGTACCTGCTGCATGTCACCACCACGCCCTCCGTGTCCTACGTCACCCGGACCGACGGCTTTGACTGCGGCGTGATGATCTCCGCCAGCCACAATCCCTTCTACGACAACGGCATCAAGCTGATGAACCGGGAGGGCGAGAAGATGGACGAGGCCACCATCGCCCTGGTGGAGGACTATCTGGACGGCAAGCTGGAGCTGGACGGACAGAAGTGGAAGGAGCTGCCCCTGGCTACCGGAGAGGACGTAGGTGCCATCGTGGACCACAGCGCCGGACGGAACCGCTATATCGGCTACCTGATCTCCCTGGCGATGTATTCCTTTAAGGGCAAGAAGGTGGCCCTGGACTGCGCCAACGGCAGCGCCTGGGGCATCGCGCCCAGTGTGTTCAAGGCCCTGGGCGCTGACGTCTCCGTCATCAACGACCATCCCGACGGCCTGAACATCAACACCGACTGCGGCTCCACCCACATCGAGGGGCTTAAAACATACGTGAAGGAGCACGGCTGTGATGTGGGCTTTGCCTTCGACGGCGACGCGGACCGGTGCCTGGCCGTGGATGAGCGGGGCGAGCTGGTGGACGGCGACCAGATCATGTACGTCTACGCCTGCTACATGAAGGAGCGGGATAAACTGGTGAACAACACCGTGGTCACCACGGTGATGAGCAACTTCGGCCTGTACAAGGCGCTGGACGAGGCCGGAATCAATTACGAAAAGACCAAGGTGGGCGACAAGTACGTCTACGAGAACATGGTCCAGAACGGCCACCGCATCGGCGGCGAGCAGTCCGGCCACATCATCTTCTCCAAGTACGCCCGGACCGGCGACGGCATCCTGACCGCATTGAAGGTCATGGAGGTCATGCTGGCGAAGAAGATGCCCCTGAGCCGCCTGGCGGAGGGCATGACGGTGTATCCCCAGGTGCTCATCAACGTGCGGGTGAAGGATAAGAAGGAGGCCCAGGACGACAGCGACGTGCAGGCGGCGGTACGGTCCGTGGCCGATGAGCTGGGCGACACCGGGCGCATCCTGGTGCGGGAGTCCGGCACGGAGCCGTTGGTCCGCGTCATGGTGGAGGCCGAGAGTAAAGAGCAGTGCCAGACTCTGGCCGAGCGGGTCGTGAACGTTATCAAGGAAAAAGGCCACGCGGTCTGAGTGTATAAAAAAACGTCCCCGCTCTGTGGAATACTCCACAGAGCGGGGACGTTTTTGTGTCATTCGACATGGGCTGGAGTGGGTCCGTTGGAACAAAACGGGAACATTCCAGAACAAAGTGGTTATTGAAATGAAAAACGAAAATGGTATAATGATAGTGGTCAAAAGTGGGTGCAGGGCCAAAATTCTTTAGCGACAACAATTAATACAATACATGATAAAGAAGAAAGATAGTTTCTCTGTTTGATACGAGAAGCTGTCTTTCTTCTTTTGCTTTGGCAAAGTGCCCCCCGGCTCTGCCGGGGGGCACTTTGCCAAAACAAAGGAAATTCCGAGAAAGTATGTGCTTCTTCACAGAATTTGATCTCGATTTTTCAACTCCGCATAAGATCCAAAAAACGGTTAAGATCAATCTAAAATAACTTGTTTACATTGCTTGAAAATACAAAAATGGAGGATTTTTAAAATGAGCACACCACATCTGTTTAATCTGACTGAGGCGGTAAAGACACTGAGAGCAAAGCAAACATATGTCCAAAACGTTGAGGTGAAGGAATCGCCCTACCATAATGCCAACATCACACTATGGGTGCAAAAAAACGGTGCCATCAAGGTGCAGGCCAAAGCAACCAAAAAGGATTATATTTTGGAAAAGGACCCTGAGGTGAAACGTCTCCGGACCTGTAGCAGCAAAAACCAGATCCCTCTGGTCGTTGGACAAGTGGCATCACAAGCTGCGCGGGATGCAGACGCGAAATGCAAGCGGGATAGTGACAGCCCGTCCAAAGACGGAAGCTTGGTTAAAGCGCTAGAGGACATCCTGCAAGAATATACGGAGGATGACTTCCCCGAGATTCGAAGAAGCTATACGAAAGGTAAGCGGTACTTGCTCAATTTTATGGCGCCTGAGATCGATAAGATCGGTGCTGAGCAGATCTGCAAAGTGGATCTGGAGACTATCTTCCGGGACCGTGTAGATGCTGCCTGCGAAAGTAGGCGGGGCAAAAAAACGAAAGATGGAGAAAAGCTGCCAAAGGAGAGGGAGAAAGTTATCCAAGGGCAAAGAACCTGGTGGAGGATAGGGGAGCGCATTTATCGGCAGGTTCAGAAAGAGCATCCTGACAAATTACCAGTTATTGATTTTCCGGAGATCAAGCCCGTAAAAGTGCTTCAGGAAGAACAGATTAAAGAGTTCCTTCGAAAGATCCGCGTAAAGGCGTACTACATACTTTTAGAATTATTTGTAGAGGGTGTTGTACTGGCTGGGGCAGGTCTCATGGCCCTGCTTTGCGGTTTGCGAGTGGCGGAAGCTACGGGGCTGCAGGTGTGCAGTGTGGGCGCTGACGGTGAAACCATCTTTGTCGATGGTCAAGAGGAAAAGGGCGTCAGAGTTGACTATCCCAAAACGGATGACGGTAATCGTCTGATGCCCTTAAGGGACGAGGCTCGAGCAGTGATTGCCCGCCGCATGGCAGAATTGAAGAAAAGCGGTATTCTGGCAGCTCATCCTGACGGAAAGATCCCGCTGTTTTCCGTGCCGAATCAGCCTCTGACCTACTATCGGTCAGAGAGATTGTCCGATTTGTTGCGCACTGTTTTGGAGCTGGCAGGCTGTGATGAAGCGTACTTGATCGCGGCACAGCAGGAGGTAGACCGCAGAAAAGCAGGACCTGCTCGCCTCACGGCACATCAGCTGCGCCATGACTGGTTCTCCTTGATGATGAACGAGTGCGGAATCCCACAGACGTATGTAGATACCATCGGTGGTCACATTAATAAAGAAGATCCCAGGGGTGATAAGGTTACAGCAGATACGGTCAGATGGATACAGCAGATGCAGCGCCGCTTTGTGTATGACATTGATTTGGCACAGGATCCGGCATATAAACCCGTCGTGTGTATGCCAGATGTCCGTGTTGACATACCGGATGGCAGCGCAATCATGCTGGAGGCAGCAGAAGATGGTGTATATCGCATCAATGCTGTCAGCCGTGAACCCTATGATAAACTGCAAATTACTGCCCCTCCGGGATGCCTGAAAGCCGAGGCTGTAACAATGTACGATGTGCCCTATCGTCCTGAGGACCCGGGGACTTCCATCGGCCGGTGGATTGCGCCTGAGAAACTGCGAAAATGGAAACAGGAAGTGGATGAAATCAATCTATTACCGTTAATCGACAAATACGGTCGGACAAGGGCTAAGAAGACCCACGAAGAAAAAAATGAATAGGAGGGAACTATGTGAGCTGGAAAGAAAGCAATCTGACCAAAGAGATAGATGAGATAACGGGTGAAATAACTGGGATCAAAGGAAACTATATCAGTTATGGCCTTATGGCGCAGTTTTCCGTGCATCGGATACCGGAAAACCCAAACGGGAAAGGACCGGTGTATGAAGGCCGCGGCAGCGTCAGCCTTCTTGCACCGGACGATCCTCATATCCTGCTGGCAGAGGGAAACAGGCTGGATGATATCGTGACCAAAATGGCACGAAAGGAGGTGGAAAAGCGTAAAGAAGCGGGAAAGACAATCACCGATCAAAAAATCCTGGAGATCCAGCAAATGGTTCGCAAGGAACTGCTTGTAGGACGCGCCATTCGGAGAAAAGCAACTAAAGATCTAAAGCTCACAAAATTTTCATTGGATAAGGCTAAAGAGGCTGTCGTAAAAGCCGTGGAACAGTTGGTCGTGGAGAATTACCGGAGCATTTTGTCCCGGATGGACAGGCAGGGAACTGGAACGCAGGCGCAGACAGTGATGCGCTTGTATTTCAGGTTTGCGGAATCACTTAAATATGGGAAACGCGCCATGCGCCTGTTGCAAAAGGTGTGCATCACACTCGGAGAAAAACGGGTAGAAGATCTCAAAAAGGCAGATGTACAAAAAGTCGTAAAGGAGCATGGGCCAGAGGGATTCAAGGTAATTCGCAGGTTTTTAGACGATTACGCAGACGAATACCAGGGAGACAACCCTTTCAGGGTTCATAGACTACAGGCAAATGACGAGGAGAGGGAGGCTAAGAATAATCAAGCGAGACGAAAAGCCGGACAGTCGCACCTCATTGAGAAGGAAACCGAAAAAAAGCTGTATCAAATGTGTGAAAATGATTTAGAGGATGGCCGTTGCCTTGTGATTGCCCTGGCGCTAGGTTGTTTTATGAGCATGCAGGAGATGGTCGCCCTGCAGTGGTCGGACATTCTGTTTTTATCCGAAGGCGTCTTTGTGCGGAGATTCTACCTCAAAGACGGCGGCGGACTTCAAAACTACACATGCCCGCTCCTGCCTATGGCACAGTTGTTGGTGCGGAAACGATACGAATATTTAAAGTCGTTGGGATATTCGGACAAAAATCTGGCAGATATGAGGGTGCTTACCTTCGGACGAGACGCAAAAAAGGATCTGAAATTAAGCAAGGGTACAGATTATCTCCGGGATGCTCTGCGTCGAGTAGGGGTAAAGTATAATATTATCCAGGAATATCAGGAAAAGGCTGAAAAAAACGTGGGTGGAGCCGGCATGCAGTTGTGTCATGATCACGTCCTCAATGTGCTCAGAAGGCAGTGCAAGATTAAGGCGGGGTCTGCGATGGAACGATATTTCCGTGGACTTGGCATGCATGGCGATACGACCAATAAGGCGTATCGCAGTTTCGTGGGCCCGGGAGGCCGACGGACATTGGCAATTATTGTTAATCGAGATCAGCGATTCATTACTCCTCAGCAGTGCAAAATTCAGATTGATCAGAGGGACGATAATACTGAAACAATGAATGTATTACCGGGCCAACCGGGAAAGTGTCTCGGAGTGATTATTGAGGTTTCTCTAAAAAAGGGTGATCGTGTGATGCTGGGATCACCTTGTGGACTGCATGCTTCAATTGGTCAGGCATAATTTCCATGGGTAGTATGGATAGAAACGGGATCTCGCCCCCCACAGAACTTGACGGTAGTAAAGTCGGTTTTGTGGGGGATTTTTGGGCAATGAAAAGAGTGCCTCACGGACTACTAATTATAATGTAGTCTGTGGGGCACTTTTTTTGTTTTATTTGGATCCTTGATCACGCGCAATTGTTTCATCGACTGCGCGATTTAAAAAAGCTGAAAGCGATTCCCCTTGGCAAGAAGCATGTGCTTGAATTATTTCTTTTTTGCCTTTGGGTACACGAAACATAATTCGATCTATTTTTTCCCTGTCGTATTTCTGAATTGCTCGATTCATTGCATCCGAACGCGGCATGAGTTCTTCACGCTCCTTTCATCATTATATTTTAGATGTAGAAAACAGATAATCTCAATAAACTATACGTCAACGTATAAAACTGACAAAAATAAAAGGAGTATTTCGTAATAATTGACTATTGATATACGACAGCTTATATCCTATAATGTAGCAAAGAAAATAGAACAGCGGCAGCACAGAAGAGCACCACCTCTTCTGTGCCTGCGCAGGTGGATCAGCACCTACACAACGGACTTAGTCCGCACCGCAGGATTAGTATACCCTTTTTCATTCCAATGTGCAAGGGGTGTTTTCCTCCGGGCGACCAATTCTGTTATCTGTCATACCCGACACCGTGTAGGCTTCTCATGCCCTGCACGGTGTTTTGTTTTCGGATTTTATGACAGAGGAGACGTTGTGCATGTACGGAAAATGGCATTCGAAGCACCTTACTGATTGGGATAAAGCCTGCTTCATTGTCCGGGGCGTTATCCGCTACCTCCTGACCGGCCTCCATTTACTTCTTCTCTGGATGCTGATTCGCCAGTCCGGAGTGCCTCCAGACGGCGCTTTCGAGCAGGTTATCTAAGATTACCTGGCCAGCAAAAACAATGGCAAAACATTCGGAATGATGAAGGAGTGATGAACATGGAACGATTTGAACTTTGGACAGCAGACCTTCTGTTCCCGAAGGAAAGCGGCCTGAAGAAAGGACGGCGTCCGGTGGTAGTCGTTTCAGACGGAGAAACCATCGGAGACACTGGCTTCGTTAGCGTGGTGCCCTTGACCAGAGAACTGACCAAGGAGCAGCGACTCAGCCACGTACTGCTTTGCAGCCGTTATTTGGATTACCCCAGCCGCGCTCTCTGCGAGCAGATTACCACTGTTGACAAGGCTCGGCTTATCCGTCGAATTGGATATGTGGAAGATCCGTTTGACCGCTTCGCCATCAACCGCGCTTTGGCGGTGCATCTGCATTTGGCTCCGGCCGGAATCATTTATGTACAGGAGGATATGAACAATGGCTATTATTGACACGTTTAAGATCGACAACACCCCGGATGCTTCACGCATTTGGAAAGAGATGGGGAGCAGCTTTTCAAATCTGTCTCAGGCGCTCTGCGAGTTTGTGGATGACGCCGTCTCCAACTTCCGCGGCAACAAAGAGGACGAATCTCTGCGGCGTATAGTCCGCATTTTGGTGGAGCAGCAGAAGGACGCTGTAGACATCGTGGTAGAAGATGGCGGCACCGGCATTCGGAATGTGGCTAATGCCATGACGCTGGCAGGTGTGGAAGAACAGGAGACTCCGCTGAACGAGCATGGCTACGGTCTGAAGCACGCGCTGTCCTACGTGGAAGGCAGCGGCAGCGATTGGGAGGTTTTTACCCGGACTGCGGAATCTGCGGCTCTGGGGCAGAGCTACGCCATGCGGGCACCGTATATTTTCGGGCACGATGAGTACCCCATCGAGATCCACGATGATTGGCCTGGCAGTCTCGGTTCTACCGGCACAGTAATCCGCTTCCGCTCCCCGATGAACGTATTTGCCACACTGGAGCAGAGCGGCAAGCATAAGGAGATCCCCTTTGACCGGCTGATGGCAATTCTTAAAGAGCATCTGCGGTATACTTATGCTGAAATTCTGGAAGCAGGGGAGATGGGCATCGAGGTTATTACGAAGGCAGGAAAGGATGAAATGCGGGAGATGCTGGTTCCTCTGCTGCCTTCGTGGGAGGACGGCTCCATGGTGGATATTCCCAAGCGTAAGGTCAATTTGGGAGGCGGAAGCCTTCAGGTCAGCTGCCGGTATGGGCGTATCCTGCCTAGTAAGCAGAATTTCTGCCATTATCTTGGCAATATGGAGTCCAGCGGTGTGGAACTGCGTATCAATGGACGGGTGATTGAGCACGGTTTACTGAAGACTATCTGGGGCAGAAAGGTACATAATTCCCAGAATGCTTTTCTGGCGCAGGTGGATCTGACAACGGAATCGTTAGAGACAATCCCGGCTACTAAAACAGCCAAAAATGGTTTCCGGGAGGAGGATCCTCGGCTGCAGGAGTTGTTTAAGTGGATTCGAGCCAATGTGCAGCTTCCGGAGAATGAGTCTGAGTCAAAGGAACAGAAGATGTTCCGCAAGCTGGCGGAAAAGAAAGCGGAGCTGCCGGGCATGACCAGGGTTTCCCTGGAGGAGGCTACTTTCCGTACCATTGGACTCCGGGAACGGATGGATATGTTTACCTGCCAGAATGACCAGGTGACTATTTATGAGGGAAAAGTCAGGGGTACAAAAGCAAGCGATGTGTATCAGCTGAAAATGTACTGGGATGGCTGTATTCAGGACGGTGTTCCGGCAGATGAAGGTGTTCTGGTGGGAGGCCGACACCCCAAGGAAGTATATCGTCTGATCCAGCATGTCAACAGCACGATCGGTCCCGACGGCCGCCCCTATCACTTCCGGCTGACGACGTGGAAAGAAGAGGGGATTACCTGCGCGTGAGAAAGAAACGGAAAGATGAAACTCCTGTATTTCAATATTGTGGTGACAGTGGTGTACATTGTGGGCATGGTATTACTGGTCCGGGAACTGCGGATTGCCAGCGTAGAAGAGCGGCGGGAGCGGCAGACGATTCCGATGATGATGGCTGCCACACTATTGTATATCGTTCTGATTTGTAAGACGCATGCTCTGGTGGCGATGTTTGCGGGAGGATAGGTGATGGACTACGAGGAAACTCTGAATTATCGGCTAATTGGAAAACGGATTCGTGAACTCCGAGAGAAGTTCGGAATGACGCAGGAAAATCTGGCGGAAGCCATCGAGGTGTCAGTGCCGTATGTGAGTCATATTGAGAGGGGGATGAAAAGACCAGGCCTTCAGATTCTTGTTAGGATCGCGGTAGCGTTCGAAGTTACTGTGGATACACTTCTGATTGGCAACCAGACGGCAGACAAAGAAGTGGCTTGTGCAGAAGTCCAAAAGCTCCTTGATGATTGTTCACCTAAAGAACGGAGGATGCTGCTTGCGGCCACAACTGCAATCAAAAATGTTTTACGAGATGAGACATAAGAAGAGCCAGTATTGAACAAAAAGTCTAATGAGATACTTTTAAACTTCTTATAAAAAGGGGTATGGGGAGCTACGTATTCTCCATACCCCTTTTCTTTTTTCAGCAATAAAGAATGGATGGAAGGACAGACAGATTTCCAGCAATGAAGATCGGGCGGAAGAGCATACAGATTTCCAGCAAAGAAGATCATGCGGAAGGGTAGACAGATTTCCAACAATGAAGATTGGGCGGAAGGGTAGACAGATTTCCAGCAATAAAGACCGGGCGGAAGGGTAGACAGATTTCCAGCAATAAAGATCGGGCGGAAGGGTATTCAGATTTCCAGCAATGAAGATCGGGCGGAAGGGTAGACAGATTTCCAGCAATGAAGACCGGGCAGAAGAGCATACGGATTTCCGGTAATGAAGATCGAGCGGAAGATCAGACAGATTTTCAACAACAAAAAATGGAAGGAAAGCGGGTTTCCAGCAAAGTAAGGTCAAACACTTAAACTGGGATGGAATTTTATCATAAGTGATGCCAGGCAGACCACATTTGGTTTCAAGGAGAAGAAGGCATTTACGTCAGAGAGGATAGACTGCCAAATTTCCAGGATAGCAGATTGACTTTTGCGAGGACTGATGGAAAGGAAGCAGTGCGCAATTTTCCAGTAAAGAAACACAGAAGAGGAAGAGAATGCAGATTTCCAACAGAAAAAAACGGACGGATTAGACGAAACGATTGGATGCCCAGACGAATTTCCAATATTGAAAATGAGCTGCTTTGAGACGCATAAAAAGGAAGAATAAACAAAATTCCAATATTGGTGTATTGCGAATATCAAATGCGGGCAAGGGCTCAATTTGGATGAGAATTGCTCGATAATGGACAAAGAGCGTATTGATGAGGGGGCGACGCTGGTTTTGAGATGCGAGGATAGACTGCCAAATTTCCGGGATAGCTGATCGGACTTTGCATGGACTGATGGAAAGGAAGCGGTGAACGGATTTCCAGCAAAAAAATTGGAAGAGGAAGAAGATGCAGATTTCCAACAAAAAAACGATAGTATCTTGAGGCTATTGAAGGGAAGGATAGACAGATTTCCAGCATTCAGAAACCAGTCTGCTGTGTGCCTTTGAAAGGAAGAATGAACGTCTTTCCAACATCCGAGAATCATTGGGCAGAGAAGAAATCGTTAATTGTGGGGAAGCGATGACCGAAGAAAATCGAAAACTGAACAAAAGGAAAAGCCGCAGACGGGTATCTGCGGCTTTTGCACCAATGGTCGGGGGGCTGTTTGGCTTTACCGCCCCAGCTCCTTGCGGATGGCCTTGGCCAGGAGCTGCTGGCCCTCGGGGGAGCGGAGGACCTCCAGGACCGTGGAGCGGACCATGTCCTGGAAGGACTTGCTTTTCAGCAGGGCGCTGAACACGGCGCCGTCTCCGTCGCCGCCGGATGACTGGACCACCTGGGCGGCGGGCCGGGGGGCCGCTTTCGGAACGGGCCGGGGCACGGCGGGTTCGTCGGCCACATTACCGCTGAGCCAGGAATCCGTGCCGGAGGGGTCGTCGGACTCGCCCCGGAGATAGGCAAGGGAGACGCCGAAATACTGTGCCAGCTTGGCCTGCTGATCCTGAGACGGGGTCTGGCGGCCCGTCTCGAACTTTTCAACGGACATGCGGGGCAGGCCCAGCGCCGCCGCCAGGGCGGGGCGGCTCAGGCCCTTTTCGACCCGCAGGGCTTCAATACGCTGTGCAATGGTGATCATGTGTGGTTCCTCCTTATGTGTTCAGCGGCGGTCCGGCAGGAAGCAGAGGTGTCCCGCGGCCCGGCTGGCGTTCAGGTCGATGAGGCGCTGGTTCCGGCTGCCCCGGAACCGCAGGGAGATGTCCTTCAGCTCCTCCACGAAGCGGCCGTCCACCAGCACGTCCAGCAGGGACAGAAACTCGTCCGTCACCTCGCAGCGGGGATGGGTGCCGTCGGTGGTCAGCTCCTCGTAGGTGAAGCCGGAGAAGGACCAGATGTTCTTCTTCGGATAGGCGGAGCGGACCCGGCGCAGGAAGGGCACCAGCACCCGCTGGTTCTCCGGCTCGAAAGGCTCGCCGCCAAGAAGCGTCAAACCGTTGATATAGCTGGGGGACAGCAGCTCCAGGAGGTGCTGCTCCGTCTCTTCCGTGAAGGGCTGGCCGTAGTTAAAATCCCAGGTCTGGGGCTGGAAGCAGTTCTTGCAGTGGTTGGTGCAGCCGGAGACGAACAGCGTCACCCGGACGCCCTCGCCGTTGGCGATGTCACAGTTTTTGATCTCACCGTAGTACATGTTGCCGCCTTCCCAATTCCCGCCCGCAGGCGGGAATCTCATAAAATTGTTTTTCCCGAGGACATGCGCCTCGGGAAAAACACTTCTCGGTTTGTAAGTGTGCGAGCGCAGCGAGTGCGCGCACAAACCGTCACTCTTCTCCCAAAAGGCATTGCCTTTTGGGAAGATAATTACAGGTGCAGGACCCGGTCACGAATTTCCTGGGTGCGGCCCTGGTTCCAGAACTGGGTACCGATGTAGCCGCAGGTACGGCGGGCCACATTCATCTTGCTCTGGTCGGTGTTGCCGCACTTGGGGCATCTCCAGATCAGCTTGCCGTTTTCCTCCACGATCTGGATCTCGCCGTCCCAGCCGCAGACCTGGCAGTAGTCGCTCTTGGTGTTCAGCTCGGCGTAGATGATGTTGTCGTAGATGAACTTCATCACTTCCAGAACGGCGGGGATGTTGTTCTGCATGTCGGGGACTTCCACGTAGCTGATGGCGCCGCCGGGGGAGAGGTGCTGGAACTGGGCCTCGAATTTCAGCTTGGTGAAGGCGTCGATCTCCTCGGTGACATGGACGTGGTAGCTGTTGGTGATATAGCCCTTGTCGGTGATGCCGGGGATGATGCCGAAGCGCTTCTGCAGGCACTTGGCGAACTTGTAGGTGGTGGACTCCAGAGGCGTGCCGTACAGGGAGTAATCGATGTTCTCGGCGGTCTTCCACTCCTTGCACTTGTCGTTCATCTTCTGCATGATGCTCAGGGCGAAGGGGGTGGCGGAGGGGTCGGTATGGCTCTTGCCGGTCATAAACTTCACGCACTCATACAGGCCCGCGTAGCCCAGGGAGATGGTGGAATAGCCGTCGTAGAGCAGCTTGTCGATGGGCTCGCCCTTCTTCAGCCGGGCCAGGGCGCCGTACTGCCACAGGATGGGGGCCACGTCGGACAGCGTGCCCTTCAGGCGGTCGTGGCGGCAGCGCAGGGCACGGTGGCATAGCTCCAGGCGCTCGTCAAAGATCTTCCAGAATTTCTCCAGATTGCCGCCGGAGGACAGGGCCACGTCCGGCAGGTTGATGGTGACCACGCCCTGGTTGAAGCGGCCGTAATACTTGTGCTTGCCCGGCTCGTAGTTGCCGGCGTTGGCGATGTTGCCGATGCCCGCGTCGGTGAAGCGGTCCGGGGTCAGGAAAGAGCGGCAGCCCATGCAGGTGTACACGTCGCCCTTCAGCTCCAGCATCTTCTTCTCGGAGATGTAGTCGGGCACCATGCGGCGGGCGGTGCACTTGGCGGCCAGCTCCGTCAGATACCAGTAGGGGTCGCCCTCGTGGATGTTGTCCTCCTCCAGCACGTAGATGAGCTTGGGGAAAGCGGGGGTGATCCACACGCCGTCCTCGTTCTTCACGCCCTCGTACCGCTGGAGCAGGGTCTCCTCGATGATCATGGCCAGGTCTTTCTTCTCCTGCTCGCTCTTGGCCTCGTTCAGGTACATGAACACCGTGACAAAGGGCGCCTGGCCGTTGGTGGTCAGCAGGGTCAGGACCTGGTACTGGATGGTCTGGACACCCCGGCGGACCTCGTCCCGCAGGCGGGTCTCCACCAGCTCGCTGAGCTTCTCCTCGCCGGGGTCCACGCCGATGGCGGCCATCTCCTGCTCCACCACCTTGCGCAGCTTCTTGCGGCTGACGTCCACGAAGGGCGCCAGGTGGGTCAGGGAGATGGACTGACCGCCGTACTGGTTGGAGGCCACCTGGGCGATGATCTGGGTGGCGATGTTGCAGGCGGTGGAGAAGCTGTGGGGCCGCTCGATCATGGTGCCGGTGATGACGGTGCCGTTCTGGAGCATGTCCTCCAGGTTCACCAGGTCGCAGTTGTGCATGTGCTGGGCATAGTAGTCAGAATCGTGGAAGTGGATGATGCCCTCCCGGTGGGCCTCCACGATGTCGGGAGGCAGCAGCAGACGCTCGGAGAGGTCGCGGGAGACCTCGCCCGCCATGTAGTCCCGCTGGGTGGAGTTCACGATGGGGTTTTTGTTGGAGTTCTCCTGCTTGGCCTCCTCGTTGCAGCACTCGATGAGGCTTAAGATCTTCTCGTCGGTGGTGTTGCTCTTGCGGACCAGGGAGCGGGTGTAGCGGTAGGTGACATAGTTCTTCGCCACCTCGTAGGCGCCGTGGGCCATGATCTGGTACTCCACCAGGTCCTGGATCTCCTCCACGGAGGGAGAACGGTTCATTTTCAGGCAGCTCAGCTCCACAAATTCGGCGATGCGCTTGACCTGCATCGGCGTCATGCGGGCGCCTTCTTCCACGCTCTCGTTGGCTTTCGTGATGGCGGCGATGATCTTGGTGATGTCGAACACGACTTCCGTACCATTGCGCTTGATGACTTTCATGCGTTATCCCTCCGTATAGTATCTGTGCGCGCAAAGCGCACTATATCTATTGCAACGACCTCATTATACAGCACAAGATATGGATATGCGAGTGGCAAAAGCCACTAAATAAAGAAATTTTTTTGTGTGTTCCAACAAGAGGGGCACAAAAGGAAATGTAACGGGATTTGGGAAAACCGCCGGAACAGCCGGACTTTCGGCCTCTGAGGTTGAAGAATCGGCGGGACATGGTATAATACCATATTATCATCAGCATGTTGCCCCGGCCCTGCCGGGCTTGGAACAGGAGGACGGACATGGAACAGGAGAACAAGCGGCTGCTGGCGTTTCTGGACGCCAGCCCCAGCTGCTATCACGCGGCGGCCAATGTGATGAAGGCACTTTTGGAGGCGGGCTATACCCGGCTGTATGAGGGAGAGGTTTGGAATCTCACGGAGGGCGGACGGTATTTTACCCTGCGGGGAGACGCCAGCGTCATCGCGTTCCGCGTTCCCCGGCGGGATTTCCGGGGCTTCATGATCGCCGCGGGACACAGCGATTCCCCCACCTTCAAAGTGCGGGAGGAGGCGGAGGTCCCCTCCGCCGGCGGGTGCCTGCGGCTCAGCGTGGAGCCTTACGGCGGCATGATCATGCGCTCCTGGCTGGACCGGCCCCTGTCCGTGGCGGGCCGGGCGGTGGTCCGGGAGGGTGGCTGCCTCAAGACCCGGCTGGTGAACGTGGACCGGGACCTGCTGGTCATCCCCAGCGTCGCCATCCACATGGACCGGGAGGTCAACAAGGGCACCGCCCTGAAAGCAAACGTGGATATGCTGCCCCTC
Organism: Oscillibacter valericigenes; assembly: GCF_021531435.1. Taxonomy (GTDB): domain Bacteria; phylum Bacillota; class Clostridia; order Oscillospirales; family Oscillospiraceae; genus Oscillibacter; species Oscillibacter valericigenes_B. The sequence goes on from NZ_JAFBIS010000001.1 coordinate 132,677, forward strand.
TTCGGCATGGGCAAGGAGCCGGGGGCTTTCCGACGGCTTATCGCGGAAGAGGCGGGCGTGACGGAGGAGGATCTGATCTCCACCGACCTGTTCCTGTATCCCCAGCAGGCGGCGTCCCTGACAGGCGCGGCGGAGGAGTTCATCCTGTCGCCCCGGCTGGACGATTTGCAGTGCGTGTTCGGCTGTCTGGAGGGCTTCCTGGCGGCGAAGGGCAGTGAGAGCGTCCCGGTGCTGGCGGTGTTTCACAACGAGGAAGTGGGCAGCGGCACCCGGCAGGGAGCGGACTCCACGTTCCTGACGGATGTGCTGCGGCGCATCAGTGCTGCTTTGGGGAAAACAGAGGAGGAATACCGGGCGGCGGTGGCCAACAGTTTCCTGGTGTCGGCGGACAACGCCCACGCTGTCCATCCCAACCACCCGGAGTACGCCGACGGCAGGGAGTTCCCGGTACTGAACGGCGGCGTGGTGGTGAAGTACAACGCCGCCCAGCGGTACACCACCGACGCGGTGTCCGACGCTGTGTTCCGCCAGGTGTGCCGGGAGGCCGGGGTGCCGGTGCAGCGGTACAGCAACCGGGCGGACCTGCCCGGCGGGTCCACGCTGGGCAACATCAGCACTGCCCACCTGTCCGTCCACAGCGTGGACATTGGATTGCCGCAGCTTGCCATGCATTCCGCCTGCGAGGTGGCGGGGGCAAAGGACACGGCGTATCTGGTCCGGGCCATGACGGGATACTTTGAAAAGAGCTTCCGGGCGGGGCCGGAGGGCATTGAGATTTGAACCGGCAAGCGGCATCACACGGGAGGGACATAAATGCGGCTGATCTTCAAACAACGGTTTTTCAGCTGGTTTGACAGCTATGACATCTACGACGAGGACGGGAATGTGGTCTACACCGTGGAGGGAAAGCTCTCCTGGGGCCACTGCCTTCATATCCTCAACAGTGTGGGGGAGCACATCGGCACGGTGCGGGAGCGGGTGCTTACCTTCCTGCCGAAATTCGAGATGTATGTGGGGGACAGCTATGTGGGCTGCATTCAGAAGGAGTTTACCTTCTTCACGCCCCGGTTTGACATCGACTGCAACGGCTGGCAGGTGGAGGGCAGCTTCATGGAGTGGGACTACGCCGTGACGGAAGCCTGCGGCGCTCCGGTGGCCCGCATCACCAAGGAGCTGTTCAACTGGACGGATACCTATGTCATCGACGTGGCGGACCCGGGAAACGCCCTGTGCGTGCTGATGCTGGTGCTGGCCATCGATGCGGAGAAATGCTCCAGAAACTGAAAAAATCAGGCGCGTTGAGCGCCTGATTTTTTATGATTCCGCATCCTCCTGGGCCAGCTCGTCCTTGGCCTGCTGGAGGACTTTTTTTTCCGCCTTTGTCTTGAGCTGGGATTCGTCGAATTTGGCGAACATGTCCGGGCGGCGGCGCATGGTGCGCTTGTAGCTCTCCTTCTTCCGCCAGGCGGCCACCTTGCCGTGGTCGCCGGAGAGCAAAATCTCCGGCACCTGCCGGCCGTGCCACTCGGCGGGACGGGAATACTGGGGGTACTCCAAAAGGCCGTTCCAGTGGGATTCTTCCTCGAAGCATTCGGCGTCGGGGAGGACGCCGGGGACCATACGGCACACCGCGTCCGCCACCGCCATGGCGGGAATTTCGCCGCCGGTGAGGACGAAGTCGCCCATGGAGATCTCCTCGTCCACGCACTCGTCGATGAAACGCTGATCGATGCCCTCATAGTGGCCGCAGACCAGAATGAGGTGGTCATAATTTTCCTTCAGCTCCCGGGCCACATCCTGGTTGAAGGTACGGCCGCAGGGGGACATGAAGATGGTGCGGCCGGGGCCGTAGACTTCCACGATGTGGGCCCAACAGCGGTACAGGGGGTCCGCCTGCATGACGGCGCCCCGGCCTCCGCCGTAGGGGTAGTCGTCCACCTGCATCTGCTTGTTGGTGGTGTATTCCCGGATCTGGTGGCTCTGGATGGTGATATAGCCCCGCTCCTGGGCACGGCCCAGGATGCTGACGTTCAGCATGGCGTCCACCGAGTCGGGGAAAAGCGTCATAATGTCAATCCTCATCGGTGGCCATCCCCTCCAGCACATGGATCTCCATGCGGTTTGCGTCCAGATCTACGGATTTGATGAAAACATCCTTCACGGCGGGGATCAGGTACTCCCTTTTGCCCTTGACCGTATAGACCTTATGGGCGGGGTAGCTCTCCACCGCCGTCAGCTCGCCTAATACCTCCCCGGTCTCGGCATTGCAGACGGACAGGCCCAGCAGTTCGTCGTCAAAGTATTCGCCGTCGGGCAGGCGGGCGTCGGCGCGGCGGATATACAGGTCCTTGTCCTTATAGGTCAGGGCGGTGTTCATATCGTCCACGCCGGGAAATTTCATTAAGACCAGGCTTTTATGAACGTGGTTGGCGGTGGGAGTGACGGGCTGGCCGTCGATATAGAAGGTCTTGAAGCGGGTCAGAAAGGCCGGGTCACCGTCCCGGGGCTGCACCCGGACTTCGCCCCGGATGCCGTGGGCGTTGACGATACGGCCAATTTTGATCATGTCAAGTTTCATGGAGAATGGCTCCTTTTTGTTGATGGGGATAGTATAGCCTGTTTTGCGGGAACTGGCAAGGGGGCCCCTGCATCCTGCGGCGAAAACAAAAGAAGAGGAGCCGAAGCTCCTCCTCTCTGGACGAATTAGTCTACAATGTCCACGGAAACCTTCACGCCGGTGCGCTGGGCGTAGGAGCGGACGACCGTCCGGATCTCCTTGGCGATGCGGCCCTGACGGCCGATGACCTTGCCCATGTCGTCGGGGGCGACGCGCAGCTCCAACGTCAGCTCCTGATCGCCCTGGATCTCCGTGACGGAGACCGCGTCGGGATCATCCACAAGGTTTCTGGCGATATAGAGCAGCAAGTCTTTCATGATCCGTCCTCCGGATCAGAGGACTTCCACTTTTTTCAGCAGAGCTCTGACAGTGTCGGTGGGCTGGGCGCCGGACTTGATCCAGGCCTGAGCGCGCTCGGTGTCGATCTTGATCTCGGCGGGAGCCACGCAGGGATTGTAAGTGCCGATCTCCTCGATGAAACGGCCGTCGCGGGGGAAACGGGAATCGGCCACCACAACGCGGTAGAAGGGAGCCTTCTTGGCGCCCATGCGGCGCAGTCTGATCTTAACCATGATTTGTACCTCCAAAAGTAAAATAGATTGTTTTTTATCTATAAATGCGGGTGCACTTATATACGGTTATTTGAAACGCTTTTTCCGGCCAAAGCCGTGCATCCGGCCGCCTTTGCCCATCATGTTAGGCATCCGGCCCTTCGTCATCTGCTTGGTGAGCTGCTGCATCATGTCGAACTGCTTCAACAGGCGGTTGACGTCCACGACCTCCAGACCGCAGCCGGCGGCGATGCGCTTCTTCCGGCTGGCGTTCAGGATCTGGGGATTCTCCCGCTCCAGCGGAGTCATGGAGAGAATGATGGCCTCGGTGTGGGCCATGGCCTTTTCGTCGATGGTGGCGCCCTGGAGCTGACGGCCCAGGTTGCCGGGCATCATGCCCGCCAGCTGACTCAGGTCGCCCATGCCGCGCAGCTGCTGGAGCTGGTCGTAATAGTCCTGGAGGGTGAAGCGGTTTTTCCGCAGCTTTTCCTCCAGCTTGGCGGCCTGCTTCTCGTCGTAGTTGGCCTGGGCCTTTTCAATGAAGGACAGCATGTCGCCCATGCCTAAGATACGGGAGGCCATGCGGTCGGGGTGGAAGGGCTCGATCATATCCAGCTTTTCGCCGGTACCCACGAACTTGATGGGCTTGCCGGTGGCCGCCCGAATCGTCAGAGCCGCGCCGCCGCGGGCGTCGCCGTCCAGCTTGGTGAGGACCACGCCGTCGATGCCCAGGGCTTCGTCAAAGGCGCTGGCGGCATTCACCGCGTCCTGGCCGGTCATGGCGTCCACGACCAGCAAAATCTCGTTGGGATGGACGGCGGCTTTCATCCGCTTCAGCTCGTCCATCAAGGTCTCGTCCACATGGAGACGGCCGGCGGTATCCAGGAACACCATGTCGCTGCCGTAATCCCGGGCGTGACGGATGGCGTTCTGGGCAATGGTGACGGGGTCGCCTTGGCCTTGCTCGAAAACAGGCAGATCCAGCTGGCCGCCCACGACCTTCAGCTGCTCAATGGCGGCGGGACGGTATACGTCGCAGGCCGCCAGCAGGGGACGCTTCGTGTACTGCTTCCGCATCAATCCCGCCAGCTTTGCGGTGGTGGTGGTCTTGCCGGCGCCCTGGAGACCCACCATCATCACAACGGTGGGGCCGTTGTTGGCCATGGTCAGCTTGGCGGTGCCGCCGCCCATCAGCTTCGTCAGCTCCTCGTTGACGATCTTGATGACCTGTTGGGCGGGGGTCAGGCTGTCCAGCACATCGGTGCCGATAGCCCGCTCCGTGACGGTAGCCACGAAGTCCTTGACCACTTTATAGCCCACGTCAGCCTCCAGCAGGGCGAGGCGGACCTCCCGCATGGCCTCCCGGACGTCGTTTTCCGTCAGGCGGCCCTTGCCCCGCAGGCGCTTGAATGTGGCGTTCAGTTTTTCAGTGAGTCCTTCAAATGCCATACTTAATCCTTTAAGGCGCTGGTTTCCGCTGTGATACGGTCCGCCAGCTCCGTGAGCCGGCTGTCCTCATACTGGCGGTAGTTGATGGTCCTGATCTGCTCGGCGGCGGCTTCAATGGCGTCCAGATGGGGACGCTGGGCCTCGAACCGCCGGATGATGCCGGTCTTGTCCTCGACCTCCTGCATGACGGCCTCCGCCCGGACGATGACGTCCCGTACGCCCTGCCGGGAGATGCCCGCGTTCTCCGCGATCTCCGCCAGGGACAGGTCCTCATTGTAGTAGAGGTCGAAAAATTCCTTCTGCCGGTCGGTCAGGAGTTCTCCGTAAAAATCGAAGAGCATAGTCATACGGTACGTCTGATTTTTCAAGAGACCGCCCCTTCCTGTAAAGTTATACGCCTTTACAACACGAAATAGTTTACAGGAATTCGGGGGAAAAGTCAAGGGAAAAATGGAAAGAAATTTTGCGGAAATCAAAGATTTTTTCATGGCGGGGAAACGTGGGGAAAATGGTTGATTTTCGGTGAATTTTCCGGGCCGGACTTGCGCGGAGAGGCGGGGTGGGATATACTGGTGCAAACGCCGCCGACGGCGGCTGACGTGGAAAATGGAGGAAACCGTATGTTTGCAGACTTCTTTCTGGCGCATCTGGGGCGGGAGAGCCTCATTGCTGCCGATGATACCTGGGCGCTGCTGGCACTGATGGCGGCGTCCGTGGCCCTGGCCATCTGGCTGGAGCAGAAATATGTGTGGGCGTCCAAAATCTCCGGCGCCATCATCGCCCTGCTCATCGCCCTGGCGGCTTCCAACCTGGCGATCATCCCCACCAGCTGCGTGCTCTACGACAGCATCGTCTGGGACTACGCGGTGCCCATGGGCATCCCGCTGCTGCTTCTCCAGTGCAATATGAAGAAGATCTGGAAAGAGACCGGGCGGATGATGGCCATTTTCCTCATCGGCGCCGCCGGCACCGTGGCGGGGGCGTTTCTCGCCTACGCCCTTCTGCACCCCTTTATTCCCGGACTGGAGGGCGTGGCGGCCATGATGACCGGCTCTTACATCGGCGGCGGCGTCAACTTTGCAGCCCTGGCCTCGGAGTTTGATGTGGGCGACATCAAGGCGGCGACCACGGTGGCGGACAACCTGCTGATGGCCCTGTATTTCTTCGCCCTCATCTTCATTGCGGGCATGAAGTTCTTCCGGAAGCACTATTCCCATCCCCACATTGACGCCATCGCCGAGAGCGGCGACCTGTCCGGCGCCCAGACTCAGGCGGCGGCCTACTGGAGCCGGAAGGACATCTCCCTGAAGGACATCGCCATGAATTTCGCCTACGCGGTTTTGGTGGTGTTCGCGGCAAAGCTCATCGCGGCCTTTATCGGAGGCCTGATTCCCGACACCGGCGTGGTGCTCCACATGCTGTATACCTTCTTCGGCAGTGAATATGTGTGGATCACCACCGTTTCCATGGCCTGCGCCACCTTCGGCGAAAAGCAGGTGGCAAAGCTCAGCGGCTCCCAGGAGATCGGCACCTACCTCATTTACCTGTTCCTGTTCGTCATCGGCGTGCCCGCCTCCATCGTCAAGATCGTTCAGGAGACGCCGCTGCTGCTGGTGTTCACGGGTATCATGGTGCTGGTGAATATGCTGTTCTGCTTCATCGGCGGCAAGCTGCTGCACTTCGACCTGGAGGACATCATCCTGGCCTCCAACGCCAATATCGGCGGGCCTACCACCGCCGCGGGCATGGCCATCTCCCAGGGCTGGAGCGCCTTGGTGGGGCCTGTCATGCTGGTGGGCACCTTCGGATATGTGATCGGTACATATCTGGGCATCCTGGTGGGCGGTCTGCTGGGGGCTTAAACGCGAAAAGAAGCTTTCTGCCGGGCATTGGCGGAAAAGCGTAAAGGAAAAGCCGGGCGGGGCTCCGTCCGGCTTTTTTCAGGTGCGAAGGCCGCCGGCGGCAGATCATGCTGCGGCGGAAGAAAAAGCGGAAGAAAGAATTTGAATTATGGGAAGAGATATACTATAATATCTTCCGTATATATCCACTCCGCAAGAGAGGAGCTGAAAATGTGACAAGAACAAAACTGACCGACGGGGTGTACCTCACCTATCTGCCGGCCCGGAAATTCAAGACCAGCCTGCTCTCCGCCCAGTTCGTGACGCCGTTGGCGGAGGAGACCGCCTCCGCCTATGCGCTGCTGCCCGCCGTGCTGCGGCGGGGCACCGTCACCTATCCCGACATGGGGGCACTGTCCGCCCGGCTGGACAAGCTGTACGGCGCCCGCATCGACTACACGGTGCGGAAAAAGGGCGAGACCCAGTGCGTGGGCTTTGTGGCCAGCTTCATCGACGACAGCTTTACCCCCGATGGGGAGCGGCTTTTGGAGCCGGTGGCGGCGCTGCTGGGCGAGCTGGTCTGCGACCCCGCTACGGAGCGGGGACGGTTCGTGCCCGCCTATTTTGAGAGCGAAAAGACCAACCTCATCGATGCCATCCGCAGCATCATCAACGACAAGCGGGACTACGCCGACAGCCGCCTGCTGCGGGAGATGTGCGCCGGGGAGCCCTATGGCATCCCCCGTTTGGGCAGCGAGGAGGGCGCGGAGCGGCTGCAGCTGCGGAAGCTGTACGCCCAGTACGGAAAGCTCATCGCCGCCTCCCGGCTGGAGCTGTTTTACAGCGGCAGCGCCGACCGGCGGCGGGTGGAGGACGCGTTGCTGTCCGCCTTTGCCACCCTGCCCCGGGAGAACATCCGGGAGACCTTCCCGGCCCAGGCCCACCCCGCCCGACAGGAGGTGCTGCGGGTGACGGAGGAACTGGACGTGACCCAGGGCAAGCTGGGCATGGGCTTTGCCTGCGGCAGCGACGACACCGCCGCGCTGCTGATGGGCAACACGCTGTTCGGCGGCAGCAGCAATTCCAAGCTGTTTTTGAACGTGCGGGAGAAGCTGTCCCTTTGCTACTACGCATCCTCCCTGTACCACCGCCAGAAGGGCATCATCACGGTGTCCTCCGGCATCGAGTTTGAGAACTATCAGAAAGCATACGACGAGATCATGGCCCAGCTGGACGCCGTGCGAAACGGCGACCTGGAGGACTGGGAGCTGGACGGCGCCCGGAGCACCTTGCTGAACGCCTACGCTTCTATGGGCGACTCCCAGGGAAAGCTGGAGAACTTCTACCTGGGCCAGGCGGCCACCGGACAGTCCGAGACGCCGGAGGAGCTGGCGGAGCAGGTGCGGAACGTGACGCCGGAGCGCATCTTCAACGCCATGAAGTCCGTGGAACTGGACACGGTGTACTTCCTGCGGGGAAAGGAGGCGGCGGAATGAAGCAGAGCTTTTACGAGCGGCTGGGGGAGTCCGTCTACCGGGAGACCCTGCCCAACGGACTGCAAATTTATGTGGTGCCCAAGCCCGGCTACGCCAAGAAATACGCCTTTTTCGCTACCCGCTACGGCGGCATGGACACCCGCTTCTGCCTGAACGGAAAGTGGCTGGACACCCCGGCGGGCATTGCCCATTACCTGGAGCACAAGATGTTCGACACCAAGGAGGGCAACGCCCTCCAGGAGCTGGCGAAGAACGGCGCGGAGCCCAACGCGTTTACCTCCAACGCCATGACCGGCTATTATTTCGATTCCACCGACCATTTTGAGGAGAATCTGGAGATTTTGCTGTCCTTCGTGTCCATCCCCTATTTTACCGAGGAGAGCGTTGCCAAGGAGCAGGGCATCATCGGCCAGGAGATCCGCATGGTGGAGGACAACCCCGACTGGCAGATCTACGTCCGCATGATGCGGGCGCTGTACCAGAACAGCACTGCCCGCACCAGCATCGCCGGAACGGTGGAGAGCATCTCCCACATCACGGCGGAGACGCTGTATGACTGCCACAAGGCGTTCTACACGCCGTCCAACATGGTTTTGACCGTTGTGGGCGATGTGGACCCCATCCATGTTGTGGATTTGGCCCGTCGGGTGCTGCCCCGGGAGGGCGGCCCGGTCATCCCCCGGGACCACGGCACGGAGCCGCCGGAGGTGGCGGAGAAGGAGACCAGCCTCGCCATGGAGGTCTCCTGTCCCCAGTTCCTCACCGGCTTCAAATGCGCACCCGCCCGGGAGGGAGATTGCCTGCGTGCCAATGTCGTCGGCGACATGGCCTGCGACATTTTGCTTGGGGATTCCAGCCCCCTGTACCTGCGGCTCTACGATGAAGGGCTCATCAACACCAGCTTCGGCGGCGCCTTTGAGACCATGCCCGGTGTAGCGTACCTCTACGCCGGCGGTGACAGCAAGGACGCCCGGAAGGTCCGGGAGGAGATCCTGAAGGAATCCGCGCGGCTGGTGAGAGAGGGTATCGACGAGGAGTTCTACCAGCAGGTGCGGAAAGCCGCCTTCGGCGCCAATCTGCGGGGGCTGAACTCCTTTGAGAACATTGCCGTCTCCCTGACGGAGGGTTATTTCAACGGCTACGACCCCTTCCGGTTCCCTCAGGTGTTCGATGAGGTCACCAAGGAGGACATCCGGGACTTCCTGCGGGAGAACATCACGGAGGAGCGGTGTGTCCTCAGCGAGATCGTGCCCCGTTAAACCGCCCCGGCCACAGCGTTTTTTAAGAAAGGAAGAATTTTGTTTTGACTGCGTTAAAGGATATGCCCATCAGCTTTCCCGGCCTGTTCGGTGACTGGGAATTCAACCCCGATCCCATCGCCCTCCACATCGGCCACGGGATTTACTGGTACGGGATCATCCTGGCCTGCGCTATGCTGGCCGGATTGTTCCTGTGCATGAAGCAGGCCAAGCGCTTTGGCCTCACCGAGGACAATGTGCTGGACCTGGTGCTGTGGGCGGTGCCCTGCTGCATCCTGGGCTCCCGTATCTATTACGTCATTTTTTACCTGGACCTGTACCGCAACGCCGACGGAAGCCTGGACTGGGGCCGCATCGTTGCCATCTGGGACGGCGGCCTTGCCATCTACGGCACGGTCATCGCCGGCGTGATCGTGGTGCTGATCTTCACAAAGGTAAAGAAGCTGCGGTTCGCCGCCATGACGGACCTGGCCGCCATGGGTCTGCTGCTGGGCCAGATCATCGGCCGGTGGGCCAACTTCATCAACCGGGAGGCCTTCGGCGGCCTCACCGACCTGCCCTGGCGGATGCGGCTGTGGGTCAGCACGACCCAGTATATCGAGGTGCATCCCACCTTCCTCTATGAGAGCCTGTGGAACCTGGTGGGACTGCTGCTGATGCTGCTTGTTATCACCAAGGGCCGTCGGTTCGACGGCGAGAACACCTGGTTCTACTTCCTGTGGTACGGCCTGGGCCGCTCCTGGATCGAGGGCCTGCGGACCGACAGCCTGTACCTGTTTAACTGGACCTTTATGGGCCAGCCCATCCGGGTGTCCCAGGTGCTGAGCATGGTGATGGTCGTGGTGGCGGCGTTTATGCTGTTTTACAATATCAAGATCAAAAAACGCACTGCAGACGGTCTGTTGGTGAAGCAGGTGGCCGCGGCAGCTGCCGCTGAAACTGCGGAAACCGCGGCGGATGCTCCGCTGGAGGAGATAACGGCAGAGGAGACCGCGGCAGAAGCGTCGGAGACGGAGGAACTTGACGATGGCGGTACGGATTGACGGCAAGGCCCTGGCAGCCCAGGTGAAGGAACGGGTCCGGGAGGAGGCGGCAAAGCTGCCCCGAAAGCCTGGCCTGGCGGTGATCCTGGTGGGGGAGAACCCCGCCAGCCAGGTCTATGTCAATGGCAAGGAAAAAGACTGTACAGAGTGTGGAATTCAGAGCTTTTCTCACAGATTGCCCGCGGAGACCAGTCAGGAAGAGCTGCTGGCGCTGGTCCGTGAGCTGAACGAAGACCGGTTGGTGGACGGCATCCTCTGCCAGCTTCCCCTTCCTAAGGGTCTGGATGAGGATGCGGTCATCAACGCCATTGCCCCGGACAAGGACGTGGACTGCTTCCATCCCTTCAACGTGGGGCGGATGTCCATTGGGGAGCCGGTGTTCCTGCCCTGTACCCCCGCCGGCGTCATGGAGATGCTGCGGGCCTACGCCGTTCCGGTGAAGGGCAAAAACTGTGTGGTGCTGGGACGGAGCAACATCGTGGGCAAGCCTATGGCGATGCTGCTGACCCAGGCCGACGGCACCGTGACGGTCTGCCACTCCAAGACGGAGCATCTGGAGGAGTTTACCCGTCAGGCGGACATTCTGGTGTCCGCCATCGGCAAGACGGGCTTTGTCACCGCTGACATGGTGAAGGACGGCGCGGTGGTCATCGACGTGGCCATGAACCGGGACGAGAACGGGAAACTCTGCGGCGACGTGGACTTCGCCGCTGTGGAGCCGAAAGCATCTTACATCACTCCCGTGCCCGGCGGTGTAGGGCCCATGACCCGGGCTATGCTGATGGAAAACATCCTCACCGCATCAAAACAGCATCAGGCGTGATATTCTTGCAGCGGCGGCCGGGAACGGCCGCCGTTTTTTTGTGGCGGGGATTGCATACACTGTAAAGAAGTGGTATATTGACTCTATTCTTGTAAGAATGGAGCGAAAAACCGTGAAAAAGCGCATGTTATCTTGTTTGCTGGTATTGATATTGGCGGCGGGACTTCTTTCCGTTCCGGCTGCGGCCTCCGGGTCCAGTGCGGAATCCACCAACCGGGCGGACAAGCTGGTGGCCCTGCATCTGTTTCAGGGTACTGCAGACGGCTACAAGCTGGACAATACCCCTACCCGGATGCAGGGACTGGTGATGCTCATTCGACTGCTGGGCAAGGAGGAAGAGGCACTGAGCCGTAAGGAGGTATCTCCCTTCACGGACCTGACCTGGGGCCAGGACCATGCGGGTTATGCCTATGTTCACGGCCTGACCAAGGGAACCAGTGCGACGACCTTTACGCCCAACAGCCCCCTGACTGCCACGGGATATGTGACCTTCCTGCTGCGTGCCCTGGGGTACAGCGACACCGAGGGCGATTTTGCATGGGGACAGCAGATGGCATTTGCCAACAGTATCGGCATGATGGACCAGGCGGCGGTGAGCAAGCTGCCCGGCCTGACGCTGAACCGGGGCGATATGGTGGACCTGTCCTACGCTGCTTTGACCTGCCGCATGAAGGGGGAGAATCGTACCCTGGCGGAAAAGCTGCGGGATGACGGCGTATTCACCACCGCCGAGGGTAAGGCTGCCGGCGTACTGGGCAGCGGCGCGGGCTGGACCTATTCCTACGTTCCCTACAACAATTCCACGGTGAAATACGCGAAAAAGACGGTTGCCACATCCAAGGGCAATGTGACCGCCCATGTGCTGACGGTGAACACCGCCAATCCCCGGGTGACCGTGAAGTCCGCCATGGTGAACAACACTTTAGGCGCCACCGCTCCGTTTTCCCAGATCGTGAAAAATTCCGGCGGCGCCGTGGCCGTGATCAACGGCAATTTCTTCGCCGCTTATGACGCGTTCAAGGTTCCCATCGGTCATGTGATGGTGGACGGCGAGTTCCTGTATGCCAGCTCCGGCGTGTCCTCTCTGGGTATTACGAAAAACGGCGAGGTGCGCATCGGACGTCCCGCCCTGTTTACCCGGGTGAAAGAGACCGGCGGCTCCAACTCCTGGGCCGCCTATGAGATCAACACCTACTACCAGGGTGACAGCGTGTCCGTGATGTATACCCCGGCCTACGGCAAGAGCGTGGCTGTCACCGGCACCGGCAGTATGCTGACGGTCAGCGGAGGCGTCATCACCGGCTTTGACCCGGTGGCGCCGGGCGCCGTGGTGAGCATCCCTGCCGACGGCTATGTGGTGTTTATGGGCACCGGATACACCTCCACGGATTATTTCCGTATCCCCACTGTGGGTAAGAGCGTGACGATGGAGTATTACCTCTTTAAGGAGGACCCGGAGGGCTTCCGGCTGGATGATGTGGAGAGCATCATCTCCGGTGCGCCCCGGCTGGTACAGGACGGGGCCATTGTTACCTCACTAGAGCCGGGCTTTACCGAGGCGCGCTTCACCACCAATTCCGCGCCCCGGACCGCTGTGGGCGTCAACGGGGAGGGAGAGCTGCTGCTGGTGTCCGTGCCCGGCGGGGCGACGATCCAGCAGATGCGGGAGCTGATGCTGGCGCTGGGCTGCGTGGATGCCTTCAATGTCGACGGCGGCGCCTCCTGCGGCATGTACTACAACGGTTCCTATCTGGCGACACCGGGGCGGGAAATTCCGGTGACGCTGCAGGTATTTGTGGATTGAACAGCATAAAAAATTACCGTGAGCATGTTTGCTCACGGTAATTTTTTATGGACGTTTTCGCCGGTAGATAGGGACGGCGGCCAGCAGGGACAGAACCAGTCCGCCTGCCACATCCAGGACGGAGTGCTGCTTGATGAACAGGGTGGAGACGCAGATCAGGGCCGCCAGCACCGGAACGCCCAACCGCGGCAGGGGATGGGAGCGCAAGCGGGGGCTGTCCCACACCGCCAGGGCCGCGCCCACGGAGCCCACCACGTGGACGGAGGGAAAGACGTTGGTATTGGTATCGACATGGTAGAGGGCGGCTATCAGGGCGGTAGGGAGGTTGTCACGGGGAAAGACCTGGGGACGGAGATCCTGGCCGTTGGGGATCAGGAGCCAGATCAGGACGCTGGAAAAGAAAGTGACAGACAGGAAGGCCATATAACGGCGAAAACCGGGCGCGTCCTGGAGCAGCAGGTACAGTCCGACCGCTATCAGCAGGGGATACCATGCGCAGTAAAACAGGACGAACCACTCACAGAAGGGAATGCGGCTATCCAGCGGGAGCTGGGTGGACCAGTAGTTGTTCATGGGGAGGTGCTCAATCAGTACGAAAGCCAGGAGGTAGAGCGGCAGCCACAGGACATATTTCAAATCCTTCCAGGGAATATTGGACAGGCGCAAGAATATCACCTTTTTATCTGTACAGATTTGTACAAAAAAGATAGCACAAGTGCTATGGGGAAATCATGGATATTTTGGGAATAAAATATGAAAAAACTGTAAAGCGACAAGAAAAAAAGAACCGCTGCGAAATTCGCAGCGGCTCTTTGCAGGTTGCGTCAGCGCTCTTCTCTGAAATAGGCAAGGCCCAGGCTTGCCGGGGGCTGGTTTTCACGCTTCTTGCGCAGGGAGGTGACCACCAGCACCACGATGGTGACCAGGTAGGGCAGCATCTTGAACAGCTCGATGTCCTTGCGGCCCAGGCCGGGAATGATGAGGTAGACCCAGAACAGCAGGCCGAACAGGTAAGAGCCCCAGATGGCGTTGACAGACCGCCAGGTGGCGAAGATGACCAGCGCCACGGCCAGCCAGCCCAGAGACTCGATGGTGCCGTCGTTGGCCCAGGTGCCCTTGATGTAGTCCATGGTGTAGTACAGGCCGCCCATGCCGGAGATACCGGCGCCGATGCAGGTAGCCAGATACTTATAGCGGGTGACATTGATGCCCGCCGCGTCAGCGGTGGCAGGATTCTCGCCCACGGCCCGGAGGTTCAGACCAGTGCGGGTGCGGTTCAGGAACCAAGCCATGGCCACCGCTACCACAATGGCGAGATAGGCCATGAAGCCGTAGCTCAAAAACAGCTTGCCCACGACGCCCAGATTCGTCACGTTATTGAGGTTGGCGCGGTAGACGGAGCTGGTGGCCGCCACGGAGATCTGGCCCACGCCGCCGGCCATGGTGTTCAGGCCGCCGCCGAAGAAGTTTGCCACGCCGCCGCCGAAGATGGTCAGCGTCAGGCCGGTGACGTTCTGGTTGGCCCGGAGGGTGATGGTCAGGAAGCTGTACAGCAGGCCGCCCAGAGCCGCCGCCGCGAAGGCGGCGATGAAGCTGATGAGCAGGCACACTACCTTGTTGGGCGCGGGATTGTTGAGCTCATAGAAGAAAGAAGCCGCCAGACCCGCGATGCCGCCCAGGTACATGATACCGGGGACGCCCAGGTTCAGGTTGCCGGATTTCTCCGTCAGGATCTCGCCGATGGCGCCGAACATGATGACGGTGCCAAAGCATACGGCAGACTGCAGAAGCTGAATGATCTGTGCGCTTGTCATTTGGCCTCGCCCTCCTTTTTGCCCCGCAGGATAACACGGTAATTGATGAAGAACTCGCTGCCCAGGATGAAGAACAGGATGATGCCGGTGATGATATTGGAAGCGTAATCGTTCAGGTTGAACTGGGAGGCGATCTGGATGGCGCCCTTCTGCAGGAACACCAGTAGCAGGGAAATGAGGATCATGACGAAGGTGTTGAACTGGGCGAGCCACGCAACGATGATAGCGGTGAAGCCCCGTCCGCCGGCGGTGGAGGTGGAGATGGTGTGGCTGGCACCGGCCACGGCGATGAAGCCCGCCAGACCGCAGATGGCGCCGGAGATGGCCATGGTGCGGATGGTGACCTTCTTCACGCTGATGCCCGCGTACCGGGCGGTGTTGACGCTGTCGCCGACGACGGTGATCTCATAGCCGTGCTTGGAGTATTTCAGGTACAGGAACATGCCCACAGTCAGCACCAGGACCAGGATCACGTTCAGGCCGTACGTCTGGCCGAAGACCTCCGGGAACCAGCCGGCCTTCGTCTGCTGGTTGATGACGCCCACGGTGTTAGAGCCGATGGGGTTTTCCCACAGTGCCACGCAATAGCTGGTGATCTGGATGGCGACGTAGTTCATCATCAGGGTGAACAGCGTCTCGTTGGTGTTCCACACCGCCTTGAAGGTGGCGGGGATGACGCCCCAGACACAGCCGGCCAGGATGCTCATGATGGCCATGATGACCAGCAGCACCGGGGTGGGGAGGGACGTGCCGTAGGCCCGCATGATGCCGGCGGTGATGACGCCGCCAATCAGCACCTGGCCCTCGGCGCCGATGTTCCAGAATTTCATTTTGAAGGCGGGAGCCAGACCCACGCCGATGCACAGCAGCATCATGGTGTCACGGATGGTGACCCAGCTCCGGCGGGAGGTGCCGAAGGCGCCGTCGAAAATGGCCTCATAGACCTGGATGGGATTCAGCTTGGTCACGGCAAAGATGAAGATGCCGCTGACGATCAACGACAACAGCACCGCGATCACACGGATGCCGTATGCCTTGGGACGGGAGATGCCGTCCCGCTTGGCGATGCGCAGCAGGGGTTCTTTTCCTTGTTTCACTTGACTCATGCCTCCGCAGCCTCCTTATTAAAGCGGGTCATCAGCAGGCCCACTTCCTCTTTGGTGGTGGTGCGGGCGTCCACGATGCCGCTGACCTGGCCGCCGCACAGGACCAGGATGCGGTCGCACAGCTCCAGCAGCACGTCCAGATCCTCGCCCACGTAGACCACGGCGACGCCCTTCATCTTCTGCTCCGTCAGCAGGTTGTAGATCGTATAGGAGGTGTTGATGTCCAGGCCGCGGACGGCGTAGGCCGTCATCAGAACAGAGGGCTTCTGGGCGATCTCACGGCCCACCAGGACCTTCTGCACGTTGCCGCCGGACAGACGCCGGACCGGGAAGTTGACGCTGGGCGTGACAACATCCAGCTCCTCCATGACTTCCTCGGCCAGCTTCTTGGGGGCTTTGCGGTCGGTGAAAATACCGTGGCCCTTGCGGTAGCTGCGCAGCAGCATGTTGCCCGTCATGCCCAGGGACCCTACCAGGCCCATGCCCAGACGGTCCTCCGGCACAAAGGCCAGAGACACGCCGGAACGCTTGATCTGCAGAGGCGTTTTGCCCACCAGCTCCACACCGTCCTTGTTATCGGGATGACCGATGGGGCGGTAGCGGATGGAGGCGCCGCTCTGCATGGGCTGGAGGCCGGCGATGGCTTCCAGCAGCTCCTTCTGGCCGGAGCCGGCGATGCCGGCGATGCCCAGGATCTCGCCGCCCATGGCGGTGAAGGTCACATCGTCCAGCCGCTTGACGCCCATGGCGTCAAAGACGGTGACGTGCTCGACCTCCAGACGGGGAGTGGGGTCCTTGGGCTCCGGGCGGTCGATGTTCAGCGTCACCGCGTGCCCCACCATCATATCCGTCAGCGCCTGGGGCGAGGTGTCCTTTGTCAGGACGTCGCCTATGTACTCGCCCTTCCGCAGGACCGCCACCCGGTCGGAGACGTCCATGACCTCGTGGAGCTTGTGGGTGATGATGATCATGGCCTTGCCGTCGGCCTTCATGTTCCGCATGACGTCAAAGAGGCGGTCGGTCTCCTGAGGCGTCAGCACGGCGGTGGGCTCGTCCAGGATCAGGATCTGCGCGCCCCGGTAGAGGACCTTGACGATCTCCACCGTCTGCTTTTCCGATACGGACATATCGTAGACCTTTTTGGCGGGGTCGATATGGAAGCCGTATCGATCGCAGATCTCCGTGATCTTGGCGGAGGCGGCCTTCAGGTCCAGCTTGCCCTCTTCCTCCAGGCCCAGGACGATGTTCTCCGCCGCGGTAAACACGTCTACCAGCTTGAAATGCTGGTGGATCATGCCGATGCCGTTGTCGTAGGCGTCCTTGGGGGAGGCAATGGTGACAGGCTTGCCGTTCACCAGGATCTCGCCTTCGTCAGGGAAGTAGATGCCGGCCAGCATGTTCATCAGGGTGGTCTTGCCGCTGCCGTTCTCTCCCAGCAGGGACAGGATCTCTCCCCGGTTGATGTCCAAGGAGACATTGTGGTTGGCGACTACCTTTCCGAACCGTTTTGTGATGTTTTTCAATTGGACCGCTGCTACAGTTTCCAAAATGACCATCCTTCCTGCCGTCTTCGGCATAAAATGGGGAAGCGCCGGAGAAACCGGAAGCCCGGCGCTTCATTTGAAAGGTCGATATCTGACTTAAAGTATAGCATGGTTTTTTGATAATGTAAATCGCAAATGGCAAAATAATTGTGAGAGTTGCACACAAAATTTTTGAAAACGGCGGAAAGGACGACCTATTTTTCACAAGAAAACGAAAAGAGGGGACTGCCGGCCGGCAGTCCCCTCTTTGGAACTGAGAGATCAGTTGTTGTTCAGCTCGGTGATGCCGTCGATCCGCAGAGCGAAGTAAGGAGCGGAACGCAGGACGGACTCCTGGAAGGCGCCGTCAACGATGGCCTCGCCGGTGTCGTTGACCCAGTCGCCGTCGGTATCCAGACCGAAGGCGGTGGTGACGGTCTCGCCGCCGACAGTGAAGGTAGAGGTATCAAAGACCTTCAGGCTGCCGTCCTTGATGCCGGCCCAAGCGGCGTCAACGGCTTCCTGGGTGCCCTCGGCGCAGCTCTCGCCCAGAGCGGAGATCATAACGGCACCGTCAGCAGCGCCGCAGGCAAAGTCGGTGGGGACTTCCTCGCCGGCCAGGAATTTCTCCAGCATGTGCTGATACAGCACGGCCCAGTTGTTCTGAGCGGAGGTCAGGGCGGCGGTGGGAGCGACAGACAGCATGTCGATGTTGTAGCCGACGGAGTAGACTTCCTTGCCGGAGTCCTTCACAGCCTGGACAGCGGAGGGAGCGCCGGTGGAGTCGGCGTGCTGGCCGATGATGACGCAGCCGCGGCTCATCAGAGCATTGGCGACCTCGCCCTCAGCCACGGGATCATACCAGGAGTTGGTGTACTGCACGTCCATGTGGGCCTCGGGGACGATGGACTGGATGCCCAGCAGGAAAGCGGTGTAGCCGCAGACCACCTCGGCGTAGGGGAAGGCGCCGACATAGCCGATGTAGGGATCGGAGACCTTACCGGCGTCCATCAGCTCCTTGAGCTTCATGCCGGCGACGACGCCGGAGACGTAACGGGACTCATAAGTATAGGGGAACATGTTCTTGAAGTTGGCCAGGCCGGAATTGGCGGCGGTATCGCCGGTGCAGGCCACGAAAACGACATCCTCATACTCGCTGGCGGCTTCCTGCATGTACAGCTGGTGGCCGTAGGAATCGGAGAAGATGATGCCGCAGCCCTGCTCCGCCAGGTCGACGGCGGTATCATAGCAGGTCTCGTCCTCGGGAATGTTGTACTTCATGATGATCTGGGAATCAGAGATGCCCAGAGCCGCGCAGGCGTTCTTCACGCCCTCGATGTGGGCGGCGTCGTAACCGGAGTTCTCGTCGTGGACGCAGATCAGGCCGACCTTCACTTCGGCGGCGGGATCAGCAGCGGGCTCTTCGGTCTTGGCGGGTTCCTCGGTCTTGGCAGGCTCCTCAGTCTTCTTGCCGCCGCAGGCAGCCAGACTCAGGACCATGACCAGAGCGAGAAGCATTGCAAGGAACTTCTTCATGCTAATAATCCTCCTTCAAAAATGATAGGGATCCGGGTCAGAAATGACCTCTCTTACTGACATCATACAAGGTCGACCTAAAAAATTCAACTGGATTTTTACAATTTTGTGAAAAATCAAGCCGGAAATTTACTGTAAACAAGATTCGCTTTTATCCATTCAGACAAATGTGTGGAAAAATTTACAAAAAAGGAGAGCGGATTGATCCGCTCTCCAGGTAATTTGACAGGTCGACCTTTTGAAATTTTACATGGAGATGGAGGTGCCGGTCTCTCCGGCGATGCCGGCCTTGGCTTTCTCCAGCAGGGTGATGAGGGCGGTGCGGCCGGGCTTGCTCTCCGCGAACCTGACGGCGGCCTGGACCTTGGGCAGCATGGAGCCGGGGGCGAACTGGCCCTCCGCGGCATACTGCTTGGCCTCCGCGGGCGTCAGATGGTCCAGCCATTTCTGGTCGGGCTTGCCGTAGTTGACGGCGACCTTTTCCACGGCGGTGAGGATGATGAGCGCGTCGGCGTCCAACTCCTCAGCCAGCAGCTCGGAGGCAAAGTCCTTGTCGATGACGGCGCCGGCGCCCTTGAGGTGGTTGCCCTCGGTGGGGTAGACGGGAATGCCGCCGCCGCCGCAGGCGACGACCACCTGTCCGGCGTCCATCAGCGCCCGGACCGTCTCGATCTCCACGATGGCCTTGGGCAGGGGAGAGGCCACGCAGCGGCGCCAGCCCCGGCCCGCGTCCTCCATGACGGCGTTGCCGCGGCGGCGCATCTCCTCCGCCTCGGCCTCGGTCATAAAGGTGCCGATGGGCTTGGTGGGATTCTGGAAGGCGGGGTCGTCGGGGTCTACCTCCACCTGGGTCAGGATGGTGGCCACGGGCTTGTGCATCCCCCGGTTCAGCAGCTCCTCCCGGAGGGAGTTCTGCAGGTCATAGCCGATATAGCCCTGGCTCATGGCGGTGCAGACCGACATGGGAGCCATGGGATGGGTGGGGTCCTCACGGGACAGGGTGGTCATGGCGATGTTGATCATGCCCACCTGGGGGCCGTTGCCGTGGGCCACCACCACCTGGTGGCCCTCTTCAATCAGGTCCACGATGGCCTTCGCCGTGTGCTTCACGGCGATCATCTGCTCCGGCAGGTTCTTGCCCAGAGCGTTGCCGCCCAGGGCGATGACGATACGTTTACCCATGATAAAAATACCTCAATAATAATTTGAAGTTAAAATCAGGAGCTTCAATTATTTTCGGCAGGACAGAAGGTGAATTGCCGCAAAGCGGCAAGAGAAGCCGCCCTGGGGCGTGCGCCTGCCGAAAATACATTGACTCAGCCGCCGTTACCCGCAAGGGGCACGCGATATCCGTAAGGCGCTGAAGCGCCAACGGCTATCCAGGGGCGGCGTTCACCAGTGACCGATGTCACTGATGGGGGGGATCTACTGCGCAGCCGTTAGCAGCTTTGCTGCTTTACGGATGCGGCGTCCCCCTTGCGGGGAAAGGGGGGACAAAGTCCCCCTCTTTAATCAAAAGATCTTCCGCTTTCCGCCCTGGTCCAGAGCCATCAGCGCGGCCACGGGGTCCTTCACCTTGCTCATCATGATCATAGCGGCGATGATGTAGGGCTTGTAGCTGGCCTCCTTGTACAGGGGCACCAGGTAGCGGTCGAACACGGAGTTGTCGACCTCGCCCTCGGGACAGCTCAGGCCGGAGATGTCGGCGGGCAGGCAGTGCAGGTACAGGGCCTTGCCGTTCTTGGTCTTGGCCATCATCTCCTCGGAGCAGGTCCAGTCCTTGTGCTGGGCGTTCTGGGCCAGCAGCTGCTTCTCCAGCGCGTCGATGCCGGCCTGGTCACCGGCCTGGTACAGCTTGGTGCGCTGCTCCATGGCGGCAAAGGGAGCCCAGCTCTTGGGATACACGATGTCGGCGTCCTGGAAAGCCTCCTCCATGGTGGCGACCTTCTTGTAGGAGCCGCCGGTAGCGGCAGCGTTCTTCTTGGCGATCTCCTCCACCTCGGGCATCACGTCATAGCCCTCGGGATGGGCCAGGACCACGTCCATGCCGAAGCGGGTCATCAGGCCGATGACGCCCTGGGGCACAGACAGGGGCTTGCCGTAGGAGGGAGAATAAGCCCAGGTCATGGCGATCTTCTTGCCCTTCAGGTTCTCCACGCCGCCGAACTCATGGATGATGTGCAGCATGTCGGCCATGCACTGGGTGGGGTGGTCCACATCGCACTGCAGGTTCACCAGAGTGGGCTGCTGCTCCAGGATGCCGTCCCGGTAGCCTTCCTTCACGGCGTCCATGAAAGTCTTCTGATACTTGTGGCCCTCGCCGATGAACATGTCGTCCCGGATGCCGATGACGTCGGCCATGAAGGACACCATGTTGGCGGTCTCGCGGACGGTCTCGCCGTGGGCAATCTGGGACTTCTTCTCGTCCAGGTCCTGGACGGTCAGGCCCAGCAGGTTGCAGGCGGAGGCGAAGGAGAAGCGGGTGCGGGTGGAGTTGTCGCGGAAGATGGAGATGCCCAGGCCGGAGTCGAAGATCCGGGTGGACTTGTTGCGCTCGCGCAGGTCACGCAGGGCGTCGGCCACGGTGAAGATGGCGTCCAGCTCCTCGTCGGTCTTGTCCCAGGTCCAATAGAAATCGGACTTGTACATATTATTGATGTGCAGCTTTTCAAGATGCTTGGCAAGCTCGATGGTCTTAGACATAATCTTTTTCTCCTTATATGTATTTCTGAATAGAGCGGAGTTTGCGGCGTGTGCGCCGCAAAGAATTTTAATCATTTTTCCGAGGACATGCGCCTCGGAAAAATACCTTGACTCAGCCGCCGTGGGCGGCGTTCACCAGTGCGCACACTGGTGGGGGGAATCTCAAGGGGGGACGAAGTCCCCTCTTGATTTTATTTAATGTCGTTGTTGGTCAGGCTCTGACGGAACTCGGTGACGTCGGCGGTCTTGTTTTCGGGCTTGTACAGACCGGGCACGGCGGCGTACAGGGCGGCGCAGGTGACCAGGTCCTGCTTCCAGGTGATCTCGTTGGGGGCGTGAGCCTGGGACTCGGCGCCGGGGCCGAAGCCCACGCAGGGGATGCCGTAACGACCCTGGATGGACACGCAGTTGGTGGAGAAGGTCCACTTGTCGGTCAGGGGACGGCCGTCGCGCAGGTGCATGGCGTCCTTTTTGGGATCGGCATCGGCGTGGCCGATGCGCTTGTCGCCCCACAGGGCGTGGTGGGCGTCGATGAGAGCCTGGACGTGAGCGGCGCTCTCCTTGTTGATCCAGGTGGGGAAGAAGCACTCGGTCTCATAGACGGTGCCGGTCCAGGCGGGACGGTCGTACATGTACATGCTGACCTTCACATCGTCCTTGTACTTCTGGACGGAGGGCAGGTCCTCGATCTCCTTCAGGCAGGAATCCCAGGTCTCGCCGGCGGTCATGCGGCGGTCGATGGAGATGGCGCAGCTGTCCGCCACGGCGCAGCGGGAAGGAGAGGTGTAGAAGATCTGGGAGGTGGTGCAGGTGCCCCGGCCCAGGAACTGGGCGTCTTCGTAATGCTCGGGGTTGAATTCGGGGTTCAGCATCTTCACCAGGCCCTTGACCTTGTTGGAGGGGCCGTCGCCGTTCTCGTTCAGGGCGCGGACGTCCTGGAGAATGTCGGCCATCTTGTAAATGGCGTTGTCGCCGCGCTCGGGAGCGGAGCCGTGGCAGGAGATGCCCTTCACGTCCACGCGGATCTCCATGCGGCCGCGGTGACCGCGGTAGATGCCGCCGTCGGTGGGCTCGGTGGAGATGACGAACTCGATCTTGCTGCGGGCGTCCTCGGGACCGTTGAAGTACTTGTTGACGATGTACTGCCAGCACATGCCGTCGCAGTCCTCTTCCTGGACGGAGCCGACGACCATGATCTTATAGCCCTCGGGGATGAGGCCCATGTCCTTCATGATCTTGGCGCCGTACACGGCGGAAGCCATGCCGCCCTCCTGGTCGGAGCCGCCGCGGCCGAAGATGATGTCCTCGGTCTCGTAGCCCTGGTAGGGGTCGGCTTCCCAGTTGTTGATGTTGCCGATGCCGACGGTGTCGATGTGGGAGTCGATGGCGATGATCTTGTCGCCCTCGCCCATCCAGCCGATGACGTTGCCCAGGCCGTCGATCTCGACCTTGTCGAAGCCCAGCTTCTCCATCTCGGCCTTGATGCACATGACGACTTCCTTCTCCTCACAGCTCTCGCTGGGGTGGGAGATCATGTCCCGCAGGAAACGGGACATATCGGCCTTGTAGCCCTCTGCTGCTTTCTTGATCGCTTCAAAATCCATAACGTTGCCCTCCATCATAATTATGTGATTCGGATACGCGTTTTCGTGTTGTGGGGTCCTTATCTATCCCTATCATAGCATAAGAAATCCACTTGTCAAACAAAAAATTAGAAAACCAAAAAAATTTTTTGAAAAACGGTTGATTTCTATGAAAAATATGATATGATAAGGACGATGGATTGGAATGTTTCCATAAGAAAATGCCAAAAAAGGAGGGAATGCCCACGGAAAGCGGAAAATTAGAGATGCTGCGGCAGGTGGCTGTCGGCATTGCGACCCAGTTCGGGAGCGGCTGTGAGGTGGTCATACACGATTTAAGTAAGCACCCCGACCACTCCATCGTGGCCATCGTCAATGGCCATGTGTCCGGGCGGAAGGTAGGAGATGGTGCGTCCAACGTGGTCATGGAGCAGCTGGAGACCAATGACCAGTCGCCCAAGGATCATCTTTGCTACCTGATGAAGACCCCGGACGGGAAGATTTTGAAATCCTCCACGGTATATATCCGCAACAGCAAGGGAAAGGTCTCTGCCATCCTGGCCATCAACTATGATATCTCCAAGCTGATGATCGTGGAGGATGCCGTCCGTGAGCTGATCTCCACACCGGAGCCCCAACAGGCGGAACCGGAAAAGATCGTCAACATCAATGACCTGCTGGACGACCTGATCCAGCAGTCGGTGGCGCTGGTGGGCAAGCCGGTGGCGCTGATGAACAAGGACGACAAAGTAAAAGCCATCCAGTTCCTCAACCAGAACGGCGCGTTCCTGGTGACAAAGTCCGGCGATAAGATCGCCAAATATTTCGGGATCTCCAAGTATACCTTATATTCTTATATCGATACAAAACAACAGGAGGGTAAAACGACATGATTGATCTGTCCATCAACAAGCAGGGCCTGGAACACAACATTAAAAAGGCCAAGGAAAACGGGATCATCATCCCCACCATCGCGCAGATGCAGCACCCGGAGACCATCCCCGGCAAGATCCAGGATCAGCTGAAGAACGTGGGCCTGTGGGACGTGAATCCCCTGAACCTGTTCCGCATCACCTGGAAGAACGAGCCCAAGGAGTCCGGCGGACTGTTCCAGGCGGTGCCCAACTACATCGAGCTGCCTCCCGAACTCACCGGCGTGCCCTGCCGCATCGTCGCCATGGTGGGCAAGTGGTTCCCCACCGGCTGCCACAAGGTGGGCGCCTCCTTTGGCTGCCTGGCTCCCCGGCTGGTGACCGGCCAGTTCGACGTCGACAAGCACAAGGCCGTCTGGCCCTCCACCGGCAACTACTGCCGCGGCGGCGCCTTCAACTCCCGGCTGCTGGGCGCCCAGGGCGTGGCCATTCTGCCCGCCGAGATGAGCCAGGAGCGGTTTGACTGGCTCCATGAGATCGGTGCGGAGGTCATCGCTACCCCCGGCTGCGAGTCCAACGTCAAGGAGATCTTCGACAAGACCAACGAGCTCAAGCAGGACCCCCAGTACATGATCTTCAACCAGTTCGAGGAGATGGGCAACCCCCTGTGGCACTATAACGTCACCGGTAACGCCCTGGCGGACGTGTTCGAGGCCATCAAGCGGCCCGGCGACAAGTTCGCGGGTGCCTGCTTCACCTCCGGCTCCGCCGGCACCATGTCCACCGGCGACCGCCTGAAGGAGCTGTATCCCCACCTGAAGCTGGGCGTGGGCGAGGCCCTGCAGTGCCCCACCATCCTGAATAACGGCTTCGGCGGCCACCGCATCGAGGGCATCGGCGACAAGCACATCCCCTGGATCCACAATGTGAAGAACACCGACATGGCCATCGCCATCGACGATGAGGACTCCCAGCGGCTGCTGCGGCTGTTCAACACCCCCGAGGGTCAGGATTACCTGCTGAACACCCTGAAGCTGGACCCCGTCCTGGTGGAGAAGCTGACCTGGCTGGGCATCTCCGGTATCGCCAACGTGCTGTGCTGCATCAAGATGGCCAAGTACTACGAGTTCACCGAGCATGACGTCATCGGCACCGTCCTGACCGACTCCGCCGTCATGTACGGCAGCCGCATCGCCGAGCTGAACGAGATGCACGGCGCTTACAGCGTGAAGGATGCTGAGCTGGACCACAACCTGCACATGCTGGGCCTCAAGACCGACAACCTGATGGAGCTGACCTACGCCGACCGCAAGCGGGTCCACAACCTGAAGTATTACACCTGGGTGGAGCAGCAGGGCAAGGATATGCACGACCTGAACGCCCTGTGGTACGACACCGAGGGCACCTGGGACGCCGTCCACGCACAGGCTAAGGACCTGGATGAGCTCATCAATGCCTTCAACGAGGAGACCGGCCTGCTGAAGAACCTGTAAGGGGAAACTACATTACATAGACCAAGGGGCGGGCGGCTCGCCCGCCCCTTGCTTCTTTTGGGAGGAGACAGCATGAAAAACGTGTTATACGGCAAGTGCGTCAAGTGCGGCAAGACCTACGAGGCCACGCCGGACCTGACTACCTGCGAGTGCGGCGGTATTCTGGATATTACCTATGATTACGACTACATCAAGACCCAGCTGACGAAAGAGAAGCTGGCGGCCCGGCAGGAGCGGACCATGTGGCGCTATCGGGAACTGCTGCCCATCGAGGAGACCACCGAGCCCACGCCCCTGCGGGTGGGCTGGTCCCCGCTGTATGAGGAGCCGCGCCTTGCGGAGAAACTGGGCCTGAAACGCCTGTGGGTGAAGGACGACGGCCAGAATCCCACCGCGTCCCTGAAGGACCGGGCCTCCGCTATGGCGGTGGCAAAGGCGAGAGAGGCGGGGGCGAAAGTGATTGCCTGTTCCTCCACCGGCAATGCCGCGTCGTCTCTGGCGGGCAACGCCGCCGCCGCGGGGCTGAAAACCTATATCTTTGTCCCCAGCCGCGCCCCCAAGGGCAAGGTGGCCCAGCTGATGACCTTCGGCGCCACCGTCATCTCTGTCCAGGGCAGCTATGAGGACACCTTTGAGCTTTCCAAGCAGGCCATCGACAAGTGGGGCTGGTATAACCGCAACGCCGCCATCAATCCCTACCTGTCCGAGGGCAAAAAGACCGTCTCCCTGGAGATCATGGAGCAGCTGAACTGGGAGGTTCCCGACTACATCGCTATCTCCGTGGGTGACGGCTGCACCATCGCGGGCCTGTGGAAGGGCCTGAAGGACCTGTACGCCATCGGCTTCATCGACAAGCTGCCCCGGCTGATCTCCGCCCAGGCGGAGGGCTGCTGCCCTCTGAACCGGGCCATTGCCACGGGTGAGGACTGGTATCCCATGGAGGAGAACACGTTGGCCGATTCTATCGCCGTGGGCGTGCCCCGGAACGCAGACAAGGCCCTGATGGCCATTCGGGAGAGCAATGGCCTGGTGGTGAATGTCTCCGACGAGGAGATCATGGCGGCCCAGAAGCTGCTGGGTATGACCTGCGGCGTATTCGGCGAGCCGGCGGGCGTCACCGGCACAGCAGGCGTGAAGAAGCTGTGCGAGCAGGGCGTCATCGGGAAGAACGACACTGTGGTTAGCGTGGTGACGGGCAACGGATTGAAGGATGTCGCCAACGCCATCAAAGCCTGCGGCGAGCCCATCTCCATCCCCAGCAACATGGACCTGCTGCTGAAAGCCTTTGATGAAAAGGGCATCGATGTGGAAGCATAAAACGAACAGGATATGAAGCCGGCGGCTGACAAATGTCAGCCGCCGGCTGTTTTTTGGCGGGCTGGGAGAAGCCGGAGAGGGGGAAGGCGATTTTTTAAGAAACCTTTAGGAAAAAAACAGCGAAGGATGGTATAATATTGTCAAAAAGGAACGATTTGAAAGCGCGGTACGCCGCCTTTCCCATATGACCGCGGGCCAAGGCCGGCGATGATGTAAGGATGGTGCTTTTATGGAAAACAACCAGCTGCTGCCCTTTGAGCGTAATCGCTATTATGTTGGAAAACTGCTGACCTCCGCCGATTTTCAGGCGGAACAGACCTACAACAATCATAAGCGCCGTTTCCTCAACGAGATGATGTTCGGCAGCGGCATCGTCTGCGGCCTGGGCGTGTACAGCCTGGACGACCTCTCCATCATGGTAGATTCCGGTGTGGCCGTGGACGGCTGCGGCCGGGAGATCGCCGTGGAGAGCCCGGTGGTGCGGAAGCTGTCGGCGGTGGAGGGCTTCGAGAGATTGGAGACGGAGCGGGCCACCCTGTGCCTGCGGTATCAGGAGGAGGACGTCCACCCGGTCTATACCGTCCGGGGCCAGGAGAGCGGAGAGAGCTACGAGTGCAACCGCGTCCGGGAGGGCTGGCAGCTCGTCCTGCGGGACAGCGAGTCCCTGCCGCCGGTCTGTCCTCCGGAGCCGGAGTTCCTGGCGACGGCGGTGCTGTACGAGGATGAAGATTACGCCGTCACCTGTGTCATGCCGGCCCAGAGTCCCTGCGGCGCGACGGTGCGGCTGGAGGTCACGGTCCGCCGCCTGCGGGACACCGCGGAGCCCCTGACGCTGAAAGCCGCCGTGCAGACGCCGGCGTTTACCGATGAAAACGGCAGCCATGAGCTGCTCCTGGAGCTGCTGGACCTCTGCCCGGAGGGAGAGGCCACCATATCCCGGCATCTCAGAGCCCAATCCGTTCCGGCGCCGGAATCCGTGCTGCTGGCGGACAGCCAGAGCATCCAGGTCCGGGTGGGCGGAGACGAGCGGTCTGCCGGGGAGAATTTCATGCTGCGGGTGACCGTGGTGGAGGCGACCGCGGCGCAGATCGTGGACTATGCGGCATCGTCCGCCAGCCTGGAGATGCGCAGCGCCGCCAGCGGCCAGGAATTCGTGCCCCTGGCGGAGATCTCCCTTCAGCGTACCCGCAACGCCTATCTGATCGAAGAGATCCGCACCACCGGTGTGCGGCAGTACATACGGACGGCGGCCACCGACGCCCTGCGGCAGGAGCTGGAGGGCTGGTTCCGACCCGCTTCCGCCGTGTCCGCCGACAGCCCGGCGGCCCGGAGCGCGGTACCGCCGGCGGAGTGCCGGGCGGAGCCCATCTACGCCACCGGCGTCTGTGAGATCCCCCTGGGCACCAATATGCGCCGGGGCCAGGTGGCGTATTCCGATGAGATCGTTCATGGCCTTGGGGCGGGGACGGTGTTCGTGTCCGTGGGCGCGGAGTATCTTGCGGATGACCCGAAGCTGGGGACCGCCGCCCGCAACACCATATACGGCAACGTGGACCTGTTCCCCCAGGAACAGGCGCCCACGGTGGCCGCTGAGACGGCTGTGAAGGTGATGAACGACCGGGGCAGCTTTGTGGTGGCGGCAAGGCTTCTGGAGGACAGCACCCAGGTGGTGCTCCCCCTGCGCTGGGTGGCGGTATCCCTGCCCGGCAGCGGCGAGGAGAGCAAGATCCAGAAGCTGTCCGGCAAGAGCATCGCGGCGGTACAGCCCACCGTGGTGATGGCCGCCCGGGAGAGCCATTTCTTCAACGTGCGCTTCAACAACATGGAGCCCTGCACACTGACCTACGAGCTGACGGAGAAGGACTCCGGTGAGATCACCTCCGACGGCATTTACACCGCTCCCGGACGGGAGGGCGTCTTTGAGATCCGCATCTCCTGCGCGGAGCTGCCGTTGATCTCCACCTACGCGTACGCGGTGGTGAAAAAGCGGGACGCCCGGGAAGACGAGAAAGCATAACCGGCTGAAAAACTGACAGGGAAGGAGGCAGGACATGGTTTACTACGCCCAGGGTATGGAACTGGAAGTGGTCTCCCAGGCATTCCACGGCAGCGTCAACGATGTGGCCGTGTGCCGGGACCGGCTGTCTGCCTCCGGTACGCTCTACACGCTGCTGGCGGTCCACGACCGGGAATGCGCCCGCAAAATGCTGATGGTCATGGAGGACAGCCAGCGAACAGGAGAAGCTTCCTGCCTGCTGTGCTTTTCTCAGAACGAGACGATGCTGTTTTTGTTCCCTTACCGGGAGGAGCGGAAGTTTTCCGCCTTTGCGCCTGGGCAGGTGACCAGTCCGGAGGCGGGAGAGGCCATCTGCATCAATCTGGTGATGGAGTGCCTGTCCACCAGCCTGCCGTGGCCGCTGCTGTACCTGGTACTGGAGCAGGACTGTGTGCAGATCGCCAAGGACAACACGGTCTATTTCACTATGATCCTGGATCTGAAAGACCTGGAGCCGGCCCGCACGGAGCGGAACTGTGTTTCCAGCTGCGCCCGGCTGCTGCTGGATCTGCTGGCGGGCCCGGCGGCGGGCGGCAGACGCCGCAAAAAGCTGAAGAGCTTTGAACTGATCCGGAAAAAAACGGGGAAGAACGCCTATACCGGCTTCCCGGAGCTGTATCAGGATATTAAGGTGACGGCCCTGACGAGGGTGAAGCCCTCCCTGAAAAGCACGTTCCGCGTTTTCTGGCAGAACAACCGGGACCGGCTGTTCCGGCTCCTGCTGGTGCTCTGCATCCTGCTGGCGATTGCCGCGGTGGTGATCCTGGTCTCCCAGCTGATCTTCGGCGATGTACCGCTGCTGCGGCTTTTCCGCCACACCTTTGATGTGATCGGGACGGAAAATCTTCACCAGGGAGGACGCTCATGAAAAGAATGACGATCCTGCTGGCTTTGCTGCTGGCAGGCATGCTGGCAGTCGCGGGCGCGATGCCCTGGGGACTGCCGAATACCGAAGACCTGGTGCCCGGTCCCGCGGAGCGGGAGGACGGCGCGGTTTTAGCGGCGGAGAACCGCTGGTTCACCTCCCGCGTCTACACCCTGCGGGAGGGACGCGTCGCTGAACTCTATGAGGAGAGCCGCATCCGGGGCGGCGAGGAAAGCCGCATCGTCCGGGCGGCGGCCCTTGGAGACGGAGCCTGCTTCATCCGCATTCTGGGCGATGGAGCGGACTGGGAGCTGGTGAAGCTGGAAAACGGCAAAGCGGAGCTGCTTCACAGGGATACGTTTGAGGATGAAGTGACGGTCACAGGCCTGCGGGTCCGGGGAGATTCTTACTGGATCACGGCCGTGGGCGCAAACAAAGCTATTTTTATCTATGAATACACGGCGGCGGACGGCGCCGGGCTGCGGATGATCCTGCCGGCCTGGTGGCTGCGGGAGACAGTGACCGCGGAATATGACGGCGAAACCGTTCGGGCCACCACCGCCTATGGCGACACCTGCTTCCTGACAATGGACGGACAATGCACCTATTCTCCCGACGCGGCGGAGGCCCCGCTGCCTTCAGTCAGCGCGAAGGGTGGCGGATGGCTGCTGTGCAGGAGAGCGGTGCTGCTGGCCGCGCTGGTGCTGTGGCTGCTGATCGCCGTGGTACTGCTGGCAGCCGGCGCCATCAGCCGCCGGGCTGACCGGCTGGCAAACCGGCTGACGGCGGTAGGAGGCGCGGCGCTGCTGCTGGCCCTGCTGACGTCGGCGGGCACGGTGTTCTGTGTGGTACGTTTCACCGGCGGCCTGCTGGCATCCTGGCGGGCCGGGCGGATGGCGTTACTGGCCGCACTCATCATTTGGCTGCTGGCGCTGGCGGCGCTGCGGATCGCCGCGGGCCGCATTACCCGGCCGGTGGCTGCCCTGAAGCGGCAGATGGACCGCGTGTCGGACGGGGACATGACCCCTCAGGAGCCTGCCGCCGGAAAAGACGAGCTGTGCCGGATGGACCATTCCCTGCAGATGATGTGCATGAACCTCTCCGTGTGGCGCTATGAGTCAGCCGGCACGATCCAGTCCTATAAACGTTTTGTGCCTGAAAAAATGGCGGAGCTGCTGGAGCGGCCCGTGGCGGAGGAGATCCAGCTGGGCGACAGCCGCCGTATGGTGGGCAATGTGGGCGTGTTCTCGGTGGGGAACCGGGCAGAGGCCCGGAATACGCTGGAGGACGCCGCGTTTGTGGACTTTATCAACCACAGCTTCGGCATTTTCCACGACTGCGTTGAGGAAAATCACGGCTGGATGCTCTCCAGCGGGCTGCGCCTCTCCGCTATGGAGGCCCTGTTCCCGGATTCTCCGGCGGACGGCGTCCGGGCCGGACTGGACTTCCTGGGGAAGCTCCGGGTGCGGACAGCGGAGGACATTCCGGAGCCGAGAGCCTGCCTGATCTTACATAAGGCATCCTTCCTGTACGGCATCGCCGGCCAGGAGGAGCGGCTGTTCCCCTATCTTTCTTCCTCTGAACTGGAATTTTTGGGCGGCTTTACCCAGCAGTTCGACGAGGCCGGTGTGCGTATCGTGGCCACGGAAGCTTACTGGAAGCAGCTGGAGGGCTGCGGCTTCACGGGACGCTACATCGGTTTCGTGTCCGCGGGCGAGCGGAGCGGAGCCTACAAGCTCTATGAGGTGCTGGACGCCTATCCGGGACTGGAACGGGAACTGCGGCGGGGCTACGACCAGCGGTTCCAGGAGGCCATCAATCTGTTCTATCACAACGATTTCTATCTGGCCCGCAATGTGTTTTCCTCTTTGCTGCGGGCCTGTCCGGGCGACGGTATCGCCCGCTGGTACCTGTTCGCCTGTGAGCACTTTTTCAATCAGGAAGGCAACGCAGAGCCTGATTACAGCCTTTTTGGGATCGAGGCTTGACAAAACCGGCACCCCGTGACCGGGGGCCTGGGAGGTGAGGAACGTGAAAAATCTGCTGAATATGCTGTTCTCGGCGGCCAGAGCCAAGATCATGCCGCTGTGGATCAAGCTGCGGATGTGGACCTCTCCGGCGTTCCTCCGCTCTAAGGTCCTGATCAAGGTTCGGGAGTTCTTCTCAAAGCTGGTGGATGTCCGGCCCCGGGACAAGCGGGACTACTATCCCATCTTCCGCTGGCTGGTCAGCAAGCGGTTAGCATTTGCGCTGGTCGTGGCGCTGGGACTTGTGTCAGTGCTGTACATAACCAAAATGCTGCCGGATAATTTCACGAAAGACAGTGGGGGAATTCCCACCTACAAGTATCGGGCTGTCCCGCTGAAATTCCACACGGGCACGGTGAACATCCTGGCGAAAGACGGACATGTCGCCTACACCGGCGAGGTGGACGGCGGCGCGGCCTCCGGCCAGGGAACGCTGTATGCCGCCGACGGCAGCACCGTCTATGAGGGGCAGTTTGAAAACAGTATGTACAACGGCGAGGGGACCCTGTATTACCCCAACGGCGGCCCGAAATACGTGGGGAGCTTCACCGACAACGAGTACAACGGCACCGGCAGCAGTTACCGGCCCAACGGCGTGCTGGAATACAGCGGCGACTATGTGGCCGGCGTCCGCACCGGAAGCGGCACGCTGTACAACAGCGTGGGGAGCAAGGTGTTCCAGGGCGGTTTCCTGGGCGGAGAGATCGTCTATCACGACTTCCTGACCCGGCCAACCAGTGAAGTACCGGAACTTTACAGCGGCGAGACGGCAGTGTATCAGAGCAATGAAGAGTATTGCGTTACCATGCCGGAGATCGACGCGGTGTACGCCGTGAAGGACGGGAGCAACACCCTGGAAAACGAGTGGACCGTGGACCGGGTGTATGTGCTGCACAGCAGCGTGCCCCTGGAGAGCGGCACCTGCACCACTCTCCGCCAGCTGATGGCCTCCATGGGCGAGCCGCTGTATTTCGGCACCGCCTGGGTGGACCTGCCGGAGGCGGTGGCCTGGGACCTGGCGGCAGAGGAACAGCCGGACCGCATGAGTCCGGTACGGATCGAATCCACCGCCAGCTTTGAGAATGTGTTTTCCGTCTCGGATTATGACCGGGATTTCCAGATGTACCTGTATACGTTCGAGCAGAACGGACTGCTGTATACCTTCTATTTCACGGGCGCGGGTGAGTCCGAGTTCGTGATGTACGCCATTGAAAAAGCCTGAGAAAGGCATGGAACCGGGAAAGGGGGCGGGGGCCTATCCGACGCGAAACGATCAAACGGCAGCTGATCCGGCTGAGCGCGCTGCTGCTGTGCGCCGCGCTGGTGGGGCCCACCATGACCGCGGATACCCAGGCGGCCCTGAATTCCCGCACCTTCAGTCTGGAGCAGGCGCAGCGCATGGCTATCAGCTCCAGCAGCGACATCAGCAAGCAGAACAACCAGATCATTTTGAAGCAGATGAAGTATGTGGAGGCTGTGGAAGGTATCCGGGCCAAGGTGAAGAACCTGCGCAGCTTCCGGTGGAGCCCGCTGCTGAGCTTCAAATTCCCCCAGCAGCTGGATTTGACCGAAGAGTACGATTTGAATGTGAAGCCGCTGACCATCCAGACGGAGATCGACACGCTGAGACATGGTCTGGATGATTTGAAATATGAGATCACCCACAAAGCCAACCAGCAGTATTTTGAGGTCTACCTGCTGCAGGAGACCACAGCGTTTACCCAGGACCGTCTGGATGACGCAAAGACACAGCTGGAGCGGAACCAGGCGGGCCTGCGCACTGGAAAGGCCACCCAGAGCGATGTGGATAGGGCGCAAAAGTCGGTGGATACGCTGGCGAAAAGCTTGTCCACACAGCTTCGTGAGTTTGAGAACGCCAAGACGAAGCTCTCCGAGCTGATAGGCGTGGACGTCACCGTGGGATATACCTTCGCAAACCCCTTTAAAACGGCCTCCATCCCCCGTGAACAGCTGGAGAACCTGATCCAGTACACCCTGGACCATGACCAGTCCTTCTACGAGGCGAAGGCTGCCACCTCCACGGCAAAATTGAACGTGGAATCCTATGAGAGCCTGATGCGCAGCGAATACGGTTCCAAAATGAACATCATCCAGAACTACATCAACATGGCGAAGCAGGGGATGGATGTGGACTACGGCGCGTTCCAGCTCAAGTACAAGGAGATGCTGGCGGCGCTGGACAAGCCCTGGAACGGCAAGATCCGCATTCTGTTTTTCAGCTTTACCAAGGAGTGGTTCAAGGGCGAGATCGACGGCACCCGGTATATAGAGGACGAGATGTACGCCGTGTACACCGCCTGTATGGAATACGGAAACGCCAAAAAAGACCAGGACGCTCTGGAAAAGGACCTGCGGAGCCAGGTGCGGGACACCTATGAAAATGTCGTCACCGGCTGGAACACCTATGAGACGCTGCAAAGTTTGGCATCTGAATCCAGGGAGACGCTGGACCGGCTGCTGGTGCTGAACCGGATGGGAAAAGCCACCTACACCGAGGTGGCCGACCAGCAGGAGGCCTATCAGGTGGCCCAGCAGGATGCGCTGGACGCGCTGAAGGAGTATAACGTGACCCTGAGCGAGTTCGACCGGCTGACCTGCGGCGCCGTGACGAAGTACCTGAAGGGCACCGGCATGGGGCTGGACACCGGCGAGGGCGGCGACGCCTACGCGATCCTGGACCCCATCAACGACCCCTACTATTACATTTACACCAGTGTGGCGGACCTGACGTTTTACATCGGCGTCAGCATCCCCGACGGCTTTGAGCCGGCGATCGACAGTTTTGAGGTGTGGTACGCCGGGACCCAGATCGGGGAGCGGACCCAGGTGGGAACGGAGCTGCGGCACCTGACGCTGGACTATCAGGATACCAGCGAGCTGACCATCCGCCTGTACAACGGCGATACCTATGTGGACGAGTGCACGGTGGACGCCTCCGTTCCCCGGGACGTGCTGGACATCCAGCGGCAGGAGACGGAGACAGAGACGGAGCGGGTCATCGGCAGCTACGCGGTGACTACCACCATGGAGGGCGGCGTTTCCGTATCGGAGCTGAAGCTGACCGTCAACGCGGCGGAGAATGCTTCGACCTATACGCTGACCTATGGCGACCAGGGCATCTACACCACGGAACAGCGCCCGGTCACGGAGTCCTTCACCTATTTGACGCTGCTGATCGCCAGCCTGGAGGATGTGACCGCCAAGCTGTACGACAGCGGCGGCGGGGAACTGATGGACATTCGGTTTGACACATCCACCCAGGAACTGGTGACTACCGTTTCCGGGACATGAGAAAGGAGGGACCGGCCATGGAGAAAAAACTGCATATGCGCCGCTGGCTCACCGTCTTGACGGTGGTGCTCCTGGCGGGGTCCCTGATACTGGGGACGCTGTACGCCCAGGGCTTTTGGGACGAGAGCCGGGCCGTCCACATCAAGGCGCGGGACATCGAGTCCTCCACCCTGGCCATCGGCACCCATTTGATTCACCTCTCCGCTCTGACGGACAGCATCTATGAGATCGCGGAAAAGTCGGCGGAGGAATCCGGTCAGAACCAGATCTACTACAAGTCCGAATTGGGTGGTGATACTTGGTTCAATATCTCCTCCGCAACCTCTCTGGCGGACATCACCACCTCCGGTGCTCCTGTTACGGATGAGGAAATTGAGGCACTGTACTTTACCCACCACACCAAGTCCGACAAGATCACCTATGACCTGCGGACGGGAGAAGCGGTGAACATCTTCGATATCCGGGACCCCTATGATCTGGAGTCTTTGGAGGAACTGTCACCCCTGAAGATGCAGTATGACCAGATACGGGAGACCAAAGGGGAAAACATTGTAACGAAGCGGATCGATGAGATCTGGAAGACGCCGGTCAGCGGTGAGGATGCCCCGGAGACCATTCAGAAAGCGGATGAAAGACTGTCGGGTCTGCAGGCGTATTTGAACGTGCTGAAGGAAAACGGAGCAGACTCCCGGGAGATCGACAAAGTCTCAGGCGTGATGGAGGCGGTGGACGCTGCCCGGCGTTATGAGGTATTCACTGCTCTGGAGCCGCAGCTGGCCAGCTTATTGGATGAGATCAGCAAGGAAAAACTGATTTTCACCACCATCAACGACGAGGGGCAGGAAGAGAGAAAGGTGGAGGAGCTGAAGGAGAGCGAGCCGGAGGTGATGAGCGCCGTGGCGGAGAGCCTGGGCAATATACAGGATGCACTCATCACATACGGCGGCAAGATGCTCGGCGAGGGCACCACGGTGATGAGCCAGGCGGAATACGAGTTTTCCAACGCCCTCATCAGCCATGTGGAAAACGATGACCACGCCTCCTGCGACACCGATGTACAGAACCTGCTGCTGCTTGACAACATCATGAACGACATCATCTCCGACCGGCCCCGGGAGCTGGCGCTGCTGGAGAACACGCTGCTGCCCAAGGCAGGTTCCGCCTACCTGAAAGCATTGAGCCAGGGCGAGAGCGCGGAATACCGGGCGGAGGTGGCAAAGCAATCCTCCCAGGCGATTTTGAACCGCCTCATCAGCGAGAACGAGGGCGAAGTGAACACCCGGCGGGGGGAACTGGAGTTCCTCATTGAAGCCAAGTGCAGCCGCATCGACGCTTCCAGCGGCATGACCTTTATCGACCATCGGCTGGAGCTGACGAACAGCAGCTATGCCTCCGCCATCCCGCAGGATGCTTTCGCGGAGACCAGCCAGGCTTCCGTGGATTCCCACATTGCATTCCTGACGCAAAAGCGCCGGGAGCTGGAACTGGCTACCGGCGGCAACGCCATGGATGAGTTGACCGCCAAGAAAGAGGATTTGCAGACCCAGCGGCTGTCGGCACTGGACAAGAATGACCTGGCCGGCGCCAAGGCGCTGGAGCAGCAGATCGCCGCTGTGGAAGAAGAAATTCGTGCCATAGAAGCCGAGGCTGCCGCGCAGATCTCCCAGACCCGGGATAAAATCAAAGACCTGGAGGCACAGGTGGCCGCGGACCCGGAGAACACGGACCTGAAAAACCAGCTGAGCGCTGCCAAGGCGGAGCTTTCCAACCTGGAAAACAGCCTGTCCGACGGTTCTTTGGGCGCTATGGTGGCCCAGTTGAAGAAGGATGCGCTGGACGGTATTTCGGATGGCGGAACAGAGGGTATGGAGACAGCCTCCGATGCGGTGGACGCCCTGTCCGGCCTTTTGGCGACGGACCCGAAGTTGGTGCTTCCGGCCATGCAGGAGATCTACAACAAGCTGCTGCTGGGCGACGGCGACCAGGGCCTCATTGATTCCATTGAGCAGGCTATTCTGGAAAATCCCAATGCCCTGCGGGATGAATTGACCGCATCTCAGCTGAAGGAGATCGCCAGGGAATATCTGGCGGAAAACGGCAGCGGGACTGGTACAGGCACCGGAAGCGGTACAGGCAGCGGAACCGGGACAGGTACAGGAACTGGTACGGGTACAGGAACTGGTACAGGCGCCGGAAGCGGCACGGGTACAGGAACCGTAACAGGAACCGGCACAGGTACCGGCACAGGAACCGGCACAGGTACCGGCACAGGAACCGGCACAGGTACCGGCACAGGTACCGGCACAGGTACCGGCACAGGTACCGGCACAGGTACCGGCACAGGTACCGGAACTGGTACAGGAACCGGGAGCGGCACCGGAAGCGGCGGAACATCGCTGCTGGGCACCGGGGGCATCACCCGGGCGGCAGCCAGTGACGCGCTGATCGAGCTGGTGGCCCTGCAGCTGTACTGCGACGAGACCGGCAGCCGGGCAGCCTCGCAGCGGTTTGCTTCCGTGGCCCAGGAGCAGAAGAACCTGGGCAATCCCATGGTGTTCCAGCGGGTGCAGGACAGCACCGGCGAATACGTGCCGCTGTCGGCCATCCAAGCTTTGACAGGCCGCCGGTATGTCTGGAACAAAAACGCGTCTCTGGGCGTGCTGGCCCGGGGCAGCGATTACTATGGCTTTACCGTCTATTCCACCAAGGTCCTGCGGGACCGGGATGGGGAAAAGACGGAGGAGATGACCCGGAGCGCCCGCTATCAATCGGGCGTCCACATCCCGGAGGAATACGCCTACGACCAGTTCGGCGTACAGGCGCTGTACCTCACCGGGACCTCACTGGGCTGCGCCTGTGACGACGCGGTGCTGGCAAAGGCGCAGGAGCTGTTCGCGCAGTTCCTGGCGGCCTGAGGCCGGGGCAGAGAAAGGAGTGATGCAATGGCTGATTATCCCATCATATCGGATGTGTCCCAGCACATGGTGCGCATCCTCCGGGAGAAGATGTGCCCGGAGCCCATCCCATCTCCCAACAACATCTCCGTTTCCTCCCCGGCGGAACAGGACGTGGACTACATCCTGGGCCTGTACCTCTACGACATTCGGGAGGAGGGCGAGGTGGCCGTTCCCTCCCTGGTAGGGACGGGGCGGACCCGCCTGCGGCGCCCTCCAAGGCCGTACAGCCTGTACTACATGCTGTTTATCAACGGTTCCTCCCAGATGGGCCTGAAGGCCGCTGACACCCAGAAAATTCTGGGCCGGGCGGCGCAGATCATCAACGACGGCAACTCTGTGGACCCCAGGCGGCTGCAAAGCTGGCTGGAGACCCAGGAACCGCCCATCATATTCTCTCCGGCAAAGATCTCCCTGGAGGATAAGGTCCGCGTCTGGTCCGCCATCAACAAGCCCTATCAGGTAAGCTTGTTCTACAAGGCGGCGCCGGTGTTCCTCTCCAGCGAGATCGTGGTGGACCCGCCCCGGGTCACGGAAGCGGAATTCACCATCGGGATGCTGGACGGAAGGGGGGATGGATAAATGGAAAAAACAACGGTGTTCACCCACAGCCTGGACCTGGCTCTGCGGCTGGTGGACACCACCTCCGGCAGAGGCGTATCCGGCAGGGGCATGGCGGTCCGCATCGACGGCAAGCCCGTCCGTTTCGGCGAAAAGGGCGACGGGATGCTGATTTTTCAGAACCTTGGAACGAGACGCTTTCGGTTGGAGATCTCTTCTCCCGCCTATGAGACGGCGGAGCGGGAGGTGGACTTGGACGCCCTCGGAAAAGGTATTCCCTTATTGGAGCTCCACCTGATCCCCGGCCCCGGTTATCCCGACGCCGCTGAATTCCAGACCCTGGAGGGGACGCTGCCGGGCATTGAAAACCTGTCGGCTGTCCGGGTGGGAGACAACGCCTGCCTCATCCGGGAGTTCGACCCCCGGAAGCGGCTGGTGAAGCTGTTCAATCCCCATCATCTGTCCCTGGACCGGGTGCTGTACGCCCTGGTGGACCCGGACAACGGCTGCTACGAGCCTTTCCAGATCGTCCGGACCCTGGACGACCAGACCATCAAAACCGACCGGGTGCTGGAGACAGCCTTCCGAAATTACTTCCCCATCAGTCCTACGGTCATGGGAACATGCGGCGGCGACGGCCGCTACTGCCTCCGGGTCCGGGACGACGGCACGGCCTGCAAATGGCTGGTCCGGTGGGAAGTGCAGGGAACCGCCCGGTTCCGAACGGTGGATTTCCGGCAGGAGCCCCACCCGCATTTGGAAGAGGGGGGTGGCTGACATGGGAATCCCTGTTGTAGCGGGAGCCACTTGTGTCTGCACCATGGGGACCTCCCCGGGACAGATCAATCCCACCAACCAAGTGACCATCCGAATGGGCGGAAAGCCCGTAGCCAGCATCACCGACTGCGCACCCATGAGCAACGTGGGCAGCTGCGGGATGTGCACCTCCCTGGCAAATCCCACGGTGGCCGCCGCCACAGCGGCGGCGCTGGGGGTACTGACGCCCCAGCCCTGCGTGCCCGCGCCGGCGGGAGCCTGGGTCTGTCCCGGAAAGGTCCGGGTGGCGGGGAAACCCGTCCTCACCAGCGATGGCAAGCTGACCTGTGCCTACGGCGGCACCATTTCCATCTTGAATCCTGGCCAGACGACCACAAAAATATAAACCAATCAAACACCTAAATTCGTTCGACAATGAAAGGAGGAAGGTTTCGGGATCACGTTCCCGGAATCGAAAGAATTATGGCTGAGTATCTGTCTCCCGGCGTCTATGTGGAGGAGTACGAGTCCTCTCCCCGTGCCATCGAAGGCGTTGGCACCAGTACCGCGGGCTTCATCGGTATGACGGTGAAGGGCCCCACCGTGGGCGCTCCCTCCCTGGTTACCAGCTTCGCCGACTTCCAGCGGCAGTTCGGCGGCTACCTCAGCGAGTACACCCACGGCGAGTACCGCTACCTGCCCTATGCGGTGGAGCAGTTCTTCACCAACGGCGGCACCCGCTGCTATGTCACCCGCGTCATCCCCGACGACGCTAAGGTGGCCACGGCCAAGTCCGGCATCCTGTCCCTGCGGGCTGCCAACGAGGGCAAGTGGGGCAACCGCATCCTGGTCAGCTTCACCACCGTCAACAAGCGGAAGATGCAGTTGATCGCCAAGGAAGGCGACCTGGTGTACACCGCCAAGAGCACCGCCGGCTTCGCCGAGGGCGACCTGGTGGAGTTCGCCGGTGAGATGAACCGCATTTCCGCCATCTTCGAGAATACCGTCACCTTCGAGCAGGCCTTTGCCGGCGACCCCGTGGATAACGCCCTGGTGCCCAAGGCGGTGCTGTACTCCGTGGAGATGGACGTCACCGTCCGCTACGAGGCCGACACCGAGGCCTACACCGGACTGAACCTGAATCCCACCTCTCCCAACTACGTGGCCGATAAGCTGAAGGCCAGCGCCCTGCTGGCTGTGGAGGATGTGGATCCCGCTCCTGAGATCGCCAACCCCGTCAGCCTGATCTTCGGCGAGGGCAAGCTGGCCGGCACCCTGGCCTTCACCGGCGGCAGCGACGGCACCGTGGAAGCGGTCAACGCCGGCACCTTCATCGGCGATGACAAGGGCCCCGGCAAGCGCACCGGCATCCAGTCCTTCATCGAGAACACCGTGGCCAGCATCATCGCTGTTCCCGGCGTCACCATCCCTGAGGTGGTGGTCTCCCTGGTGGCCCACTGCGAGAACCAGCAGAACCGCTTCGCCATTCTGGACATTCCCAAGGACAAGGTGAAGGTCAATGACGTACTGGAGTACCGCGGCATCGTGGATTCCACTTACGCCGCCATGTACCACCCCTGGGTCCAGGTCTTCGACCCCATCACCAAGAAGCCCGGCTTCGTACCGCCTTCCGGCTCCGTGGCCGGCGTGTACTCCCGGACCGACGTGACCCGCGGCGTCCACAAGGCTCCCGCCAACGAGGTTGTCCAGTGCACCGGCCTGTCCGTGGGCTACAACAACGGTGAGCAGGACATCCTGAACCCCGCCGGCGTCAACCTGATCCGCGCGCTGCCCGGCCAGGGCATCCGTGTCTGGGGCGCCCGCACCGCCAGCTCCAATGCCAGCTTCAAGTATGTCAACGTCCGCCGCCTGTTCATCTATGTGGAGCAGTC
Organism: Oscillibacter valericigenes; assembly: GCF_021531435.1. Lineage (GTDB taxonomy): Bacteria > Bacillota > Clostridia > Oscillospirales > Oscillospiraceae > Oscillibacter > Oscillibacter valericigenes_B. The sequence goes on from NZ_JAFBIS010000001.1 coordinate 173,930, forward strand.
CATCAAGGCCGCTACAAACTGGGTGGTGTTCGAGCCCAACAACTCCTCTCTGTGGGCCCGTGTCCAGATGACCGTGTCCTCCTTCCTGGAGAATATGTTCCGCGCCGGTATGCTGGCTGGTGAGTCCCCCGCTGAGGCCTTCTTCGTGGACATCGGTCCCAGCACCATGAGCCGGGACGACATCATGAACGGCCGTCTGATCTGCGAGATCGGCATTGCCCCCAGCCGTCCCGCCGAGTTCGTCATCTTCCGCGTGACCCAGTTCACCTCCGAGGCCGCCGGCGGCGCCGAGTGATCCAACCGAAATACGTGACAAAGGAGATTTAAGATATGGCTACTGATATGAACAGCGCGGGTATGGCTTATCCGCTGACTAAAATGAACTTCCTGGTGTCCATCCCTGACCTGGCCGGCTCCATGGCCGCCTTCAGCGAGGTCACCGGTATCGAGGCCAGCGTGGACGTGGTGGAGTTCCGCCAGGGCAACGCCCACTCCCTGGCTCCCGTCAAGATCCCCGGTCTGGTGAAGCACGGCAACATCACCCTGAAAATGGGCTACACCATCGGCAATGGCTTTAAGAAGTGGATCCAGGAGTGCGTCAGTGAGACCCGCGGCGCCATGCCCCGCAAGACCGTTACCATCGAGCTGCTGGACATCCGGGACGGTTCTCCCAACTCCGCCTATGAGACCGTCAAGAACAACATCGTCTGGATTTTGAAGGAAGCCTGGGTCACCAAGTATTCCGGTCCCGACCTGAACGCCTCCGCCAGTGAGGTCGCCATCGAGACCGTGGAGCTGGCCTACGAAGAGCTGACCATTCCCGACTGATCTTTGTGAATATGTCGTGGGGAGGGCGGAGTATTCCGCCCTCCCCGGACAGGGAGGTAAAAGAGCATGACGACTGTATATGATTTTGAGCTGCCCAAGGGCTTTGTAGACCAGCAGGGCGTCGTCCACAAGCGGGGCAAGATGCGTCTGGCTACCGCCGGAGACGAGATCGCCGCCACACGGGACCCCCGTGTGCTGTCTAACCCTTCCTATCTGACCATCGTGGTTCTGGCCGCCGTCATCACGGAGCTGGAGGGACTGGACGCCGTGGTGCCCTCCACTGTGGAGCGGCTTTTCACGGCGGACCTTGCATTTTTGCAGGATATGTACCAGCGCATCAACAACGTGGAGCCGCCCACCATGCGGGCCGTCTGCCCGGACTGCGGCAAGATCTTTGAGGTCCCTATAAATTTTACGCGAGAGGGATAACGCTGTATCCGAAAGAGGAGCTCTACCGGGAGATGGGCTTCATCTCCTACTACTTTCACTGGAGCTCCGAGGAGGTGCTGGCGCTGGACCATGCCAGCCGCCGCCGGTGGTGTGAGGAGATCTCCGCCATCAACAGCAGCTTGAATCCCTCGAAGAAGAAAAAGGAAAAGAGCATTCTGGAATTCGGCAGAAAATAACGGGCAAGGAGGCGCATCGCCATGGCCAGCATTACAGATCAAAACTGGGTCGTTTGGAACCAAGGGAAAAACCCACTGGTCAATTTCAATTTCATGCTGCGCGTGGAGCTGATGTTCGACCTGCCCTGTAAAAGTGTGCGGGCGTTCACGAGAGAGCTGGAGTATGACTACATCCAGGAGGGCGGTCTAAACGACTACGTCCATATGCGGCGCAAGCCCATCTCCCGGCCCTTCACACTGGAAATAGAGCGCTATGTAGGCGTGGATTACATAGATCCGCTGCCTCTGGGCGCGGACCTGGTGTTGCCGGTGCTGCTGTTCGTCAGCAGAAACCACGACCAGTTCATCCCGGGCGTGGTAGCCCGGACCTATGTGTTCACCGGCTGCACCGTGATGAAGAAAACCTACGGCGATTTGGTGGCGGACCAGTCCGGCCTTTTGGTGGAGACCACCACCCTTGGCTACCGGGAGATGCTCTGCGTGGATATCCCCTGGAGCGAGGTGGGAGACAACATTCCCAAGGACATCAAGACGGTACCCACCAATGCCAAGTCCGCGGATAAGACGCCCGCGGAGCTGAAAGCGCTGGCCAACGACCTGTACAGTCAGGCACTGGCCGCCAAGACCCAGGCGGACGTGGAGTTCGCGGAAGAGGACGCGACAGCCCTCATCAACGAACTGGATGAGATTTTGACGAAGCTGCGGGCGGCTGTGGGGCCGGGCGGAAGCCTGACCCAGCAGCTGGATACGGCGAAAAGTGGCATCAACGGCGAAGGCGGCAAGACGAAAAAGGCGCTTGCCGACGAGGCAATGGATGCTGCCCGTCTGGCGGAGCAGGATTCTAAAGAGAAAGAAAACGCTTGGCGGGAAAAAGATGCCGTTTGGCGTAAAGCGAAAGGCGAACTGGATGACATCCAGACGCAGATGGAAGGACCTGCAAAAAAGCTCGAGGATCTGGAAGCGCAGCTGAGCAAGGCAAAGAAAACCAAGGCGGAGCTGGAAGACAGGCTGCCAGTTGACCTGCGGGATGTGGAAAAGGCCAGGTCCGCGCAGCAAAAGGCACAGACTGACTATGACGCGGCGGAGGCGGCGCTGGCAGAGGCGAATGCAGCCCTTGAGAAAGCCATGGAAGACGCCCGGGCCGAAACGGATGTGAAGGATGCCCGGGAAAAAGCGGAGAGTGCCGCCGCGGAAGCGGCATCCAAACAGGCGGATGTTGATGAGGACTCCCGGGCACTGGCAGAGGCGCAGAAAGCGTATCAGACTGCGCTGCGGGCGTGGCAGGAGGAGCAGAGCGAAGAGTTGGAGCGGGCCGCTGTCAAGCGGCGCTCCTGCGAGGGTGCGGTCCCGGCCAAGCAGACGGATGTTGATGAGGCATCCCGGGCGCTGGAAGAGGCGCAGAAAGCATATCAGCCTGCGCTGCAGGCGTGGCAGGAAGAGCAGAACGAAGAGTTGGAGCGGGCCACTGCCGAGCGGAGCTCCTGCGAGGGCGCGGTCCCGTCCAAACAGGCGGATGTTGATAAGGCCTCCCAAGCGCTGGCAGAGGCGCAGAAAGCATATCAGCCTGCGCTGCAGGCGTGGCAGGAGGAACAGGGCGAAGAGTTGGAGCGGGCCGCTGCCGAGCGGAGCTCCCGCGAGGATGCGGCTTCGTCCAAACAGGCGGATGTTGATAAGGCCTCCCAAGCGCTGGCAGAGGCGCAGAAAGCGTATCAGGCTGCCTTGCGGTCATGGCAGGAGGAGCAGGGCGATGAGTTGGAGCGGGCCGTTGAGAAACGGCGCTCCTGTGAAGGCGCGGTCCGGGCTAAGGAGGAAGCTGTCCGTAAAGCCGGAGAAGACACGCTGGAACGGGCAAAAGAGGAACTGGCAGCCGCCCAAAAGGAACTGGAGGAAGCGCGGGCGGCAGAAGAAGCCGTGAGTGAAAAAATCGAAAAGGGCCCAGAAGACGGCGAAACAGAACAGCGCCGGAGCGCTGTGGAAGCGGCGGAACAGGCACTGGCAGAAGCTCAGAAAGAACTGGCAGCCGCTCAAAAGGAACTGGAGGAAGCGCAGGCGGCAGAAAAAGCCGTGAGCGAAAAAATCGAAAAGGGCCCCGAAGACGGTGAAGCAGGACAGTGCCGGAGCGCTGTGGAAGCAGCGGAACAGACACTTGCAGAAGCTCAGAAGGAACTGGCAGCCGCTGAAAAGGAAGCAGAGGAAGCGCGGGCGGCAGAAAAAGCCGTGAGCGAAAAAATCGAAAAGGGCCCCGAAGACGGTGAAGCAGGACAGCGCCGGAGCGCTGTGGAAGCAGCGGAACAGACACTGGCGGATGCTCAGAAAGAACTGGATACTGCTCAGATGGCCAATGACGAAGCACAGGCACAACTCCAGAAGGCGCTGAAAGAGAAAGAGGAGACCTTAGCCGCAGGCGAAGCGGGAAAAGCGGTGGAAGCTGCCTCTGAACTTCGTAATGAGGCGAAAAAGGCCCTGGATACCGCGGCGGGTCAGGTGAAGGACAGCGAGGACCTGGCGGAGCTGAACGATGAGATCAAGAATCTGGAAGAGGCGCGTAAGGCCGCCGAGACGGAGATTGAGGACATCGGCAAAGAACGGCTGAAAGAAGCCGAAGACAATGAGCGCAGCACAAAGGCGGAGGCAGACGAGGCCAAGAAGGACTATGACGCGGCGGCAGGAAAGTGGAAGGAAGCTGCCGCGAAAGCCAGAAATGCCCGGGATGCCGCCGATCTGGCGGAGCAGGCGCTGAGCAAGGCTCAGGCGGCCCATAATATGGGCTCAAAGCAGATCAACCCGCTGCAGAACAGCCTGACCAATATGAAGCTGCGGAAGGATACCGGCAAGGAAGCCCAGGAGAGCTGCGGAGAGCAGCACGACCAGTGCAAGGAGGCCAATATCGCCCTTCAGGCGACATCGGATGATAATTTGCTTGAGATCAACACCGGTTATGGGAAAGTCAAAAGGCTGTCCAAGCAGACGTGCTACCATGAGAAGCGGGTGCGGGAGGTATGCCAGCATATGGAAGCCGCCCGGAAGCTGCTGTCGGAAGTGGTAGAGATTCCCGATATTACTGATACATCTGATCCCTCTGATACCCCCGAAGCCGGGGAATGAGCGTGTGATACCGGACACAGGAGGTCCCAATGCTGACACTGAAAGCCCCCATTCAACTCCATATTGCGCAGAACCTCACGGGGAACGCGGAAGCTTTCGGTGAGCGCATCCGGGGCAACTACGGTCTGCTGGGCGCCCATTTCGCGGCCAAGGACCTGCTGTTCCTGATGACCGCGCCGCCGGAGCTGCCGGAGGATCTGGGCGGCATGACCACCCTGGTGAACCAGCAGAACACGGTGGATGTGCGGAGTGTCACCATGGAGGTCGTGAACAACGTGGTGAACCGAATCCTGCTGGACGGCACGGAGCAGTTCACCTACCAGGACCAGGTGTATATCACCACGGTGCTGAACCGGCTGGGTATCACCAATGTGGCCCAGTTCATGGAGCAGGTGCGCCAGCTCCGGGTGGAGAATGAGAGCACCGTCCACATGACGAAGCTCTACCGGGAGGAGCTGGAGCGCATCCTCCAGCGGCAGGCGGCGGGAGAAGACGCTCCCGCGCTGCCCCTGCCCGCGGCGAAAGAGGAGGAGACTCCTGCCCCGGCCCAGGACCCCCGGGTGACGCTGTGCATGGAGATTTTGAACCGTCTGGACACGACGAATCTATATGAAACGGTCCACGCATTTCAGCGGAATTGGTCCGGCGGCGTCAATATTTTCCGTAATCAGGAATTGAAGCTGTCGGAGCAGCTGCGTTTCAGCAATGCGGTGTCTCTGGCGGAGATCAAGCAGCAGGTCTACCAGCAGCCGAACCTGCATCTGCTGCACCATTTGAATGCCTACGAGACAGGCGACTTGCTGGAAGCGCCCCGGGACGAGGAAGAAGTCCTTTCCCAGGCGGCGGCTGCCGCCCTGATGACCGCCGTGGACAACACGGTGGTGGAGGTGCTGAACCGCCCCCAGTTCCGGCAGGAGCAGTGGGTCCAGGTGCAGAACGCCCTGTGGCAGGTGGCGGAAAACACCTTGTCCCGGTTCGAGACTTATCACAGCCAGCCCCAGCCGTCCGTTGACCTGTCGGTGCGGACGGATATGGTCTGGAACAACTATGTGCAGGAGCTGAAAGAGTATCAGGCCCTCTACCGGCAGATGTATCCAAAGGCGGCGGACAAACAGCTCCCGCTGCCGGAACGCCGGGAAGGCGGCAGAACTTTTTTGACGCATCTTACGAAAGAGGGCGGAACGGAAGAAACTCTGCTGGAGCGCAGCACCGTGCTCCACGAAACTGACAGGGAAAAACACTTTACAGAGAATGCACTGCGGGAAAGCCTCCGGCAGACGATTCGGGAGTTACCGGAGAGCGGTGTTCAACTGACCGGAGGGGATACCGCGCCTGGTGCGGAGTTCCTGCAGCTTACTTACCGGAATGAAAACCGGGAGGGAGACCAGATCCAATACCAGGAAAATACGGAGAATGTTTACGTTCCTGGAAAGATGACGGTGGAATCCGAGCAGACAGAGGCCTTGACAGGGCGCTCCGTCGAAGCGGCGGAGCCTGCGGACCGGGAGACCTTGCTCCGCCAGGAGCGGGAGCGGCAGCTGGCCAGTGAGCGGCTGCGGGAGGTCATCCGGCAGCAGCTGCAAAAGGGCGGCGCCCCGTCCACAGCGCCGGGAGAAGCAGTCCCGATGATTCCTGCCCTTTACCGGGAAGAGCCGGACGAAAAAGAAGCTATAATAGATAAAAAGCTCGTTTCTGAAAGAACTGAACAGGAAAAACACTTTACATATGAACATAGCCGGGAGAGCCAGCGGCAGACGATTCAGGAGCTGCTGCGGACTGCCGGAGCGATCCCCGGAGGGACGCCTGTGCCGCCGGGAGAGATATGGAACCTTACCCAATTGAACCAAATTCGGGAAGGGGATCTGATCCATCGGCAGGAGGCCAGGGAACAGCTGACTGTTGAGGAGCAAACTGCCATCCGGGAACTGATCGCGGCTCCGGAACTTCAGCGTATTTGGCCGCCGAAGCCCTCTGCCCATACGGTCATGCTCCACAGGGAGCATGCGTACCGGGAGCGGGAACAGATCGTGCGGGAGAGCCGGGAGACGGCGGAACCGCTGCCGCCGGCCCGGGAGAGAGCGGAGACCGCCATGCCGTGGCTGGAGCTGCGGCAGCGGACGGAGACCCAGCCTGTCCCGCCTGTTCAGCCGCTTCCCCTGACGCCCAGAGAGGCAGAGGAGCAGGCACCGGAGGTGCTGCTGGAGGAGATGACCCGCATTGACCAGCATAACCGCACCGTTCTTCAGGCGGTGCAGGCGGAGAGTCGTCGGAAAGAGACCCGGATGCCCGCCGGTCCGGATCTCCAGCGGACCATGCGGGACGCGCTGCGGGCCCTGAATGAGCCGGAAAGCGTTCTGCGGGAGGTCTACGCACAGAGAGAGCAGCCGGCCGACACCGTTCATCCGGAGCTGACGCCCCGGGAGGAGGCGCTGCTGCGGCAGGCGGAGCCGGAGAACCAGGCCGTGTATGAAGCGGTGCTGGCCTACCAGAAGGACCCGGAAGGGGCTTTGGCGAAAGGGCTGCTGAAGCCCGGAAACCTAGGCGCTCTCCATGCCGAACTGCAAAAAGCAGTGCGGGAAGAAACGCCGCTGGAGCTGGAGCATCCGAGCGAGGAGGCCCAGCGGCAGCGGGAGCTGCTGCGGGAGCAGTCGGAGGCGGTGCTGGAGCGGTTCCACCATCTGCCTGTGAAGCCGCGGAGCGTTGTGGAAGAAAACGTAACGCCGCCTCCGGCGGTGAAGATCGTCCACAAGCAGGCGGCCCCCGATGTGACGGAGGAGCTGCTGGAACAGCTGGAGGAGCAGCGGACACGCAGTACCGTCCGTACGGATACCCATGAGGAAGTGAACCGCCGTGAGAGCCATCAGGTGGATGTGAACCAGGTGGAGCGCAAGGTGGTGGCCCAAACCGCAGAGGATATCACCGAGCTGGTGAACCGGACCCTGGCACGGCAGATGCGGACCATCTCCGACCAGGTGTACCGGCAGATGGAAAAGCGCCTTCAGGCGGAACGCAGCCGCCGGGGCAGACTGTAAAGTAAAATAACTTGAACGGAGGTGACGGACATGGCAATGGGCATCGGTCAGCAGGCACTAGCTTCGCTGACTGGCAATGTGGAGACAGCGCTGCTGGTCATCCATGATTACCGGGAAAAAGCCGCGCAGATGAGTGCCGGCGTCACCGGGGGACTCAGTGCGGCGGAGAACCTCAGCTCCCTGAACCAGTCCCGCATCCGGGCCACCGCCGCGGCGCTGGAGACCGGTTCGCCGCCTACCTATCCCGGCAGCTTGGACCGCATCCTCCGGGTGCAGTTCAACCCCTCCGAGCTGACGCTGAACGCCTCCGCTGTTCCCAAGAGCGAGCAGGACAGCACCACCGGCCGGAGCAGGACTATGGCGGTGGAGGATGCCAAGCTGAATCTGACGGTGATGCTGTATTTCGACGATATGGACACTTACGATGCGTTCATGTGGGACAAATTCACCGCCGGCATGACGGCCCAGGGCGTCGCTAACCTGGCGAAGATGGGCATGGAGCTTGGCGGAGGGCAGAAGGTTCACAGCATCCAGGGACAGGTGGAGGCGCTGGTAGCGGCTCTGCGGAATCCCTATACCCGGCTCATCAGTTTCCGGTGGGCGGATTTTACCTTTATCGGCCAGCTGAACACGGTCCGGGCGAACTACACCATGTTCTCCCCGTCGGGGCGGCCCATCCGGGCGCAGGTGCTGCTTCGGATCCAGCATGAGATGGATCCGAAGACGCTCCAAGGGTGGTACGACAGCTTTGACAAGGCCTTCGGCGGCGACACCAGCAATCTGGTGAAGACAGAGCAGAACATGAGCAATCTGCTGAATCTGAGCCTGTAAGGGAAGGGAGGGAACTTTATGAGCTTGGTAAGTACCCTGGCTAATTCGGCCCTGGGCAGCGTGCAGAAGGCGCTTTTGATCATTCATAAGTCGGATGCCTCCCAGATAGATTCTTCCCAGGTGGCGGCGGCAACGCAAAATGCCCTGCTGGGCGCCGCTGCGGGCATGGCCGCCACCAGTGCTGCCATGCAGGGCGCGGGGATGAACACCAGCGTGATGAAGGTGCAGTACAATCCCACATCCTTGTCCATCCAGGCCAATGCGGAGGCCATCCCCTTTACTTATTTGCAGCAAAATATCGACAGCGGCATCCCCAACCAGAGCCCCCGGCCGCCCATGGTGGTGTTGTCGGTGGAGCTGATCTTCGACGCTATGAACCCCAAGGACGCCTTTATGGCGGAAAAGTTCAGCCTGTCCACCGGAGGTATCGTATCCTCGGTGGCGGGCGGTATCCAAACCGCCAAGGGCGGCGGCTACACCGTCCAGCCCCAGACGGACGGCCTGATCGCCGCCCTCATGCGGCCCAGCACCCGGGTGGTGACCTTCCGGTGGGCGGACATGGCCTTTACCGGGCAGCTCATCGAGGTCCAGGCGGAATACACCATGTTTTCCGTCTCGGGAAAGCCGGTCCGCAGCAAGGTCCGGATGAACATCGCCCAACAGGTGGAGTCCGACGCGGATATCCAGTACTGGAACAAGGTGCTGGATACCACCTTCAGCGGCAACGGAGAGGCCGGCGGAAAGGACATGGGACAGCAGCTGGGGAACCTGCTGAATCTGGGCGCGTTCTGACGCATTGAAACATCTTTGAAACGGAAGGGAGAGAGCGTGTATGCCGCTTTCCGGAGCAGGCGGGATCCCGGGCGGGATTCCTGGGGCCTGCCAGTTCACCTATAAGGACCTGCAGGACAAATACGTGGATTTTGCCCATCCCAGAGCCCAGGTGCTGTTGGGCGATACGCCCTTTGACAGCGTGAGCACGAAGATGGCAGTCAATGACATCCACGTGGAGGTGACCTCCGGCTATGAGGCATCGGTGGCCTCCTTTCGGCTTTACGATTCCTACGACCCCTCCACAGGCAAGTTCTTTTATGAAAAAGTGAAGAAGCAGGTGCTGATGGGCAACTCCGTCACCGTTCAGCTTGGGTATCTGGACAAGCTGGAAACGGTCTTTGTGGGCTTTGTCTCCGGTGTGGCCTTCGGCTTTGAGCCGGGCGGACTGCCCTACATCGAGATCAACGCCATGGACATCAAGGGTCTGATGATGGGCGGCTCCTACGCCACCTCCCTGAGGGCCACCACGTACAGCGCGGCGGTGAAGGAGGTTCTGGACCGGACCGGTGAGGGCAGACTCCAGCAGATGAAGGGCATCACGTCCTCGGAGATCATCAATACGCCGGACGCCGGAGGCGCTACGGGCGTTCCCGGCGGTGCACCAACCGGCGGCTCGTCCAAGTCCAGCCCTATTACCATGGAGATGGTCAGCGAGAGTGACTATGAATTCGTGGTGCGGGCGGCAAAGCGCTACAATTACGAGTTTTTTGTGGACCGGGGCAAGGTGCTGTTCCGACCGGCGAAAAGCGACACATCGCTTTTGACCAAAATGGGTACCCGCACCGGCCTCCGGGGGTTCCACATCCAGTACAGCATTACCGGCGTGGTGGGGAAGATCGAGGCCCGGGCCATGGACCCCGGCAAGGGTGAGGTCATCACGGCAAAGAGCTCTTTCAACAACACGATTTCCACAGCCAGCAAAGCGAAACAGCTGGTGGGCAAAGGAGCTAAGGTATATCTGGATGCCTCCATCACGTCCAAGGAGGAGGCGGAGGCCCGGGTAGCATCTCTGATGGAGCAGATGAGCTACCGCCTGGGTTCCCTGGAGGCGGACTGCGTGGGCATCCCGGACCTGGTGCCGGGACGGTTTATCGAGGTGACGGGCATGGGCGTGCCGGTGGACAATCAGTTTTACCTCACCGCCGTCACCCATGATTTCACCAGTGACGGCGGCTATCGCACTCACATCGAGGGCTGTGCCGCCCAGATCAAGACCAGCTCCGCCTCCGAAGCGGCAGGTGCCGCAGCCGGTGCTGCCGCTGCCGCGGGAAGTGCTGCCGGCGCCGCCGGCGCAGCGGCGGGTGCTGCCAGCACTGCGACAGAAGCCGCCGGTGCGGTGGGCGGCGCAGCAGCGGGAGCCGCCAGTACCGCTGCCACCGCGGCCGGTATTGCCGCCTTGGTGGGTATGGGGGCGGCCACCGCGGCACCCCTTGCCGCAGGTATTGTGGGCATGGCGGGTGGATTCGGCCAGGATGACCAGGATGGCCAGCAGAGCCAGGAGGGTCAGGAAGGCCAGGAGGAATAAGGAGGAATAAGGAGGAGCCATGGGGCTTTACGATATCATTGATGAGATCACGGAGCGGCAGGTCACCAAGACCGAGACCGGGGACAACCGCATCTGGGGCGTGATGGTGGGCATCGTCGCCAAGAACTTCGACCCCAACAGCACTGCCTCCGGCGGCGTCAACTCCGGGGCCGACGCCATGGACGGGCGGGTCTGCGTGACCATTCCCACCCGGGATGTCAATGCCAACGAGCTGAAGTGGGCCCGGGTGGCCATGCCCTCCAGTGGCAGCAAGTGGGGCCACTACTTCCTGCCGGAGGTAGGGGACCAGGTGCTGCTGGCCTTTGAGGGCGGTAATATCGAAAAGCCCTATGTGATCGGCTGCATCCCCAAGACGGCGGATAAGTTTTTGAAGGATTCCGTGGATAAGGACAACCAGTTCAAGCGCATCGTCACCCGCCACGGGACCTCCATTATTTTCGAGGACAACAGTACCGATGAAAACGGCCTGAAGGATAAGTTGACCCTGGAAACGGCGGGGCAGAAGCTCCAGATCCTGATGGACAACGAAAACGAGAAGATCCGCATTGGCGACAAGGCCAAGGAGGACTTCATCGAGATGTACACCAAGGAGGGCTCCGGCACTCTGACGGTGCAGATCAAGAGCAAGATCGACATCAAAGTAGGCGACAAGATCACCGTGACGCTGAATGGTGAATCCGGCGCTGTGTCCGTCAAGGCGGATTCTATCCAGCTGGAGGGCGCCAACGGCGTCACCACCAAGAGTGACAGCGCCGTGAAGATGGAGGCTCCCCAGGTGGCGGCCAACGCCAGCTCCGCGCTGAAGATGGAGAGCTCCGGCACCGCAACGGTGTCCGGCTCCACGGTATCCGTGGGATAACAGGAAGGAGGTACAGGATGAACGACAGGGCGTTTTTAGGTGCGGGCATGAAATTCCCGCCGCAGATCGACCCCGGCACGGGGCGCTTCGCGGTCTCTGCAAGAGAGCAGAGCGTCCGGGAGTCGGTGTATCTCATTCTGATGACCAGCCGGGGCGAGCGGTGGCTGGAGCCGAATTTCGGCAGCCAGATGGCCAGCTACGCCTTCATGGACACCTCGCCCACCATGCTGCGGATGCTGTCCGACGATCTGCGGGACCTGCTGCTGACCCAGGAGCCCCGCATCAGCGACGTGGATGTGGAGATCGACCCCGAGGTGAAAAACGGCTGCCTGCTGGTATCCATCCGGTACACCGTGGCGGCCACCAACAGTCAGGATAACCTGGTGTTTCCCTTCTATCTGAACGCCGCGCGAGAGGAGCCGACCTTATGAACCACGACGAACTGACGCTGGACCCCCGGACCCAGGCGGACCTCTGCGCCCGGGTGGAGGAGCTGGCATCGTCCTATACGCCGGAATGGCGGTTTGACCGCCGGGACCCGGACATCGGTTCCACCCTGGCCCTCATTTACACGGGCCAGATGGCTGACAACATCCGGCGGCTGAACCAGCTCCCGGAGAAGTACCATACGGAATTTGTGAACCTGCTGGGCCTGACGCTGCAGCCTGCCTATCCCGCCTCCGGCGTGGCCGTGGTGGAGCTGCTGCGGGGGACGGTGCCCGGCGTGGCGCTGCCCCGGGGCTCCCGCCTGATGGCGGACGGGGCCGACGGCTCGCCGATTTTGTTTGAGACCACCGGCGATGTGTACCTCACCAACGCCCGGATCACGGACGTTTTGTCCCTCTCCGGCACCCAGGGACGGATACAGCCCCTGCTGGGCGGCCCGAAGATGGCGCAGCTGGTGCCGCAGACGCAGGAACTGCCGGAGGCAGGCGCGGTGCCGGAGATGGCACCGGAGAGCCCCGAAGCTTTCCGCCTGTTTGACTACGAAGAACCGGGCATTGAGAAAAACGCCCTGCTGCTGTACCACCGCAGCATGTTCGGCGGCGACAGCAGCGTGCCCATTCAAATTGCCCTTACCACGCCGGAGGGGACCTCTCTGGCGTCTGAGCTGACAGATTCCACCCGCTGGCGCTGGAGCTATTACGACGGCGAAGAGCTGCGGCCCTTTGCCAGCGTGGAGGAGCGGGACGGCACCGTGCTGCTGCGTCGGGAGAGTGCCTCCGAGCCCTTGACGCTGGACGGCGCGGAATACCACCTCATCTGCCTGGAGGCCCTGGGCCCTGTTTCCACCGCCGTGACGGTGGGGGACATCCGGGTGGCTTCCGCCGGGGAACCGGCGGCGCCGGAGCTGATCCTCCACAACGGGGAGGAACTGGAAGCGGAAGCGTGTATGCCCTTCGGCGACACGGCGTCTCTGTTCGACGAGTGCTACCTCTGCGACGATCAGGTGTTCGCCCAGCAGGGCGCGTCCGTGACGCTGACATTCCGGCTGGAGAGCCGGAAAAAGCTGCTGCGGCTGACGGCCCAGCAGGAGTCCGAGGAACTGAAGATCATCAAGCGCAAGCCCAGGGCGGTGCAGTACGACACGGCCTCCGCCGCGCCGGAGCGCATTGCCATGGAATATTTCAACGGCCGGGCCTGGCGCCGCCTGCCCTGCGACAGCGAGTGGGCAACCGTCATGGACGGCACCCACGGCGGCGAGATACGGATCACCTTCCAATGCCCGGCGGACTGGGTCCCGGTGCCGGTGAACGGTTACACGGGCAGGAGCCTGCGGCTGCGGGTCATCCAGGCCGATAACTGCTACCTGCTGCCCTGCGAGCACACCATGCCGCTGCTGCGGGATGTGCGGTTGTCCTACGCCTATACCGGCCAGTGGAAGCAGCCCCAGCGGCTGCGGACGGTTTGCGGCACCCGGACAGAGGACCAGAGCAAGGCGCTGCTGGACGGCGGCCCGGTGACGGTGTTTGCTCCGCTGCCTTACCCGGCGGCGTCGCTGTACCTGGGCTTTGACCGTCCCCTGGAGGGCGCACCGGTGTCTGTACTGTTCGACGTGGAGGAAAACGTCCACTTCCGCATGGAGCCGGTGTGCTACGAGTATTCCACCCGCACAGGCTTCAAGCAGATGAAGGTCATCGACGGCACAGGGGACTTTTCCGGTGCCGGAACGGTGCTGTTCATGCCTCCGGCGGATTTCGCACCGCTGGAAGTAGAGGGCGTCCGCCGCTGGTGGCTGCGGCTGCGGGGCAGCGAAAACGCTGTCCGGGGCTATCACGCCCTGGTGCGGTCCATCCGGCTCAACGCCGTGGACATCCGCAACCAACAGACCCAGGACGAGGAAGCGTTCTATGTGGAGACGGCTGTCGCCAATATGACCTTCCCCCTGGCGGCCAAGAACATCCTCTCCGCCGAGGTATTCGTCAGCGAGCTGGGGCAGTTCTCCCGCCGCCAGATGCGGCAGATGCTGGAGGAACAGCCCCAGAACGTCCGGGTGGAGTACGATTTCCTGGGCGAGATCACCGCTTTTTATGTCCGCTGGACGGAGGTGGATACCTTTGACCGCTCCAAGCCCGGGGACCGGCACTATATGATCGACCGGGTGCGGAACCTGCTGGTGTTCGGCGACGGCATCCACGTCCGTATCCCCCAGGCGCGCCCGGAGGCCGCCATCCTGGTGCGGGCGGTGAGCTGCGACGGCGCCCGGGGCAACGTGCCCGCCGGGGCCATCGACCGCTTTTTCGGCAATGTCATGTATGTCCAGTCCGTCCACAACCCGGTGGCTACCTACGCGGGCAGCGACCTGGAGGACCTGGACAGCGCCCGCCGCCGGGGTGCCGACCTGCTCAGCGGCCGGGGACGGCTCATCAGCGAGCTGGACTTTGTGCGGGCGGTGCGGGCCTTCTCCGGGACGGTGGAGAAAGTGAAGTGCGTGACGGGCTGCGACATTGACGGAAAGCCCGACCCGTCCCTTATCACCATTGCCGTCATGACCAGGGATTACAGCGAGGGCGCCTATTCCTTCAACAACATCCGGGAACCCCTGCGGCGGCAGCTCCTGTCCCGGTGCGATGCCACCGTGACGCCGGAGTGTCTGGTGCTGTCAGAGCCGGTATATGTGGAGATCTCCGTCTCCGTCTGGGTGAAGGCGGACGACGCCGCCCGGGCCTTTGATGTGCAGAACCTCATTCTGGACAGTGTGCGGGACTTCCTGGACCCCCTGGCCAGGCCCGGTCACAGCGGCTGGGAGATCGGCACCCTGCCCTCTGAGGGGCAGCTGAAGATGCTGCTCCAGTCCTTGCGGTTCCCGGGCCATGTGGGGCGGATGATCGCCGTGGCCCGGTATGTGGACCGGAATGGCGTCCACGAAACGGGACTGGACCAGCTGCCGGATACGCCGTTTGCCATCGGCGTCAGCGGCGAGCACCATGTTTACATTGAATTTCAGTAAAAATTCCGGGGAGGAGAGGCTATGCTCAACAGTTTGAATCTCAGTGACAAGACCTATGACGAGCTGCTGGCGGAGGCCGTGGCCCAGATTCCGCTCTATTCGGCGGAGTGGACCAACTTCAACGTCTCCGACCCCGGCATCACACTTTTGCAGAATCTGACGGCTTTCCAGCTTTTGCAGCAGGAGGCCATCAACGACGTGCCCGAGGAGACCCGGCGGAAGCTCTTAAAGCTGGTGGGCTATACCGCCCGGGAGAACCGGGCGGCCACCGTGCTGGTGCAGGCGCCCGAACGAGGCGGTCCTATCCTGCCGGAGGGCCATCAGCTCTGGAGCGGCGCCATCCCCTTTGAGACCACCGGCACCGTGGCCCTGAATCCCTGGGGGCTGGCGGCGGTCTATGCCGGCGGCAGCGGCGGGGAGCGGGACGTGACCCGGCTGCTGGACCCTGCCACGGAGACCGTGGCCTATCCCTTCGGCCGGGAGCCGGAGCCGGGGAACAGTCTGATCTGTGTCCTCTCCGGCGTGCCGGAGATGGGAGAGCCGCTGCGACTGTGGTTCCAGGTGGCGGAGGAAGAATTGCGGACGCCTTTTACGGACGAGACGGAGATCCCCGCCTTTTCCCGTGTCCGCTGGCAGTATTGGACAGAGGGCGGCTGGCAGGACGCGGAGGCTCAGGACGAGACAATGGGCTTTCTGCGCTCCGGCTGCGTGACGCTGCGGCTGGAAGGAGAGTTGCCCGCGGAATGGACGGAAGCCCCGGTGCAGGGATGCGCCCTGCGGTGCTTGCTGGAGACGGCGGACTATGACCGCACGCCCCGGCTGCAGGCCCTGGCGGTCCACCTGTTTCCCATGGAGCAGCGGGAGACCCGGGTGCGCTGCTGCGTTTGCCCCGGCGACGAAAAAGCGGAGCTGCGGGGGCGGCTGCCCCTGATCGGGAATCTGCTGGTGTTCTGCCGGGAGGAGGCGGACGGCCCCTATTTCCTCTACCGGCAAGCGCCTGCAGCGGGAGTCCAGGGCCGGTTTTACCGGGTGGAAGAGGATTTTGAGGGCGTAACGCTGTGGTTCGACCCGGCCTTCGGCCATGTGCCCTGCGAAGCCGCAGACGCGGTGCGGGCCGTGTGCTATGACGAGGAGATGATCCACCATCGCCTGCTGGGGCCGGTGTACGGCTACGACAAGCAGGTGATCCAGCTGGACCTGGTGGCGGATGTGCTGCCGGAGAGTCTGCTGGTGGCGGTGGAGACAAAGAATCGGGACGGCGAGGCGGAGTACCGCTTCGTGGCGCCGGGAGAAAAGGGTCCGGGAGACTTTGCCTATCACCTGCGTTCCCGGGAGGCCCAGCTGGTCATCGACGAACCCGGGGGAGGTGGCTGCCAGCTCCTTCTGGCCGGCTGCGCCGTGACCCAGGGGAGCCGGGGCAACCTGCGGCACTGCACCACGCTGGAGCAGCGGGGCGGCTACGACGGCACCGAGGTGGAGGCACGGTACTTCTGTCCGGCTCCCGGACGGGGCGGCGTGTCCTACGAGAGCGCGGAGGAGCTGCGGCTGCGGTTCTCCGCGGGGATGCGGCAGGTTTCCGTGGCGGTGCGGACGGAGGATTACGAGGTTTTGGTCCGCCAGACGCCGGGATTGTGCATCCACAAAGTAAAAGCTGTGGCAATCGGCGGCAAAAATCTTGTCAAAATCGCTGTGAAGCCTTATACTGAAGAAGAACTGCCGAAGCTGACTCCGGAATACCTGCGGCAGCTCCGGGAGTTCCTGGAGCCCCGCCGGATGCTGACCACCCGGTTCGAGCTCTGCCAGCCCCGCTATGTGCCGGTGGGCGTCACCGCCACGCTGAGCATCCGGGGCATGGCGTCTCACGCCCGGGAAGAGGCGGAACGGCTTCTGCGGAGCCTTCTGGACCATGTGAACGGCCCCCAGGACTTCGGCGGCTGGGTCCGGTTCAACGAGCTGTACCAGGCCCTCAGCGCCCTGCCTTTCGTGGAGGCGGTTGACGCCCTGAATTTGTATCCTGAAAGCCGGGACGCGGTGCTGATCGGCAGCGACATCCGCCTGGAGGATGACAGCCTGTGCTGTCCCGGTACCATCCGTCTGACGATTCGGGAACAGGGGAGGTAAGCCATGGCTGACTATGGGATCAGAAAATACCGACTGAACGGCGCATTGCTGAAACGCAGCCTGCTGGAGGGCTTTTCCCTGTCAGAGGACGGCGGCGTCCTGCGGACGGAGGGAAGCGGCGTCCATAGCGTATTTCTGCCGGGGCTGGACAGCGCCCAGCCGGACTGCGCCTGGGGACGGCTGTCCCTGCGGTGCAAGCTGGGAGCGGAATCCATGCTGACGGTCCGGGCCTTCGCCTCGAACCAGGATGCGGTCATCCGCAATAACGAGGTGGTGCGGATCGACGATTTTCTGCTGGACCCGGCCATTCCCCGGACGGAGAAGGAACGGCTCTTTACCCTGGCGGACGGCATGGAGCGCTCCGGCGTGAAGGATGTGCTGCTGACGGGACAGACGGGCCGGTGGCTCTGGCTGTGGCTGGAGGTGGCCGGCGCGGAGGACGGCATTTTGGAGGACCTGCGGGTCTATGTGCCCGGAGATAACTTCTTCCGGACGTTCCCCCAGGTCTATCAGACGGACAACGACTTCCTGCAGAGGTATCTGTCCATTTTTTCTACCATGTACCAGGAGTTCCAGGAGGAGATCGACGCTCTGCCGGAGCTGCTGGACGTGGACACCGCGCCGGAGGCGCTGCTGCCCATGTTCGCCCACTGGCTGGGCCTGGAGACGGATGAGGCGCTGTTTTCCCCGGAGGAGCTGCGCCGCCTGCTGAAGGCCGCCCCGGAGTTGATGGCCCGCAAGGGCACGAAGTGGGCGGTGGAAAAAGTAGTGAAGCTGTTCGTGGAGGAGCCGGTGTACATCGTGGAGCGGAACCTGCTGCAGTCGGACAAGCGGCACAGCGAGGACCTGTACGGCGCCACGCCGTATGACTTCACCGTGATGGTTGGTCGGAAGATGGATGAAAAGCTCCGGCTGCGGCTGAAGTTCCTCATCGACCAATTCCGGCCCGCCCGGAGCCGGTGCCGCATCGTCTTCCTGGAGGAGTGCGGCGGTCTGGACGCCTTTACCTATCTGGACATCAATGGAACGGTGCTGCAAAACGCGCCGGGCAGCCTGGACGACGGCAAGGCGCTGACGGGCATGACCTACCTGCAATAAAAACAGTCAATTCGGCGGGCCGCTGGCCAGAAAATGCGGCAGCCGCACAGTGTGCGGCCATGTGAGGTACATATGACGATTACGAAACTTCAAAATGGTGATGCCGTCACCCTGCAGGTGGACGGCCGCGTGGACACCAATACCAGCCCTGAGCTGCAAAAGGCGATCCTGGAAGCCTTCCAGAGCGCCAAAAAGCTGACGCTGGACCTGGAAAAAGTGGTGTATGTCAGCAGCGCGGGACTGCGTGCCCTGCTGCTGGGACAGAAGACCGCTTCCTCCAAGGGCGCCTCCATGGAGCTGCTGCATGTGGCCCCCACGGTGAAGGCCGTGCTGGATTCCGTGGGCTTTTCCAAGATACTGACTCTGCGATGAGGAATCAAAAAAAGGACACTGCCGCAAGGAAGCGGCAGTGCCCTTTTTTACATATGACGTATTCAGACGGAAGGAAAGAGGGGCAGGGTCATGGAGATGCCCAGGCCCCGGCCTGGGGCGCTCTGGGCGGACACTGTACCGCCGTGGCCCTCGATGGCGCGGCGAACCAGGTACAGGCCGTAGCCCTGCCCGCCCACATGGTTGCTGCCCTGGTAGTTGGGCTCAAAGATATGGGCGGTCTCTTCGGCGGGAAGGCCCAGGCCGTCATCCTGTACGAGCAGGGAGGCGCTGTCTCCCTGCCGGAGTATCCGGATGGTGATGACACCGGGGCGGCCCATATATTTCAGGGCGTTTTCCAACAGATTGAACAGCACCCGGTTCAGCAGATATGTATCCGCCCGCATGGCAAGATGATCCTCGGGAGAGATCACCTGGATACGGACGCCCTGGTCCTCCGCGGCTGTCTCCATATCCGCCGCGGCCTGCCGGACCAACGCTATCAGGTCCAGATCCGAATAGGTCAGCTTGCTGCTGTCCATGGTATCCGCCGCGGAGAACTGACGGCTGATGGCTTCGGTCATGTACTGGCTCCGCTGGCTGATCTTCTCCAGATATTCCACCGCCACATCCGCGTCCTTGATGACGCCGCTGGACAGCAGCTCCGCGTAGCCCTGAATGATGGCCACGGGCATCCGCAGGCTGTGGGACAGGCCGCTGCGGAAGGCCTCCATTTCGGACTGGTTCCGTGCCTGCATTTCCGAGAGCTCCTGGGCGTGTTTTTTCTTCAGCGCGGCAAGCTCTTCACGATGGGCCTGTTCCCGGGCATCCAGGCTGCGCCGCTGAAAAGACCACAGAGCCGCCAGCAGTCCTGCCGCCGCGATCGTACATGCCAATCCCAGGCAGGCTGCCGGCAACGGCCCGTTCCGGTAGAGCTCGGCAGCCCACAGGCATCCGCAGGCCAGTATTGCCGCAGCCGTCAAAACGGCAAGGACGGTTTCTCTCTTTTTCAATGTGACCATCTTCTTTCCAAATGCTCCGATACGATATAAAGGGACAAAAAAGGACAGAAAAGACACAAAAGGGTGACAAAAGATCCACTGTGTGGTATAATACCTGAAAAGCAGATTCCGTATCGAAACAGGAGATGTTCAGCCCTTTGACATCTTATTCGACATAAATAATGACATTATAATAAATGTTTGACCTATTTGCAATGCACAGATGTGAGTTTTTATAAAAAGGGAGGACTGCCCATGTCTCATATCCTGCTGGTGGAAGACGATCAGGACCTGTCGATCATCACCCATGCGAATTTGACCTACGCGGGACACAAGGTGGACGATGCCTTTACCTGTGCCCAGGCGGAGGAGCTGCTTTCGCAAAATGAATACGACTTGATCTTGCTGGACATCATGCTGCCGGACCGCTCCGGCGATGACCTGTGCCGTTCCATCCGGCAGGACTGCGACTGTCCCATCATTTTTATGAGCTGCCTGGAGGACAGTGAGACCATTGTGGACGCGCTGCGCAGCGGCGGCGACGACTATATGGTGAAGCCGGTCCGCTACCCGGAGCTGCTGGCCCGGGTAGACGCAGTGATCCGCCGCTCCGGGCAGAAGAAGGAGATGCCCCAGGACAGTGCCCGGATGTTCAAATCCTTTTCCGTGGATACGTCCCACCGCTGCATCCTGCGGGAGGGGGAACGGGTAGACCTATCCTCCATCGAATATGGGCTTCTGCGGTATATGATAGACCACCCCGATACGCTGCTGCTGTACCAGGACCTGTACCAGCATGTCTGGGAGACGGACAGCCTGGGGGATTTCCGCACGGTGATGGTACATATCTCCAATCTCCGCAAGAAGCTGGACCCGGATCACCGGGGCATCATCGAGACGGTGCGGGGCGCGGGCTATATTTTTTCCGATGTGTGAGCGGGAGGTGCCGAATGGATTTTTTTGACTTGACGAAACGGGAAGTTCCCTTTGCCAGCTACCAGGAGTATACGGACCATCTGTTCGCCTGCGTGGACCGGCAGCTCTCCGCCTATATCGACGGGCTGATGCGGCTGTTCGCCAGCGACAACGGCGGCTTCAAAAATGTGCTCTATCCGGACATTGAGGTGGCCCGGGACCTGTGCGAAAAACATTTGATGGATTTCCACGCCAAGGGCGGCGGGGAAGCGGAGCAGGAACTGCCGGAGCTTTCCGACGAGCTGTCCGCCCTGTTCGGCGATCTGGCGGAAGCGGCGGAGGAGGAAGAAACGGAAGAGGCGTTATCGGTAGAAGACCTGCTGGCCTATATCGACCACCGGGCGTCCCTGACGGAGGTGCCCCTGCCGCTGTACCGCCTTTGCCGGAAGCTGGACTTTTCTCCCTTTACCACCTTCTGTTTTGCCTGCGCCATTCTGTCCTCCACCCAGACCAACTATGCGTCGGTGTTCCAGGTGGTGAACCAGAACGGCAATCAGTCGGCCCCCAGCATCGAGTCCGCCGCCCGGGTCTACTACGGCGAAGATTTTACCATCACCGGCAGTTATAGTCAGATGTCCCTGGCGCTGGAGCAGCTCCAGCCGGTGCTAGCCCTGCAGATCAACGGCGCCATGCCGTTTTCCACCCTGGTCTCTCCGGACAAGCGGGTCATCGACTTCCTGTTCGGCGCCCATCCGCTGCGCATTGACGAAAATTACACCCGCTTTTTCTCCCGCCTGACGGAGGAGAAGGAGCTGGACCCCTTCCTGGCCAACGGCGGTGTGCTGGACGCCCTGCGCATCTCCTATCAGGACGGCAACCGCATTTTCTCTCTGTTCGGAGACGAGGGCTCCGGCCGGAAGTTCACCATCCGTCACTTCTGCAAGGAGCAGGGGATGGACTGCGTGTCCATCAACTGCGCCAAGCTGTTCGTCTATGACTTTCGGTTCGTGGAGCAGGCTCTTTGGGCCGCCGCCCGGGAGTGCATCCTCACCGACGCCTGCGTCTGCCTGGACAATCTGGGCTACCGGGAGGATGAGAAGGACAAGTTCTTTGGCTACATGGACCTGGCCTTCGGCAAGTTCACCCAGCAGAAACTGACGGTGTTCACCGTCAGCAAGGAAAAGCTGCCTATGAAGCAGATCACGGACCTGGACTTCGCCCAACTGGAGCTTCCCACGCCGTCCTTCTCCGAGCGGGAGCGGGTCTGGCAGCATTACGCCAAGCCCTACACCCTGAACGCCGACGTGGACCTTACGGAGCTTGCCACCAAGTTCTTGTTCACCCCCGGAAAGATCCGGGACGCTCTGCGCCAGGGCCGGTCCCTGGCCTCCATGAACCAGTTCATCGACATTCCCCGGTCCATTCTGTTCCAGTCCTGCAACAACCAGATGAGCCATGAGCTGACCCAGAAGGCCACCCGCATCCCCGCCAACTTCGGCTGGGACGACATTGTGATGAACCCGGACCAGCGGCTGGCCCTGAAAAACGCCTGCGACCAGTTGATCTACCGGAAGAAGGTCTACGAGGAGTGGAACTACATCAAGAAGTATCCCTACGGCCGCGGCCTGTCCGTGCTGCTGTTCGGCGCGCCCGGTACCGGCAAGTCCATGTGCGCCCAGGTCATCGCCCATGAGATGAACCTGGAGCTGTACCGGGTGGACCTGTCCAAGGTCGTTGACAAGTACGTGGGCGAGACGGAAAAGGCCATCTCCATGATCTTCCGGGAGGCCAAGAAGTGCAACGTGGTGCTGTTCTTCGACGAGTGCGACACCCTGTTTGCCAAGCGCTCCGATGACGGCGGCAGCAACCAGTCCTCCAACAATAACAAGACCGCCCTGCTGCTGCAGGAGGTGGAGGGCTACGACGGCGTGTCTGTTCTGGCCACCAACTACAAGCACAACATCGACCCCGCCTTCTTCCGCCGGATGAAGTTCATCGTGGAGTTCCAGTTCCCCGACCCGGACACCCGGGAGATGCTCTGGCGCACCACCATCCCCAAGACCACGCCGCTTGCGGAGGATGTGGACATCCGCTTCCTGGCGGAGCGGTTCGAGTTTGTGGGCGGCAATATCAAAAACTGCATCCTCAACGCCGCCTTCCTGGCGGCGGCGGACCCGGAGGCGGAGGGAGAGGTACATATGAAGCACTACCTCCAGGCCATCAAGTACGAGTTCGTCAAGACCGGCAAGGTCTTTACCCGGGCCGATTTCGAGCCCTACGCCAGTCTGGTGCTGTAAAGGAGAAAGCCTATGCGGTCATTGGAACGGCTGGAACAGCAAAAGAGGCTGAAGCGGCAGAAGCAAAATGTACCGCCTCCTGACGAGGAGACGGAGGAGGAGCTGGAGCGCCCCCGGTTCGTCCCGCTGAACAAGGCGAAAAACGCCTTTGACGACGGCGCGGACAAGACCTTCGGCGGCATCAACACCGCACCGTCGGTGTTCGACAAACAGGCCACCTTTTATTCCGGGAAATAACACAAAACAGGAAAATACCTGCCGCGGGACGGAACACAGCCCGCGGCAGGTATTTTTAAAGTTCAGTGTCCTCCTCTTAACCGATTCAGGAACAGATTGCGCAGACGGCTCGCCCCGGCGCTCTTTCCGGTGTTAAACTCCTTTTGCAGCTTCATGCTGCGCATCACATCACCGTTGTCCACGGTTTTAGCTATATCCGCTGAGATCTCGGCGTTGTTTTTGCCTTGCTTTTTCAGCACGTTGGCACGTGCACGCTGAGCCATGCCGTAACGCTTTGCTACCTCACCGTTGACAGTTCGCAGCAGGAGGTTATTCATCATCATGGTGGAACGCGCCTCGGGGTCGGCATAGTTGTCCACCCCTTCGAAGGAGGGAGCCAGCGCACCGATGAAGTCCATTACATCGGTATTTCCTTCCACGGAATCTCCGATGAACTGGGTGGCAGCGTCCAGCCCACCGGTTTTTTGGGCGCTCATGACCTGCTGGTCGAAATCCTCCGGCAGCATACTGGACAGCATGATATTCAGGTTGTTGAGTTCACCGGCTCCATTGCGGAACGCCTCACTGTCCATCTGGGTCTTGGACAAGGAGTTTAAGGAACGCAGACGGCTGTTCATGTTGGTGTTGTAATCCTCAATAACCAGACGGCGTAGCATGGGATTTTGAAGCTGTTCCCGGGTGGCGCCCTGCAGCATTTGATTCAGTGCATGACTGCGGGAGTTCTGGAAGGTGCGCACAACAACATCACCCTTGTCGTTTGTGGTGTGCTCACGGATTGGCCCTGTCACCAGCTCCGGCTCGGAGATCTCCATTTCCGGCTCTGGCTCAGGTTCAGGTTTCTTCTTTTTCCCGAACTTGCTGCGGAACCAGTCCAGCAGACCGCCCTGGGCCGCGCCCATGGGGGCGGACTGGGCCATGGCGCCGCCTTCGCCGCCAACGCCCTGCTGCATGGAGTGGCTCAGCTCGTGGGCCAGCAGCCCTCGGCTGGCGGGGTCGCTGCGGTCAAAGGCGCCCCGGCCGAAGAACACGTCCTTGCCGGTGGAGAAGGCGTCCACGCCCCGCTCCGCCGCGCCCCGGGCGGCGCTCTCGTCGGTGTGGATGCGCACGGAGGAAAGGTCCCGGCCATAGGCACGGCTCATGTCGCCCACCACATCGCTGCTGTGCATGAATTTCGCGCCGATGTCGGTGGCTTCCTTCTCCGCCGCCTGATCAATATGCAGTTTCTTGCCCATATACATTCCTCCTGCTGTTTCGTCGGAACTTATGCAGATGCGATCCATTATTGATGCGCAGCGTTCCACTGATTGACATAGAAGTACACGAGTGAGTCCTCCAACTGATTGGAGGGCAAGTGCTTGAGCAGGTCGGGGCCCTCCAGCAGCTGTCCCGTGGCCTCCAGGTAAGCGAGTACGTTGGGTTTGGCGCCATGGGCTGCCAGATACTCCTTTGCCTTTCCCTCATCGCCCAGGTCCTGGGCCTCCCGGAGGATCTGCATGGCGATCCGATGACGGAATTCCCAGTCAACTGCAGCGTTTAAGTTCAGCGTACCGTTGTTTACCATATCGCTCATTTGGGCGCTGTGCAGGAAATTGGCCACATAGTTGCCTGCGTCCTTTTCCCCCCGGTCGTCCTCTACGATGTGGTTGCGAAGGGTGTCAAACACTTCCTGCCTGCCCCAGTCCTCGTCCCGCTCCAGATAGCGCCCGGAGTTTTTCTCCTGATCCTTTTGAACCGCCCTTTTGATTTTGGTAAAACGGATGCACAGGGCGTCAATAGCCCGGGGTTCCAGAACATCCGCCATCACATCCCGGAGGACAGACTCGTCCAGGGCGGTGAGGCGGTCGGCCAGGGCTTTATCCATATAGGGGACCATCAGATTACCGTCCTGATCGAGGATGTTTTTGCCGTGGTGGCCGACCCGGTTAGTCTGTCCGGCCTCCCAGTCCAGGGTCTCGGATGTGAAGGATAAGTCGTTGTCGATACCCTGGACCCTGCCCAGCTTCCCATCCTTGATCTCGGCAAAATAATTCGAGGCGTGGCGGTCTATCTGGGCGGCCAGATTGTCCAGCACCTGAAGCGACATCAGAGACTGCATAAACTCCGGCGTGACCTTGTCGTCCATATTGGCCTCGAAGGGATGGAACGTGAAGATGTTGTCCGTATGTGCCATCTCCTCGGTGTACTGATCGATGAGCTGATCCACAACAAAGCTCTTCACTTCCTGGCCCCGGGCTGTCTGCATCAGATTGCCGGAACGGCTTTTCCCGTCCGCGTCCACCAGCGTCGCCGTTTCGGATCTTGCCACTAGGTCTCCCAGACCCAGCAGCTCCGCCAACCGGCTGGTCGCCACATTGCGCTTGGACAGGTTCAGGCTCTCGCCCTCCTTCATATGACGATGAAAATTCGATCCTACGATATTTTTTGCCTGCGAGAGCTTAACGACCAGATCGCAGGCGTCATGGATCGTCCGATCCGTCAGGTAGTTGGCGGCATGAAAAATACCCGGCCCCTTGATGGCCGTCTCGATCTCTGCATACTGTTCGTCGGTCAGCACCATCCTTCTCCCTACGATCTGCAGCGCATCCAGCTTTTGTTCGGTGTTTCCGGTATCGGTCTTGTGGGTATAGACCTCATCCTCCTTGAAAAAGCCGGAGGTATCCCGGTCGGTCAGCATGCCCTTGTCGATTCTAGCGAGATAGCTGGCGGCGCCGCCCACATGCTGCAGTTCAGCCTCCTTTTTGTCCATAAGCTGGAGGGTGCGCTGGCGGGACTTTGTAAGCACATCCATGGCGCTGGTGAAATGCTCCCCCTCATCGGGGGTCATCCTGTATCGGACAAAGCCGCCCCGGTCCTTCACCGCCAGCTCCCGCACCTGGCGGACGATGGCCTGGCGGTGCTTGCCGCGGTCTGTTCTGGAGCTGCGGCCGAGGTAGTCATCGCAGGCGCCGATCAGATCATCAAAGGAGGCGATGATGTCGTCCAGAACCCCCTGATCCTGGGTCAGGTCGCCGCTGAGCGGGGCGGAGAGCTGGCCGATGGAGGCGTCAATGGCAGAGGAGACCCGCTCAAATTTGTCGGTGTTCTGGCTCCAGCCCCACTTCTTGGAGCCGCGCAGCGCTTCCGCCGCATCGTCCAGCTCCTTCTGGGGGTCGTTGCTCTGGGTAAGCTGGGCGTCCATATCAGATGTGTCCGTGTCCTGCTCCGGGGCGGAGTCCTCCGCGTCCCCGGACTTGCCGAACAGTCCCTTGAACCATTCCCGCAGGCCGCCCTGGGCCGCGCCCATGGGGGCGGACTGGGTCAGGGCGGGCGCGCCGCCGCCCACGCCCTGCTGCATGGAGTGGCTCAGCTCGTGGGCCAGCAGTCCCCGGCTGGCGGGGTCGCTCCGGTCAAAAGCGCCCCGGGCGAAAAAGACGTCCTTCCCGGTGGAGAAGGCGTCCACGCCCCGCTCCGCCGCGCCCCGGGCGGCGCTCTCGTCGGTGTGGATGCGGACGGAGGACAGGTCCCGGCCATAGGCACGGCTCATGTCGCCCACCACATCGGAGCTGTGCATGAATTTCGCGCCGATGTCGGTGGCTTCCTTCTCCGCCGCCCGGTCCATATGCAGTTTCTTGCCCATATGTGTTCCTCCCCTGACGGTGCAGCGCCCCGCGAACTGCTGCGCCGATTACATGGCTACCGCTATTTCTTCTGTTTTTGCCACGATCTGATGACGGAGCCTGATATGGGGTCTATCAGGTCTGCGCTATTCATCCTCTTGAGCAGCGCGGGGCCGTCCAGAAGCTGTCCCGTGGTCTCCAGATAGGAGAGTACGCGGGCGTGGAGGCCATGGGCCGCCAGAAACTCCTTCGCCTGCTTCTCATCGCCCAGGTCCTGAGCCGCCTGAAGAACATCGCGGGCAAGCTGTTTGCGAAATTCCCCATCTACTTTTACCTTGAGATTCATCGAACTGCTTTGGTCCTTATTGTCCATATCGGCGGCCTTCAGGAAATTGGCCACATAATTGCTTGCAACCTTGACTCCCTTTTTGTTCTGCGTGGTGGCGTTGCGAAGGGTGTCAAACACTTCTTTTTTGCCCCAGTCTTCGTCCCGCTCCAGATAGCGCCCCGAGTCGGGGTTTTTCTCCTGATCCTTTTGAATCGCCTTTTTGATCTTGTCAAAACGGATGCACAGCGCGTCAATGGCCCAGGGCTCCAGAATGTCCGCCATCACATCCCGAAGGACGGATTCATCCAGAGCGGTAATGCGGTCGGCAAGGGCTTTATCCATATAGGGAACCATCAGTTCCCCTTTCTCGTCCAGAATATTTCTGCCGTGGCCACCGATGTTGTTTAAACCGGCGCTGGAACCGGTGGTGGAGTACTCCAGCGTATTGTCGGAAAAGGAGAAATCGTTGTCGATGCCCTGGACCTTGCCCAGCTTTCCGTCCTTGATCTGGGCAAAGTAGTTTCCGGCATGGCGATCCACCTGGGCAGCCAGATTATCCAGTACCTGAAGCGACATCAGGGATTTCAGAAACTCCGGCGTGACCTTGTCATCCATATTGCCATTGATCGTTGCGTACGCGTTGTTCATGAGCGCCTGCTTCTGCTTTTCGGCGTATTGATCGCGGAACTGAGCCACGACATAGCCGGCCACCTCCTGGCCCTCGGCTGCCTGCATCAGATTACCGGTTCTTCGGGTGCCGTCCTTGTCCACCAGTGTTGCCGTTTCGGACTTGGCGATCAGATCCCCCAGCCCCAGAAGCTCCGCCAACCGGCTGGTTGCCACATTGCGCTTGGACAGGTTCAGGCTCTCGCCCTCCTCCATGTGATGAGAGAGATTCTCTTTTACGGCTCTGTCGGCAGAGCCCAGGTGAATCATCATCTGGACGGCGTCATAAAGCTTCCGATCCTTGTAGTGACCGGCGTACTTGTCGAAGCGGCCACTCTCAATGGCGGTCTTGAGCTCCTCGTACTGCGCGTCGGACAGCGACATCTTTCGCCGCACGATTTCCAGCCTTTCCAGCATTTGGTCCATCGGGCCGATATCGGGATCGTAGGTATAGACCTCATCCTCCTTGAAAAAGCCGGAGGCGTTGGCATCGGTCAGCATGCCCGGCTCGATTTTCGCGATATAGCTGGCAGCGCCGCCCACGTGCTCCAGCTCAGCCTCCTTTTTGTCCACCAGCTGGAGGGTGCGCTGGCGGGATCTCTTCAGAATATCTATGGGACTGGTAACACGCTCACCCTGGTCTGGAGATGACATATAGAAGGCAAAGCCTGCCAGGTCCTTCGCGGCCAGCTCCCGCACCTGGCGGACGATGGCCTGGCGGTGCTTGCCCCGGTCCGTTGAGGGATCATGGCTGGTGATATAATCATCGCAGGCATCGATCAGTTTCCGGAAGGAATCGGTGATTTCCTCAAGAATCGTATGGTCCTGAGCCAGCTCACCGCTGAGAGTGGCATTGAGCTTTCCGACAGACACATTGATGGCAGCGGTGACATTCTCAAATTTGTCGGAGTTCCCGAACAAGCCCCACTTCTTGGAGCCGCGCAGCGCTTCCGCCGCATCGTCCAGTTCCTTTTGCGGATCATTGTTCTGGGTGAGCTCCTGCTGGGCGTCCGTTTCAGATGCTTCCTGCTCCGGGGCAGAGTCCTCTGCGTCCCCGGACTTGCCGAACATCCCCTTGAACCAGCTCAGCAGACCGCCCTGCTCCGCGCCCATGGGGGCAGAGGCGGTCACGGCGGGGGCACTGCCGAAGGCGTCCCGGCCGAAAAAGGTGTCCGTCCCGGCAGAAAAGGCGTCCACGCCGGTGCGGATGGGGCGGGAGGACAGGCTGCGGCCCGCAATATTGGTGCTGACTTCAGCGGTTTTCTGTTCTTCCGTTTTATCGGCGTGCAGGATTGTTCCCATTATCATCCCTCCGATGCGCTCTGTTCGGCTGATTCTGCCGCCGCGCGGGCGCGAACCGCTTCAAATTTTGTGGCAAAGGTTACCTCCATGGTGTTGACCAGATCCAGCAGGTGCTGCTTGTTCTCCTGATAACTCCGCTGGTTCTCGTTCTGAGGTGCATTGCGCTTTCCGGTGAAGTTCAGGATGGTCCCCCGGGTGTATTCGTTGGATTCATTGTCCAGACTGTCATCATCCCGATCCGCGGCAATTCTTCCGGCGTTGTTGCGGGTCAGCTGCAGGTCGTGGGCCAGAGGACTGTTGACCTCTGTCGCTTTCAGACTCAGCACGTCCAGCATGGTCTGTGTGGCCAAAGCGCCCAATTGTGCGTTGGTCAGATTCTCCCGCCCCTGGAAAAAGGAGATGAGATAGTTGTTGACGCCCATGCCGTCCTCACCGGTCAAGGCCCCTGCGACTTGCCGCAGAAGCGCCACGCACCGCACCAGCGGCTTGCCGGTCCCCATGGTGTGCTGCTGGATCAGATCGATCGGCATCAGGCCCATGGACTGCAGGAAAATATCTCCTGCTCCGGTAAGCGATGTATTGCCGAAAACAAACAGCGATTGATTGCTGATGGCCTTTTTGCCTTCCTTCTGCGCATCCTCCTCCTGCTTGGTCCTCTGGTGCAGGCTGGCATCCAACTCCTGCTGGGAATAGCTGGTGATGGCCCGTTTTTCCGGCAGGAAGGTGCTGTGGAGCCGCTCCGCCATGGCGATGACCTTCATGGCGGTGATGTTGACCCGTGGATGCCCCTTCCAAAGGCGCAGTTTGATCAGTTCATCCGCCTTTTCTGCGGCTGTATCGGTGGCAGCCTCCAGCGCGTCGGCATCGGCGGGGGACTCGATGGAAAATCCGCTGTTCAAAAAGCGGCCCATGGGTGCCGCCGCCTGCGCCACCTGTTGAGCGGCATTTTTCAGACTGGGGTACAGCAGAAAAGGAAGGCCGTCCCAACGGGCTGCCGACTGTGCCAGACCTTCAAAATCGGTGATGATCTTACTTTCCTGTCCGCCGGCCATCTGGGACTGTCTCCCGCTGCCCATGCCTCCGCCCTGGAAGAACCGGGTGCGGCCCTGCTGGCCCTGCTCCGCGGCATTGGCCAGATTCTTGTAAGCGCCCGCCGGTCCCAGGACCGTGTCGTGGAGCTGCGCTGGAATGGTCGCGCCCACCATGGCGGCGATGGCCTGGGTGAAGTGGTTGCAATTGTGGGCAACAACATTGTAGGGTTCTTTTGCCATGTCGGGAATGCTCATCATCACCGATTCCAGCTGGTCCCGGGTGATGGGGGTCTCCGAGGACATATCTGCCTGAGTATTGCTGTCGTCCATCAGCTTGCCGTGGTCGGCAACGGGTTTCCCGCCGCCGCCGAAGCCTACTTTCAGCCGCTTCCGGGTATACCGGGTGGTGACGGGGTCCAGCTGAGTGAAGCGCAGGCCGATGAAGCTGTGAAGATGCATCGCGCTCTCATTGTCCACACTTGCGCTGGGCATGAAACTGTGGGTCTCAAAGACCGGCGCCTGTCCGGGCCCCTCCTGGGTATAGTTCTGGACCATCGGAGCCAGGGGACTGCCTGGGTCAGGTTTGTCCGTGACATAGGCGGGGTTCACCTCGCCGTACTCGTTTTCTTCCCATTGCTGGCCCTCGTCCGGCTGTTCCTGTTTGGAGAATTTTTCCCGGAACCAGTCCAGCAGGCCGCCCTGGGGCGCACCGGGAGGCGCAGCACAGACGACAGGAGGACGGGAGGGGGCTAAGGTTTCTGTTTGCTTGTCAGAGGAGGCAGTCTCCCGCTGCTGCTCCTGAGCAGGTTCAGCATACATATGAGACATGGCGCACCTCCTATTGTATTCAGGGTATGGACGGCCCTGTTTCTGCCAAAAATTCACTGAGCATCACGCCATACTCGCCGAATTCGCTGGCCAGCATGACCTTGCCCTCCTTTTGCAGTTCCTGGAAAATTGCCCGGACCAGATGGTCCATGCGGAGGACGCCTCCGTCCGCCGCGGCGCGGTAGGCGCCGTTGAGGGCGATGTTTTTGATCTGGGCGCCGGAGAGCTGGAACTGGCGTGCCAGATAGTCCAGCTGGATGCCCGCCGACGGGATACCCGCCAGGGCGTCCTCCCAGATCTTGCGGCGCAGGGCCTCGTCCGGCAGGGTGAATACCAGGTGGTAGCGGAACCGCCGGACGAAGGCGGCGTCCATGCTGCCGGCCTGGTTGGTGGCCATCAGGACGATGCCCTGGTACTCCTCCATCCGCTGGAGGAGGTAGGCCACCTCGGTATTGGCGTACTTGTCCTTAGCGTCCTTGACCTCGCTGCGCTTGCCCAGCAGGGCGTCCGCCTCGTCGAAAAAGAGGATCATGTTGCTCTTCTCCGCCTGGTCAAAGACCTGCTTCAGACGCTTTTCCGTCTCGCCGATGTACTTGTCCACGATCTGGGACAGGTCCACCTTGTACAGCTCCAGGCCCAGCCGCGAGGCCAGCACCTGGGCAGTCATGGTCTTGCCGGTGCCCGGAGGACCGGACATCAGCACGGACACGCAGCGGCCGTAGGGATACCGCCGCCGCAGGCCCCATTCGTCCAGCACCAGGCCCTGGTGTTCCACCTGGGCGCAGACTGCCTGGAGGCCGGCTTTCAGAGCGGGCTCCAGCTGGAGGTCTTCCCAGGTATAGGCGGTGTCCACGAAGCGGATGTTCTCATACCGCCCGTCATCCAAAACCTGATAGCACAGCTTGAAGATGTCCCGCTCCGCCCAGGGGCCGTGAGGCGCCCGGCACTGCAGCAGCCGGACGATGCGCTCCATCTGCCCGGCGGTAAGGGACATTTTGGCGGCGAGGCCCGCCGCCGGGAAATCCTCCGCGCCCTCCGGCAGGTATTGCTCCGCCAGCTCCCGCCAAAGCAGGGCGCTCTGAGGGATGGTAGGCGTCGGAATACTCACGGAAAACACGGGACAGGATAGAAAGGGAATTACCTTTACAGCGGTTGGTGTGGTGAGAAATACAGGCTTATTCAGGGGCGCAAGGGACTGCTCCAGCTGCCGCAGCAGGGCAGGGAGGCGGGCCGCCCGCTTTTCCGCCGGGCAGTCCAGCCCGGAAAGGCACAGTAGCCGGTCCGTCAGCAGCAGCTCCCGCAGCACCCGCCGCCAGGGGTGGGACCGCAAGAAGCCTTCCTCGCCCACGGCGTCGAAGGGAACGGTCAGAAGCTCCTTGTGCAGCAGCCGGGCGGTGTGGCGGGCGAAGTGCCGCCGTCCGCTGCCGCTTTCGCCGGAGATATGGACGATGGCAAAGCCGGAGCTGGCCGCCAGCAGGGCGGCCGTCTCCTCCGCCTGCGCTCCGGTGAGGGAGGCGGGGGGCAGAGATTCGCCGGGGGCTGTGACAGTGCATACGCCGCTGAGCTCCCGGTCCGGCGTGTCGTCGCCGGACAGCCAGGCCGCCAGCCGCCCGTCCAGACGGAAGGGAGCCTTCCACCAGTCCCGGTCCGGCTCCGCCTGGAGCAGCAGCTCCACCCGGTCAAAGGCGGAGCGGAGTTGGGGCGCCAGGTCGATGGTCTCGTCGGTGCGGCAGGCGACTCTGGCGGCGGCCTCGATGGTCAGGCCCTCACCAAGGCCAAGCCCCTCCCGCAGCAGGTCCAACGTCCGCTCCTCCATCAAGGCCAGCAGATACAGCTGGATGGCTGTCAGGGCAATGGGGTCATCCTGACACCGGTCCTGGAGAAAACGGTAACGGGCGGCGGTCACCGGCTCGTCATAGAACAGGCTCTCCGCGTCCTCCGGGTAGCCCGATACTTCCTCCTCCGTCACATCGGGGGAGATGAGGCGGCTGTACCGCTTGAAAAAATCGTCACTGACCCGGGACTTCAAAAACAGGGACAGCTTAAAGGCCGCCAGGGCCGCCAGTCGTTTCATTGCACATGCCTCCGAGGGTTTGTTCGTAGGGTTTGCCAGTTCAGTCCAGCAGATCCAGCCGCCACTGCATCGCAGCGGTATAGGTCACGGCATCGCCGCCCAGATGCTCTAAGAGGTTGCGGGCGCTGTCGTCCACCAGAACGGCGGAAAAGAGGGCGTCGGGTGGGAAGCGTTCCTCGCAGGCACGCAGCAGTGCTACCACGGCCAGTACCAGACGCTTCACGCCGGCGGGCGTGGTATAGAGCCACTCCACGCTGATGCCGTTTTCCTCCTGTAGTGTGCAGACACAGCAGGAAATCTCCTGCCGTTCGTTCAGACCGAAGAAAGACAGCTCGGGATCGAAAACCTCCCAGTCAAGGGGAGACGCAGTCGTGCCCTGCTGCAGCAGGGCGGTTCCAAACTCCCGCAGCCGCGGCTTCGGGACATCCTTCATAGGGGCGACACCCTGGATCTCTGTATGGAGAAGGGGCTGCAGCAGCGGTGACGACCGCAGGGCTGCAATGGGGCAGGAGATCATGGTAGGACCGGACACTGCCTGAAAACCAAGGCTCTCCAGAAGGCTTTTCACCGCGGTCTCCTTTGCCTGTCCGGGGGCCAGGGAGGCCTTCAGGGCAAAGCAGTCCAAGGCGGGCAGCACGGAACGCAGATACCGCAGCAGTCCGCTGGCAATGCCGTATCTTTGGTACTCCGGGGAGACCGCAATGGATTCCAGTCTCGCTTCGCTGCCTGCTTTGGAGAAAGCAGCCGCGCCCACCGCCAGATTATCTTCCACGGCGCCTGCCACAAGGAAGGCCCCCTGTTCCGCTCCGCGCCGCAGAGCGGGGGAGAGGAAGGGCAGAAAGAACTTCAGATTTTCCTGGTCCAAGATGTAATAATCAGCCATAGCATTTCTGCCTCCTGCTCAGATCTCGATCCTGCGGTCCGGGTCCTCCAGAATAGCGGCGATTTTGGCCAGCACCTCCGGGGAGAGCTGGTCCACATCCTCAAAATAGCCCAGCTTCAAAAAGACGCCGGGTTCCTTGTTGGCATTGTATTTGCCGGTCACCAGATTTACCATGCAGTATTCATCATCCCGGCGCACCAGATAAGCGTTAGCGCCCCGGCTGCAGATCACATCAAAGTTCATGTTCGCGTCCCTCCTTCACGATCTTGGCCCTGATGCCCAGGGCCTTCAGGCGGTCCACCAGCTCCTGCGGCATCTCTCTTTCCACTTCCACGCCGTCTTCGGCAATATAATCGGCGATCAGGGTCACGGATTCAATGTCCTCCACCCGGACGCCGCCGTGGTACTGCAGCTCGGCATACGACGCCTGGGCATCCCGCAACAGATCCTCCAGGTCCGTCTCGTGATTGGGATCGGCTGCTTTGCGCAGGTGGTGCTCATAGGCACTGTCGATCAAAGCCAGTCTCGACTTCACAGTGACCGCGTGAAGGTCCGGCTGATCCACCCAGTTCACTCTGGCGTCACTCCGTGCGCTGAGACTGTCGCCGATCAGCATGGTAGTCCGGTTCCGCATAGAGTCTTTCTTCAGGGTCACGACCACCTGGCCGTACTGGCCCACACCCTGACCGACCTCACTGTTCGCTTGGCTCTCTTTGACCAGGTCGCCATGGGACGCATAACCATAAATCTCAAACTGATCCGGGGGCAGTGTCTCAGGGTCCACGCCAAAGCTGGCTTTGGTAAATTGCTTACGCATGTCCAGATTCAGGGCTCCTTTGGTGGAGTTCGTCTCCATCTGGGTCTTGAAGCGCCCGGCGTCCAAAATCAGATTCATGATCTGGCAGTTGGGTACCCGCATCTGATAAGAGATGTTCTTCGTGGCGTCGCGGATGTACTCCGCCGCGAGATCGCTGGCGGTATCCCAGTTCAGAGTGGGGGCACCGGGGTGGGCGCGCTGAATATCCACATTGGCGTAGGTTACACTTTGAAACCCTTCCTCCATCCTCTGGAAGCTTTTCTCCCCTCTATGCGCCTTGCGCTGCTCCTCCAGCTTCCGAAGCGTCACGGGCCGCTTTTGCCGCAGTGCGTCTTCCGCATAGCGCCGCGCAGCTTCATTACGGCCGATGTGATCCTGCTGCATCCGCTGCTCGATGGCCTGCCGATATGCCTGAGCCGCCTCGCCCTTGCGCATGGAGCGGGTAGTGGCCTGTTCCTCCTGCTCCCGGGTCAGATAGCCGAATACCTTTACATCCAGTGCTTTATAGGTATTCTTTATCTGCTCTCCGTAAGCGGCGTTGGAGAACTTCACCGACTCATTTTGCAGCAACTCCGTGACATCCTCCGAGACCTGTTGGTGCAGCACATCTTCAATGTATACCGGGACGTTTTGCTGACGGAAACGAAAATCCTGAATCGCTTTATCGAATATCTCAGCGTGGTGCATGAATGTGCGTACCTCAGTCAGTAATTCTCTTGCCTGCCATTCGTCCTGGATCTGTGTCAGAATCACCCGCTCCAGATACTCTCCCTTGTCGGAAAAGGTCTCTGTAGGCCGCATTCCGGCGTAATCCGTGGCAGCCTGCCCGGGAATGGGATTTTCTCTCATCTGCTGCACCAGCTTGTCCACCTGGACCTTGGCCGCGGCCATACGCTTGGCTTCTTTCTGGCGCTGTTTCTCTTCCGCCTTTTCCTGCTTCGCGGCTTTCCGTTCCTGTTTCCACCGTTCTTTACGGCTGAGCTGCTGCTGTTGGGCCTGCCCGGCCATTTCAGGGGCGGGCGCCGCACCCTGGATATTGACAGGCTGGGCAAATTGCGGTTGGGGCGCTTCCGCGGCCTGCCGGTGTGCTCCGATCGGAAACCGTGGTGCTTCGCGGCGGTGCTTCGTCACCTCCAAAGGTTTCCACTCCTGGCGCTGCTGCTGTTGGGGGGCCTCCTCGGCCTGCCGGTGTGCTCCAATCGCGAACGGTGGTGCTTCGCGGTGGTGATCCGTCGCCTCCGAAGGTTTCCACTTCGGACACTGCTGCTGGACCTGATCTTGCGGCATAATTCTCGCCTTCCTTTCTCTATGAAAACCGGCTGGATAGTCTGGTCTGTATACACGATCTCAAAAATTTTATTAATATCAGTATATCATAGATCTTGTGTTAAATTTCTAAATTTTTTCTAAAAAACCAACGAAGTGACAAAGGAGACATTTACAGAATTCATTCTGACGCGTTATAATACAAAATATCAAATCATGAAATCTTATACGGACAGGCTGCCTCGCCTGTGCGAAAACGGAGGTTATTATGTCTCAATCCACCCCAGATGGCGGACTGCGGGACAGCGGTCAGTTTATATCCACTACCTTCCGCCAGGCACTCCTGCCCGCGATCCTGTCCGTCGGCGGCGTGATGGCGTCCACCCTGGCCAACAGCCTCATTGCCGGCAACCTGCTGGGGCATGAGACCCTGGCGGTTCTCAGCATCGTCAACCCGGTGTATTTTGTCTATACCACCATCGGCTCCCTGGCAGGTGTTGGCGCGTCGTCTCTGGCCGCCTGGTGCATCGGCCGGGATGACCGGGAGGGCTGCGACGCTGCCGTTACGCTGGCGGCCTTGCTGTCTCTGGGAGTCAGCCTGGCTCTGGCGGTGTTGGGAAGCCTGCTTTTGGAGCCGCTTCTGGGCATCCTGGGAGCCACGGGGGAACTGCTGGAGCCGACCCGCCAGTATCTCCGCATTTATATCTTCAGCGGCATCGGCGTCGCCGGTATCTACCCGCCCTATTTCCTGCTGAAGCTGGACGGCTGGCACCGTTTGTCCATGGCCCTGTTCCTGTTTCTGGCCGTTGGCTGCGTGGGCCTGGAGCTGTTCTATGTGCTGGCCCTGGGCATGGGGCTGGCGGGAGTGGCGCTGGGCTGCACGGTCGCTAACCTGGCTGCCGCTTTCCTGGGCTGGGCCGCCCTTTTGTGGAAGGGCAGCAGCTTCCATCTCCGCTCCCTGTCCCGGGCCTGGTCCCGGGCGCCCCGGATGCTGGCCGCCGGTAGCCCCTCCGCCCTGAATAACCTGTGCGGCG
Organism: Oscillibacter valericigenes; assembly: GCF_021531435.1. Taxonomy (GTDB): domain Bacteria; phylum Bacillota; class Clostridia; order Oscillospirales; family Oscillospiraceae; genus Oscillibacter; species Oscillibacter valericigenes_B. The sequence goes on from NZ_JAFBIS010000001.1 coordinate 210,905, forward strand.
TGCTGCGGGGCGTGGCCCTGAACCTGCTGATCTCCGCTCTGGCGGGACAGGCCGGCCTGTCCGCTTTCAGCGTCGTCTCCATGGCGGGAAACCTGTCCATTGTGTTCATCAACGGCCTGTGTCAGACCACAGGGCCCTTTGTGGGCGTGTTTACCAGTGAGCGGGACGGCACCAGCCTGCGCCAGATCGAAAAGCAGGCGCTGAAGCTTGGAATGCTGCTCATCGTGCCGGTCGCTGTTCTTCTGGCGGTGCTGGCGGCGCCCTTCTGCCGCCTGTTCGGTGTCTCCGACCCGGAGACCCTGGACCTGGCGGCTCCGGCGGTGCGGCTGTTTGCCCTCAGCCTGCCGCTGGCCATGCTGTCCACCATCTGGATGAACTACTACCTCTCCGCCCGCCGGACCTGGCTGGCGAATCTGCTGACGGTGTGCCGCGCGTACCTGTTCCTGGTGCTCTCCGCCCGGGTCCTGTCGGGCCTCTTGGGGCTCCCCGGCGTGTGGCTGGGCTTTACCGCGGCGGAGGTGCTGTCCTGGGCGGTGCTGTGGGCGGCGCTGACCCTGTTCCGCCGCCGCCACCCGGAACTGCAGGGCATCCTGCTGCTGGACCGGCGGTATGAGGAGGAGGGACGGTTCGTGTCCTTTTCGGTACATACGTCGCTGGATGAGATTTTGGATGCCTCCCAGCGCATTTCGGCTTTCTGCGAGGAAAATCAACTGGATCCGGAGCGGTCCATGCTCATCTCCCTGTCTCTGGAGGAGATGCTGGTGAGCATCAAGGAGCACTGCTTCCCGGAGGATGAGACCCAGACCATCAGCATCCGCATTTTGCTGACGCCGGGAGAAGACCCGGACAGACCGGACATCATCCTGCGCATCCGCTGCGGCGGCGCGCCCTTTAACCCCATCGACTACTATGAGCGCCACAAGGCGGAGACGGCGGGGGAGATGGACGAGCTGGACGGCCTCTTGGAGGGGCTGGACGACAGCCTCGGCATTGCTATGGTCTTGGCCGCCGCCCCGGTGGTGGATTATAAAACGACTTTCGGCGTGAACAATCTGACCATTTTGCTGTGAGGAAGAAAAACTGTGACACTGTACAGAAAGAAAACGACGGGGGAGACATTGGCGTGCAGATTTGCCGGCGCCTCGGACCGGAGGCCGGACAAAGCTGTGCTGGAGGGGATGCTCGCCTGCGTGCGGGAGGAATACGGCGACACCTACATCGACAAGCGGATCTATGATCTGGACTGGCTGATGGAGGAGACCATCGCGGGCCGTCTGCTGACAGCCGTGGTGTTCGCTGAAAACGGAGAGGCCGCGGCCGGGATCTGCCTGCGGGAGAATCCGCCCTTTTACGGGGTGGGAGACCTGTGCATGCATGTGGTGCGCAAGGCGTACCGGGGCTACGGCATCGGCACCCCTCTGGTGGCCTGGGTCATCGCGATGCCGGAGGCAGAGCGCTTTTCCGCCATCGGCTCTCACAATGCCACCTTCCACACCATGAGCCAGCGGGAGTCCTATGCCTGCGGGCTGCGGCCCTGCGGGATGCTGTTCAACCTCTATCTCAGCCGGGGGTTCGTCCATTCCCACGCCAATATCGGCGAGAAGCTGAGCTACGCGGTGGCGGCCATGCCCTTTGACCGGCGTGAGGTCAGCCTCTGTATGCCGGAGGAGCACCGTGCTTTCGCGGCAGATTACTACCGGAGCGTGGGCGTCCCGGTCCGCTTCCTTCCGGAGGGGGGACCGGCCCCCGCCAGTGACCTGACGGTGCTGGAGGACGAGGCCCATTGCACCCTGACACTGTGTCTGGAGGCCTGCGGGTCTGATTTGGAAGAACGGGCGTCCGCTTTGCTGGCGCACAGCAAGGACCGGCCGATGCAGACTGCCGGCGCCTGCCTGGAGCTGTCCAGCCCCTCGGCGGCCTGGGGATACCAGGTACTGACCGGCCTGGGCTTCCGGTTTTCCGGCCTGCAGCCCTTCTGCCGGGGGAAGCAGTATTTGCTGCTGCATCACCCTATGGGGGTGGAGATCCCCTTTGACCGGATGCACATCGATCCCGCGTATCAGGCGATGTTCGATGATGTCCGCGCATCTTTTCCAAACAGGAGGGAAAACTGAATAATGAAGAGTATTCGGAGCAAAATCCTTTTGACGGTGCTGGCGGTATCCGTCGGCTCTATTGCCGTGGTCGCCGCCGTGACCCTGGTCAATCTGAACAACATGCGGGAAAATGTGGTGACCATGAGCGATACCATGGGCACCCAGGCGGCGGAGGACAGCACTATGGCCATGGAGACCCAGGCCATGGAACAGCTGACGCTGATCGCGGCAGGCAAAGCCGACTATGCAGACGAGAAGATGAACAAGCAGCAGACCTACACCTACATGGTGGCGGATTATCTGCAGCAGCTCTATACCGATCCGGATTCCTATACGCCCCGGGAGGCCAACGGGCCGGACCCGGCGCTGGACGGAGAGCTGTCGCCCCAGCTGCTGTACTTCAATGAGACCATCGACCCCGCAGCCGTGGCGGAGGAGGTGGCCCTGACCGCCAACACCGGGGACATGCTGCTCTCCATCGCCCGGGGCGACCCGGACATCGAGTGCGGCTACTTCGCCGCCGCCAGCGGCTTCTCCCTGACGGTGGACGACGTGCCCGGCCACAAGAAGGAGTATCTGGACTGCCCCACCCGGGGATGGTATCAGCAGGCTATGAAGGCCGGGGATCTCATTTGGACCGACGTTTTTGAGGACGCCATGGGCCGGGGCCTGGCCATCACCTGCGCCATGCCCTACCGGGACGGCGACGGGGAGATCCGGGGCGTTGTGGCGTTCGGCTCCACCATCAACGCCCTCAGCGACAAGATCATCGAGACGGAGATCGGCGAGACCGGCTATGTGTTCGTGGTCAATGAAAACGGCCAGACCATCATCTCGCCCAATATCAGCCGGGATGACCAGGGCAATATCATCCGGGAGAGCCTGTTCGACAGCGACAACCGGGAACTGCGGGACATCGGCCGCTCCATCACAGCCCGGGAGACCGGCGTGAAAGAGGTGGAGTTTGAGGGCCGCCAGGTCTATATGGCCTATCACCCCATGTCCGTTCTGCCCTGGTCCGTGGTGGCCGTGATGGACGTGGAGGAGGCCATGGCGCCCGCCGAGGACACCCGGAGCAATATCGAGGCCATCACCGATGGCGCGGTAGCCGGCATTGACAAGTCCATCTATACGGTCTTGATACTGGTGGCCCTGGTGTGCGTGGCGGCTATCGTGATCGTGGCCCTGGTGTCCTATGCCTTCGCACAGAAGCTGACGACGCCCCTGTCCCACCTGCTGGAGGGTGTGGAGCGCATCAGCGGCGGCGACCTGAAGACCCAGATCGAGGTCCATACGGGAGATGAGATCGAGACGCTGGCGGATGCCTTCAACAGCATGACCGCCAATCTGGAAAAATACATCCACGATCTGACCGCCGTCACAGCGGAAAAAGAGCGCATCGGCGCGGAGCTGAACGTGGCGACCCAGATCCAGAAGGACATGCTGCCCAATATTTTCCCGGCCTTCCCGGAGCGGCGGGAGTTCGACATTTACGCCAGCATGGATCCTGCTAAGGAAGTGGGCGGCGACTTCTACGACTTCTTCATGGTGGATGACTCCCACCTGGCGGTGGTGATGGCGGATGTGTCCGGCAAGGGCGTGCCGGCGGCGCTGTTCATGGTCATTGCCAAGACCATCATCAAGAACCAGGCCCTCACCGGCGACCCGCTGGACCAGGTGTTTGACCGGGCCAACGACCAGCTTTGCGAAAACAACGGCGAGGGACTGTTCGTCACCGCCTTTATGGGTCTGCTGGACCTGAACACCGGAGACTTTACCTATGTGAACGCCGGGCACAACGCCCCGCTGCTGCGCCGGGCGGGCGGCAATTACGAATATCTCAAGATGGACCCCGGGTTTGTCCTGGCGGGTCTGGACGGGATGATCTATGAGAGCAGCCAGCTGAGACTGGGGGAGGGGGACACCCTCTTCCTGTACACCGACGGCGTCACCGAGGCGCTGGACCCCGATGAGCAGCTGTTCGGCGAGGACCGGCTGCGGGACGCTTTGAATGACAAACAGGGGATCGATCTGCGGGTCAGCGAGCTGTTGCCCTACGTCCGCTCCGCTCTGGAGAAATTTGCACGGGGCGCCGAGCAGGCGGATGACATTACCATGCTGGGCATCACCTACCGGGGACCCGGAAAGGGAGGAGACGCATGAAAACATTGACGGTTCCGGCTGAGCGAAACGAGTTGGACACGGTCCAGGGTTTTGTGGATGAGGCTCTGGACCAGGTACCCTGCACGCCTGAGACCCGGCTGCAGCTCCAGATCGCCGTGGAGGAGCTGTTTGTCAACATCGCCAGCTACGCTTACGCACCCAACAGCGGGGAGGCGGTCATCGGCTGCCATGTGGAGCAGGAGCCGCCCTCTGTGACCATTCAGTTCCGCGACTGGGGTAAGCCCTTTGACCCGCTGGCCAGGGAGGACGCGGATATTACGCTGTCCGCCGAGGACAGGAAGATCGGCGGCCTTGGCATCTATATGGTGAAAAACAGTATGGATGATGTGCGTTATCAATATGAAAACGGCCAGAATGTTTTGACCATTCGCAAGAACTTTTAAAGTGCTTTCGAATATGCTGAAGGGGCGGCAAGCCTGCCGCCCCTTCGCTATGAAATTTGGACCGTTCCACGAAACCATGAATCAAAAAAAGAACGGCAGCTTATGCTGCCGTTCTTTTTTTGGTGGAGATAAGCGGGATCGAACCGCTGACCTCTTGACTGCCAGTCAAGCGCTCTCCCAGCTGAGCTATACCCCCGAACCGGAACATTTGCAAGTATAACAGGGGAATAGAAAAATGTCAACACTTTTTTATAGTCTCGAAAAAAATTTTGAAAACGAACCAAGGCGCATGGTCAGTACCTCATTCAAATTCCAGGTTGGAGATCTGGTAGGCGTGAAGAATATGCAGGCGCATGGCGGAACGGGCACCCTCACCATTTCCACTCTCAATAAACCGGACGATCTCGCGGTGATCCTGAAGGGAGTAGGTGATACTCTCCTCAAAATAGGTCAGGTCTGTGTAAATGGATTTATTGATAATCGGCATCAGCTTTGTCATGAACTGGTTATGGCTGGCCAGGGCGATGGTATTGTGGAAATCCTGCTCGATCTTCACGGGATTCTGCCCGTGGGCGGCGGCAGCTTCGATTTTCAGGCTCAGCTCCCGGATGGCCTCGATCTCCTCCTGAGTGGCGCGCTTGGCGGCGTAGTACGCCGCGGGGGGCTCCACCATCATACGGATCTCCAGCAATTCCCGGTTGCTGGCGGACACCGTTTCCAAAGGAGAGAGGTCCGCTCCCGCCGCCGGCAGCTCATAAGAGGTCACAAAGGTGCCCCGGCCGCGTTTGATCTCCACAAGGCCCCGGGTGCAGAGAATGCGGATAGCCTCCCGCAATGTCACACGGCTGATGCCCAGCTCCTCAGCCAGCTCCATTTCATTCGGGAGCTTATCACCGGTCTGAAAACGGCGCTCCACCAAGATCATATCCATGATCTGGATAGCTGCCTGCTCAGAAAGGGAAGAAGTCGATCCGGCCATTGGGCACCTCCTGTTCGTATGCTTGCAACGGATGTTATAGACATCTTACGACAGTTGACACAAAAAAGCAAGATTCTTTTTTGGAAAATTTTACGCGAAAAAATTGTGCACAAAAAAATGGCGGAAAAAGAGTGATTTTACCAAAATTCAAAAAAACAGCACTTTATACATTGACTTTTAGAAAGCGGATGCATAAGATAAAAAGCAAAGGGTATTACATAAGACGTAAGATGACTAGCAAGCTGAGATAAGATGTGTGGGACTGGCTCCGCTGAGGCGTTCCGCGATGATTCGGAGGAAAAGAACACCCATGGGAGAAAAACTGCGGGTTACCTTGATTGCTAACGCAGGGCTGCTGCTGGAATACCAGGGCATCACCCTGATGATGGACGGGATCTACGGAAAAGAGGGACATCCTTTCAGCAATCTGAAGCCGGAGGTATGGCAGCGGATGCTGGCGGGGGAGCCGCCCTTTGAAAAGATCGACTATCTGCTGTTTTCCCATGCTCATCCGGATCACTTCTCCCCGGAGATGACCTTGGAGTTCCTGCGGCGCCGCTCCGTCAAGGGCGTGTTCCTGCCGTATACCAGGACCGTCCGGGAAAGCGGGCTGGCTGATTACCTGCGGGAGCGGCGCATCCCCTGCGTGCCGCTGTCGGAGCAGACGGATCACGCCGCTTACCGTATTGAACCGGAGATCACCGTTCGGGCCTTCAAGACAAAGCACCTGGATAAGAAATATGAGCATGTCCGGCACTTCTGCTATCTCATCAGCTTCGGCGGAAAGAACGTGCTGTTCACAGCGGACGTGGATTACACCACCGAGGATTTTGACACCATCCGAAACCTTCCGCTGCGGGCCGTGTTCGTCAACCCACTGTTTTTCAGCGTGCTGCGCTGGGGACGGTATTTCCACGGGCAGCTGAACACCCAGTGCTACTGCATCTATCATGTCCCCTTTTCAGAAGACGACAGCCTGCGGATGCGGCCGGTCCTCGCCCACAATATGGTGGAGTGGCCGCCGGAGAAGCAGGAGACCCTCGTCCTCTGTGACGCATTCCAGCATATCGACTTATAGGAAACCGGAAACAGACATCATTATTTAAAGGAGGCTGGCATGGGAAACATGGATATGGAAATGGCCCAGGGTAAGCTGGGCCGCGTGGTGGCGCTCCGGCTGAAGCCGGGCACCGACGTCCTGCTGGGTCTGGAGGAGGCCTGTAAGCGCAGCGGTATCAACAACGGCGTGATCCTCAGCGCGATCGGCAGTTTGGACAGTCCCCATTTCTGCGATGTGGTGGAGCTGCCCACCAAGGCGGGCTATGGCTACGGTGAGGTGCTCCATCTGACCGGACCCATCGAGTTGACCAACGCGTCCGGCATCATCTGCCATGATGACGAGGGCAACACCAACCTGCATGTCCACATGACGCTCACCGACCGCCACGGCAACGCCCACGGCGGACATCTGGTGGAGGGAACCAAGGTCCTGCTGACTGTCGACGTCATCATCGCGGAGATCGAGGGCGTGGTCATGGGCCGGAAGTTCGACGAAGAATTGGAAGTTCCCCTGTTTGCGCCCAGACAGGCGTAAGGGAAACCATAGATCCTAAAAATTACAGAAAGGCGTGAAGACATTGGCAACTAAGAAGAAAAACTCTGAGGAGAAATGCTCCAAGGAAATGCTGCTGGGCTTTTACCGCACGATGGTGCGCATCCGCGCGTTCGAGGAACACGCGGCTGAGTGCTTCACCAAGGGTATGCTGGCCGGTAATATCCACCTGAGCATCGGTCAGGAGGCTGCTGAGGCAGGCGCGTTCGCCGCGATCCAGCCCCAGGATTACTTCACTTCCACCCACCGCGGCCACGGCCACGTCATCGCCCGCGGCGGCGATCCCAAGCTGGCCATGGCCGAGCTGTTCGGCAAGCGCACCGGCTACTGCAAGGGCAAGGGCGGCTCCATGCACATCGCTGATATGGCGAAGATGAACCACCTGGGCGCCAACGGCATCGTGGGCGCCGGCCAGGGCATTTCCGCCGGTTCCGCCCTGGCTTCAAAGATCATGGGCGACGACTCCGTCACCGTCGGCTGCTTCGGCGACAGCTCCACCAACGAGGGAACCTTCCATGAGAACCTGAACATGGCCGCTACCTGGAAACTGCCCATGGTCTGGTTCATCGAGAACAACTGCTACGGCGTTTCCACCGAGATCCACCGCGTCACCAACACCCCCGACCTGGCCACCCGTGCCGCCGCTTACGACGTGCCCTTTGCCGTCGTGGACGGCACCGACCCCGAGGAAGTTTACTGGGCCATGACCAAGGCGATGGACCACGCCCGCAGCGGCAAGGGCCCCTTCGTGGTCGAGGCGAAGGTGTACCGTTATCAGGGCCATTACTGCGGCGACCCCGCCGTGTACCGTCCCGCTAAGTACATGGAGGACGCTCTGGCCAACGACGGCATCGAGAAGCTGGGCAAGAAGCTGATCGGTATGGGCGTCAAGGAAGAGGACCTCGAAGCTATCAAGAAGGCCGCCCAGGAAGAGATGGACGAGGCCGTGAAGTTCGCCGACGAGTCCCCCTATCCCGACCCCTCCGAGGTCACTGACGATATGTATACTGCCGATAACGAAAGGTGTGTGGCAAGATGAGCAAGAAGATCACTGTGAGCAAGGCCATTCGTGAGGGCCTGCTGGAAGAGATGCGCCGTGATGACAAGATGTTCATTATGGGCGAGGACATGGCCGTGATGGGCAACGTGTTCGCCATCACCACCGGTTTCCTGGACGAGTTCGGTCCCAACCGTGTCATTGATACCCCCATTTCCGAGGAAGGCTTCCTGGGTATGGCCGTTGGCGCTGCCATGCGTGGTATGCATCCCTGCGTGGAGCTGATGTATGACGACTTTGTCACCGTCTGCGCCGATCCTCTGTTCAACCAGGCCGCCAAGCTGAAGTACATGTCCGGTGGCCAGTGCTCTATCCCCCTGGTGCTGCGTATGCCCATGGGTTCCGGCCGCCGCAACGCCGGCCAGCACTCCCAGTCCCTGGAGGGCATGGTCTGCCACTTCCCCGGCCTGAAGGTCGTGGCTCCCTGCTCCGCCGCCGACGCCAAGGGCCTCATCAAGTCCGCTATGCGTGACCCCGACCCCGTGGTGGTCTTCGAGCACAAGCTGCTGTACGCCAAGAAGGAAGAGATCCCCGAGGATGAGGAGTATCTGGTCCCCATCGGCAAGGCCAACGTCAAGCGCGAGGGCAAGGACCTGACCATCATTACCTGGAGCCGTGAGGTCAACTTCTCCATGGAAGCCGCTGAGAAGCTGGCTGCCGAGGGCATCGACGTGGAGGTCCTGGACCTGCGCACCCTGGTGCCTATCGACTGGGACGCTATCAAGGCCTCCATTTCCAAGACCCACAACGCTATCATTGTTTCTGAGGAAGTCAAGCGCGGCAGCTACGCCGGCGAGATCTCCGCTCAGATCGCCGAGGAGCTGTTCGACGAGCTGGACGCTCCCGTGGAGCGTGTCTGCGGCCTGAACATCGTCTCTCCCTTCAGCCCCGTGCTGGAGGACGAGAACTTCCCCCATCCCGACGACATCGTCAAGGCTGTCAAGCGCGTGCTGAACAAGTGAGGAGGTAACAATAAATGGCTTTTGAAGTATTGATGCCTCAGCTGGGCCTGACCATGGAGGAGGGCACAGTTTCCCAGTGGATCAAGCACGAGGGCGACGAGGTAAAGACCGGCGACGTGATCGTGGAGATCACCACCGATAAGCTGACCAACGAGGTCACCAGTGAGCACGACGGCGTGATGCTGAAGATCGTGGCTCAGGAGGGCGAGGACATTCCCGTCAAGGGTCTGCTGGCCTATATCGGACAGCCCGGCGAGTCTGTCGGCGACGGCGCTCCCGCTGCTGCCGCTCCCGCCGCTCCCGCTGCGGAGGCTGCTCCCGCTGCCGCTCCTGCCGCTGCTCCCGCTCCCGTGGCCGCCGCGAACGGCGCCCGTATCCGCATCTCCCCCCTGGCCCGGAAGACCGCGGCCAAGATGGGTGTTGACTATTCCGGCATCGCTGGCACCGGCCCCTCCGGCCGTATCGTCCTGAAGGACATCCTGGCCGCCGCCGAAGCCCAGAAGAACGCTCCCGCGCCCGCGGCTGCTCCCGCCGCCGCGCCCGCTCCCGCTGCCAAGCCCGCCGCTCCCAAGGCCGGCCTGGATCTGATGGAGGGCGACACCGTGGTGAAGCTGTCCGGTATGCGCAAGGTCGTCGCCGAGCGGATGCTGGCCTCCCACACCGAGATCCCGCCTGTCACCCAGAACATCAAGGTGGACGTCACCGAGCTGATGAAGTTCCGCAAGATACTGCTGGCCGAGACCGGCAAGAAGTATTCCGTCAATGACCTGGTGCTGAAGGCCCTGGCTGTCTGCCTGCGGAGCCATCCCGAGATCCTGGTGAGCTTCGACGAGGCCAACCATCAGATCATCCAGCGCGCTCATGTCAACATCGGCATGGCCGTGGCTCTGGACTCCGGCCTGATCACCCCCGTCATCCGCGACGCTGACAAGATGGGCCTGGATACCCTGGCGGCCACCGCCAAGGACCTGGCTACCCGCGCCAAGGAGAACAAGCTGAAGCCCGAGGAGTATAAGGGCAACACCATCACCGTGTCCAACCTGGGCATGTTCGGCATCGAGACCTTCACTCCCATCATCAACCAGCCTGATTCCGTCATCGTGGGCGTCTGCGCCATCGAGGACGAGCTGGCTCTGGACGATGAGGGCAAGGTCGTGAAGAAGCAGGTCATGCGCCTGTCTGTGACGCTGGATCACCGCACCCTGGACGGCGCTGTCGTGGCGAAGTTCCAGATGGATCTGCGGGATCTGCTGCAGAACCCCATGAGCATCTTGCTGTAACAGGAGGGAATCACCAATGGCTTATGAACTGAAGATGCCCCAGCTGGGCCTGACCATGGAGGAAGGCACCGTGTCCAAGTGGGTCAAGCACGAGGGCGACGAGGTGAAGGTCGGCGACGTGATCGTGGAGATCACCACCGACAAGCTGACCAATGAGGTCAACAGCGAGGTGGACGGCACTCTCCTGAAGATCGTGGCCCAGGAGGGCGACGATGTGCCCGTCAAGGGCACCCTGGCCTGGATCGGCAAGCCCGGCGAGGCCGTGGGCGGCGCTCCTGCTCCTGCCGCTGCTGCCGCTCCTGCTGCTCCCGCCCCCGCGGCGGCTCCCGCCAAGCCCGCCGGTGACACCAGCGTGCTGGTGGTCGGCGGCGGCCCCGGCGGCTATGTGGCGGCTATCCGTGCCGCGCAGCTGGGCGCCAAGGTCACCGTTATCGAGAAAGAGCACCTGGGCGGCACCTGCCTGAACGTGGGCTGCATCCCCACCAAGTGCCTGCTGCACTCCGCCGAGCTGGTGGAGGACATCAAGAACCAGGGCAAGGAGATCGGCGTTGAGGTCGAGGGCGTGAAGGTCAACTTCCCCCAGGTCATCAAGCACAAGAACGACATCTCCAAGAAGCTGACTTCCGGTATCGCGGGCCTGTTCAAGATGAACAAGGTCAAGAAGATCGACGGCGAAGCTTCCTTCGTGGCTCCCGGCAAGCTGTCTGTAAAGAAGGCTGACGGCACCACCGAGGAGATGACCGCCGACGCTATCATCGTGGCCACCGGCTCCGTCAACTCTCAGCCGCCCATCCCCGGCCTGAAGGAGAACCCCAACTGCATCGACTCCACCGGCGCTCTGAGCCTGGAGGCCCTGCCCAAGAGCATGATCGTCATCGGCGGCGGCGTCATCGGCCTGGAGCTGGCCTGTGCTTACGCTGCCTTCGGCACCAAGATCACCGTGGTCGAGGCTATGGACCATATGCTGCCCATGCTGGACGGCGACCTGACTAAGATCGGCGTGGAGCACATGAAGAAGATGGGCATGGAATTCAACCTGGAGTGCCCCGTGCAGTCCGTTGAGCCCTCTCCCGTGGGCGCCAAGGTCGTCTGCAAGAACAAGGCCGGCGAGACCGTCAGCTTTGAGGCTGAGAAGGTCCTGGTGGCCATCGGCCGGAAGGCCAACACCGCTTCCCTGAACCTGGAAGCCGGCAAGCTGGACAACGACCGCGGCCGCATCATTGTCAACGACAAGATGGAGACCTCCGTTCCCGGCGTCTACGCCATCGGCGACTGCGTGTTCGGTCACGCACAGCTGGCACACACCGCCTCCGCCATGGGCGAGGTGGCTGCTGAGAACATCATGGGCATCCCCGCCGTTTATGACGAGAAGACCAATCCCACCTGCGTGTACATCGAGCCCGAGGCGGCCTCCGTCGGCCTGACCGAGGAGCAGTGCAAGGCCCAGGGCATCGAGTACAAGGTCGGCAAGTTCCCCATGGCCGCCAACGGCAAGGCTCTGATCCTCAACGGCGGCGAAGGCCTGGTGAAGATCATCGCCGGCAAGGAATACGGCGAGATCCTGGGTATGCACATCATCGGGCCCCGTGCCACCGACCTGATCTGCGAGGGTGCTCTGGCCATCGGCGAGGAGATGACCCTGGATGAGATCATCGCGACCATCCATTCTCATCCCACTGTCACCGAGACCATGCGTGAGGCTGCTCTGCAGGCCGAGAAGCGCGCCATCCACACCTCCAACAAGTAACAGCTTTGGGGAATGGCCCCCGCGGCTGTTTCCGGTAGTCAAGAGGCCCGAAGCATTCATACTTCGGGCCTCTTGCAATCAAATACGGCGGTTTTTGTACCGGCGTCTGCAAACTGGAGGAGGACACCCTGGCCGCTGTTCGCGGCGCACTGACGAGCGCGAAGCGGCGAGAGCATTGAATGGAGGAACCATCCCGTTATGAGCAAGAAGAAAACAGAAGAAGAGCGGATGATCGAGGCCGAAGGCGCCAAGATCTTTGGCAAGCATGTTTCCAAAGAGAAGGGGCGGGGACTGCTGGTGGCTTCGCTGCTGGCCTGCGCGCTGCCTATGGTGCTGGGTGCCCGGATGTGGGACAAGATCCCCGAGATCGTCCCCAGCGGACTGATCGGAATGGACGGCAAGGATGATTCCATCCCCCGTTGGATGGTGGCTTTTGGCCTGCCGGGACTGATGTGCCTGCTGGATCTGATTGCCCATATGCAGCTGCTTATCAACCAGAAGAACATGACGCTGCCCAAGCCCGCCGTGCGGCTGGTAGGGCGCTGGGGGTTTCCCATCATTTCCGTCATCTTCTGCAGCGGCATGATCATGCAGTCCGTGGGGGAACAGGCGCTGACGCTGCCCTTTGTGACGCCCTGCGTTTTGGGTCTGGCCCTGATGATGCTGGGCGCCCATATGTGGGATTGCCCCAGGGACGCGAAGCTTGCCCTCCGCTTTGCCGGCTGTGAGAACAATGATGCCGCCTGGAAGTCCCTCCACCGCTTCGCCGGCCTGCTGTGGCTGGCGGTGGGCCTGGTGGTGATCGCGGGCGTCATGCTGACCTCCAGCTCCACCATTGTCACGGCTGTCCTGATTATTCTGGCGCTGCTGGCGCCGGCGGTCTATGCCCGGTTTTTGCCGGACCGCCTATCCTGAAAAGCTAAAATACTTTACAAGCAAAACAGAACGATTTTCTGCGGAGGATACAAAAAAAGCGGAAATTTTTGTGTATTTGGTTCGATTGACGGCTGTCTGCTCCGATGGTAATATGGTACTACCATTATGAGAGGGGCAGGGATATGCAGCTGGAAAAGATCCAAAATGTTTCTCCGAAGATTCCGGAGCTGGTCATGCAGGCGTTGATCAACGCCATTGAAAGCGGCCAGATCCGGGTGGGGGAGGACCTGCCGTCGGAACGCGATCTTGCGGAGCGTCTGGGCATTGGCCGGGGCTCTCTCCGGGAGTGCCTGGCGATCCTGGAGTTCCTGGGCGCAATCGAGGCCAATGGCAACCGGAAGAAGGTCGCCCGGGACGCGGATTTCATCCGCAAGGCGATCTCTTTTGTCCGCGTTTCTAACCAGTTGGATGCCCGGGAGGATTTCAACGAATTCCGCAGAGTCAACGAGGTGGCCATTGCTGGATTGGCTTGCCAGCGGGCCACGGAGGAAGACCTGGCGGCCATCGGCGCCGCCATGAAGCGGCTGGAGGAGGACCCCGGGGAATATATGGCTGATGTGGAGTTCCATGCTGCCCTGGCGGCCGCGAGCCACAACATGATGCTGGCCGCCACGATGCATCTGGTCAACAGCATGATCGCGGATGTGCGTATCCGTTTCTTTATGCTACCGGATTACATCCAAAAGTCCCAGGTGTCTCACCGGGCGATCTTTGAGGCGGTAAAGGCCAGGGATGAGGAACGCGCCCAGCGGGAGATGAACCTCCATTTGGACATCGTTTCGGAGTTCGCTGAAAAATATCCTGCTAATAGCGGCGAAGGATGAGCTTTTTTGTGCAAATCAGAGAGGATTCCCCTCATTTTTTGGCAGGAGACAGCCCAGAGTTTACTTGAATCCAACGCTGTAAAATGATAAAGTGTAACTAGTTGGTATGACCAACATACCAGTGCCAGTCCAGCGGGAAAAGGGCCTCCGGCAGCAGCCGGGGCGCGGTCCCGGATACGGCCGGCATCGCATGTATTTTGTCCACGTTAACAGAAAATCCATTGTGTTTTCTGTGGAGCGGACCGGGAAAGCGGCTGTGTTGAAACTGCGGACGCTGTTGGGAGAGCAGCGGCCAGGTGCAGACGGCACTGTTGGCCCCCGGACGCAGAAAATGGAAAAGGGCTTTGGGGCCCTTTTCGTGCCCCCCTTGGATTGGGGAAAGAAAGGAAGGGATTGATTGCATGAAAGCCTACAAAAAGATCATGAATGGCGTTGCTGCGGTTGAGAAGATCGTTCTGAGTCTCATCCTGGTTTTCGTCACCGTGATCACCTTTGCAAACGTTGTGGTGCGTAAGCTGACCACCAGCCAGCTGGCGTTCACCGAGGAGCTGGTCATCAACCTGTTCGTTTTGATGATCATGCTGGGCTGCGCACTGAGCGCCCGTGAGGGAAGCCTGATCAGCCTGTCTCTGATTTTTGACCGTCTGAAAGTCAAGGGCAAGAAGATCTTTGTCATCATCATTACGGTGGCAAACATGGTTTTCTGGGTCCTGCTGCTGAAGACTGGCGCTGAGAAAGTTCTTGCTCAGATGGCAAACGGAAAGCGTACCTTCTCTCTGGGCTGGCCGGAATGGGTCTTTACGATCTTCCTGCCCATCGGCGCTGTGTTCCTGATCCTGCACACCATTGAGTTCCTGATCGATGTGATGACCAACAATGCGGACTGCGTGAAGACAGAAGAGGGAGGAAATGACTGATGATTAATATTATCCTGTTTGGCTCCTTCTTCGTGATGCTGTTTTTGAACATCCCCATCTGTGTCAGCTTGGGCCTGTCCGCTATCTTCGCTATGCTGTATTCCGGGGACAAGCTGTCCATCGTTCCCACCAACGTCTACAACGGCATGGCAAAGTTCCTGCTGCTGGCCATCCCGTTCTTCGTGCTGTCCGGCAACATCATGGCCAAGGCCGGTATTTCCACCCGTCTTGTGCAGTTCATTGATGACTGTATCGGCCACCGTCGGGGCGGCATCGCCATTGTGTGCGTTGTGGTCGCCTGCTTCTTCGGTGCCATTTCCGGTTCCGGCCCGGCTACCGTGGCGGCTCTGGGCATTATCCTGATCCCTGCCATGATCAACCGCGGCGGCTTCTCCGCACCGTTCTCCTCCGCTATGATGGCAACGGCATCCTCCATTGCTATCGTCATTCCGCCCTCCATCGCATTCGTGGTGTACGCCTCCATTACCGGCGTCTCCGTGGGCGATATGTTCATGGGCGGCATCCTCCCCGGCATTATGATGGGCCTTGCTCTGGTCGTCATCATTATGATCGAGGTCCGCCGCAAGGGCCTGACCGCTTCCCGTGAGAAGGCGACCTGGGGCCAGCGTTGGAAGTCTTTCCGCACCGCGTTCTGGGGCTTCCTGATGCCCGTCATCATTCTGGGCGGCATCTACGGCGGCATCTTCACTCCCACCGAGGCCGCTGCCGTCTCCGTGGTGTACGGCCTGATCGTCGGTCTGTTCATCTATCGCGAGGTCAAGCTCCGCGACCTGTATGACCTGCTGGTTGATTCCGGCAAGACCACCGGCGGCATCATGCTGATCATCGGCGCCGCTACGCTGTTCTCCTACATCTGCACCGTGCATGGCATTTCCGGCGCTGCTCAGACGCTGCTGCTGAACATCTCCGGCAACAAGTATGTGTTCCTGCTGATTGTCAACGTGATCTTCCTGATCGCCGGCTGCTTCGTGGATGCCAACTCCGCCATGTACATCTTCATTCCCATCATGTATCCCGTGGCCTGCCAGCTGGGTATCAATCCCATCCACTTCGGCGTGCTGTCCACCGTGAACCTGGCCATCGGTCAGGTGACTCCTCCCGTGGGCGTCAACCTGTTCGTCGCCATCGGCGTCAGCAGCAAGCTGGAGAATATCAAGGACAAGACCCGCGTCACCATCGAGACCATTTCCAAGGCTGTGTGGCCCATGATCATCGCGTGCGTCATCACCCTGCTGGTCATCACCTATATCCCCATCTTCTCCACGATCTTTGTGGGCGGCGGCGCTGCCTGATCGTACCCTGATTCGTCTGCCATCACGCAAGTGATACAGAATAAACACAACTGAAAAAAATCAAGGAGGAAAAACAATGAAAAAGTTTCTTGCATTGATCCTCGCTCTGGCCATGAGCCTGTCCCTGGTGGCCTGCGGCGGCGGCAAGACCGAAGAGCCTGCCAAGACCGAAGAGCCTGCCAAGACTGAAGAGCCCTCTGGCGGCGAAACTCAGTTCGAGAAGCAGACCTGGAAGTTTGCCTGCTCCGCCACTGAGAACACCTGCTGGGCTGACATGGGCCGTGACTTCGGCAAGATGGTCAGCGACGCTACCGGCGGTGCCGTCACCGTCGAGGTCTACGCTGCCGACCAGCTGACTGCCGGCAACCAGTCCGAGGGCATTCAGGCCGTTATCGACGGCACCACTGAGCTGTCCGCTCACTCCAACCTGATCTACTCCGCTTTTGATCAGCGCCTGAACGTTGTCTCCCTGCCCTTCCTGTTCGACTCCTTCGATGATGTCGACGCGAAGCTGGACGGCGACGGCGGCAAGGCTGTCGGCGAAGTCGTCGAGAGCATGGGCCTGCACCTGCTGGGCATCGGTGAGAATGGCTTCCGTCATCCCACCAACAGCGTCCGTCCCATTGAGAGCCTGGCCGATATGCAGGGCCTGAAGCTGCGTGTCGCTGGTTCCGAGCTGCTGAACCGCGAGTATGCCCTGTGGGGCGCCAACTGGGCCAACGCCAACTGGTCTGAGGTTTATACCGGCCTGCAGACCGGCACCTACGACGGCCAGGAGAACCCCCTGCCCACCGCCGACGGCGCTTCCATCGCTGAGGTTCAGAAGTATGTTACTTATTGGACCGGCGTGTATGACTGCATCTTCTTCACCATGAACGGTGAGCTGTATGACTCCCTGTCTCCCGAGCTGCAGAAGATCGTTGATGAGTGCGGTCAGAAGGCTGCCCAGAATCAGCGTAAGCTGGAGCGCGAGCAGGATCAGATCGTTCTGCAGAAGTGGGCTGACGCTGGCGTCACCGTCAGCGAGCTGACTCCCGAGGCTGCCGCTGAGTTCAAGGCCGCTTCCGAGCCCTGCTACACCGAGTTCGAGGATGTTCTGACTCCCGAGCTGATCGCCGCTTTCACGAAATAAGAAAGTAACTGGGAAGAATTTATTTTGAAGTTGTGTTAAACAGAGCGCGGCTGCGGAAACGCAGCCGCGCTTTGGTATATTCAAAAAAAGCGCCTGCCGTCGGCAGGCGCTTTTCATGATGGCGGGTTTGTTTTTGAAACGGGGCGGCGCTTTGGCTGGGTACGCGCCTCCTTTTCGGCCAGAAGCTGTGACAGCCGGTTTTTCAGCGTCTCGATACCGGAATCCCAAAGAGACTCATATTCCGCGGCATCACCGGCGACCAGGGCGTTGTACCACTTGCGGTGATAGGAGAACTCCGGGCCGAAGTCCTCAAAGGACAGCCCCACATTGGCGAATACCATGAACAGGTAGTCCATGCACCAACTGGAGGAGTAGAGCTTCAGAAACCGTTCGTTGTCACAGAGCTTGATAAAACAGAGGTGGAAATCCCGCTCCAATTCCAGGGCTTCCATAAAGGAGATACCGTCGGTGGCGTGGTCAAAGCGGTCCAGAAGCTCCTCAATATGATGCATGATGGCGGGAAAACGCTGCTTGTTTTTGATAGCGGGTCGAATGGCGAAGATCTCAAACATCTTGCGGATCTCAAGCACTTCCGAGATGTCCTTGATGGACAGCCGGACTACCGCATAGCCGCAGCGGGGGACTTGCTCCACCAAATGCTCTGCCACCAAACGGTTCAGTGCGCCCTTGATGGGCGTGGAACTGATGGAGAGCTGCCGGGACAGGCGGTCCACCGGCAGTTTGCTGCCGGCGGGGTAGACGCCCCGGAGGATGTTGTCCTTCAGCGACTGATAGGCCAATTCCAGAAGGGATTCGGGCGGAACGCTCATGGCACGCGCCCCCTTTCTTGAAACATCGTTTTTATTCATTATAGCAGGATTTTTCGTAAAAACAATGGAGGGAGGAGATTTGATCGGAACTTGAGAAAAAGAGAAAATTTCTCTGTATAGAGCAACAAAAAAACTGGAAGCTTTTCGGGAAAATTGTGCATTGAAACGAAACGAAAAAGCGGGGATAATGAAGCCATAGATGTAAAATCAGACCCAATATCCATTTGAAAATGAATATTCACAAAAATATGCAAAACCGCCCCGTTCTTCCGGGAATATGAGGTACATAAGGAGGCCAAATCATGCAGTACACAGAGAATTTTTTGACGGATGTGTATCGGGACCTGCTTTCCGTGCGGCTTTTTGAGGAAAAGCAGGTGGAGATCTACGCGCTGGGTAAGGTGCCGGGCCATATCCACAGCGGCATCGGTGAGGAGGCCACCTACGCGGGTGTCCTGGCGACCCGGAAGGAGGGCGACTACTTCAAGATCAGCCACCGTCCTGTGGGCGCGGGCTGCATCCTGGGGATGCCCTTTGAGACCATGTTCGGCGAGCTGATGGGCAAGGTCAGCGGCAATGCTAACGGCCTGGGCGGTGTGCTGCACATGGTCTCCCGGGAGCACGGCATGGTGGGCTTTTCCGGCACCCTGGGCTGCGACATCGCCGTGGCTGACGGCGCCGCGCTGTCCATTCAGATGGCGGGCACCGACAACGTTTCCTATGTCTTTTACGGCGACGGCACCTCCAGCCGAGGGCCTGTCCATGAGGCCATGAACCTGGCGGCCATTTGGAAGCTGCCGGTGCTGTTCGTGTGCAACAACAACCAGTTTGCCATCTCCACCCCTGCCGGTTACGGCGTGCCGGTGTCCCATCCCGGCGCGGACCGGGCGGCGGCATATGGGATGCCCACCCGCATTGTGGACGGAACCGATGCCCTGTCGGTCTACGAGGGCGCCAAGGAGCTGGTGGACGGCATCCGTGCCGGCAATGGCCCGGCGGTGCTGGACAGTACATGCTACCGGATGCGGGGCCACTTTGAGGGCGACCAGATGAAGTACCGGGACGCCGCCGTGACGGAGGAGTGGAAGAAAAAGGACTGTATTGTCCGCATGGAGACGCTGCTGCGGGAGCAGGGTGTCATGACGGATGAGCAGATGCAGGCCATCCGGGCGGAGATCAGCGGCAAGATCGACGCTGCTGTGGCAGCTGCCGAGGCCAGTCCTGAGCCCACTCCGGAGGACCTCTATCGGAACCTGTACGCAGAGCAGCGGTAAAGGAGGAAAGATTCATGCAAATGACATATATGCAGGCGATCAGCGCCGCTTTGCAGGAAGAAATGCGGCGGGACGACAAGATCCTGATGTTTGGCGAGGACATCGCGGAATTCGGAAACATCTTCGGCGTGACCCGGGGGATGCTGGAGGAGTTCGGCCCCAAGCGTGTCCGCAATACCTCCATTTCCGAAACCGCCATCATCGGCACGGCGCTGGGCGCCGCCGTCACCGGCCTGCGGCCCGTGGCGGAGCTGATGTACGCTGATTTTACCATGGTGGCGTTTAGCGAGATCTTCCACTGTGTCTCCAAGTGGCGGTTCATGCACGGCCCGGACTACCGGCTGCCGCTGGTCATCCGCTGCGCCATGGGTTCCTCCTTTGGCGCCGGCGCCGAGCACTCCAACTGTGTTGAGAGCCTGTTCATGCATGCCCCCGGCCTGACGGTCATCAGCCCCACCACGCCTTGCGACGCAAAGGGCTTACTGAAAAGCGCCATCCGCTCCGACGACCCCATCCTGTTCTGCGAGCACAAGCAGCTCTACCAGACCAAGGGCGAGGTGCCAGAGGGCGATTACACCATCCCCATCGGCGTAGCGGATGTGAAGCGGCCCGGCACGGATGTGACGGTCATCGCCGTGGGTCTGATGGTGCGCCGTGCCCTGGAAGCCGCGGAGACGCTGGCGAAGGAGGGCATCAGCGTGGAGGTCATCGACCCCCGGACCCTGGTGCCGTTTGACAAGGAGACGGTGTTCCAGTCCCTCCGCAAGACCCACCATGTGGTGGTGGCGGAGGAGAGCAACAAGACCGCCGGTATTGGTGCGGAGCTGGCTGCCATGCTCCAGGAGGAGATGTACGACGAACTGGACGGACCTATCGGCCGCGTAGCGGCGCTGGACGTGCCCATGCCCTACAACATTTCCTTGGAAAAGTACGTCATCCCCGATGCGGGCCGCATCGCGGAGGCTGTCCGTGCACAGGTGGCCCGGTATTAAGGCGGAAAGGCGGTCTGAGATATGAGTTTTGAATTGGTAATGCCCCGGGCCGGTTTGACTATGGTGGAGGGCACCATCAGCGCCTGGACGGTGCCGGAGGGCGCCGCCGTGAAAAAAGGCGACACCATCATGGAATTTGAAAACGAGAAGAACACCATTGAATTTGCATGCACCCATGACGGCATCCTGCACATCACTGCCCAGGAGGGCGACGTGGTGTCGGTGGGCGCGCCCATCGGCTGTGTGGCTGAGAGCCAGGAGGAGTATGCCGCACTCTGCGGTGGACAAAGCGCCCCTGCTCCGGCCCCGGAGCCTGTGGCTGCGGCTGCCCAGACGGCGGTACCCGCAGCGGCGGAAAAGGCGCCGGAGAGCGGCGGGAAGCGGGTCCGCATCACCGGCCTTGCCCGGAAGATGGCCCGTCAGCATGAGATCCCTCTGACGGAGCTGACGGGCACCGGGCCCAACGGCCGTATCATCGCTCAGGATGTGAAGGACTATCTGGAGGCCAGGGCGGCGGCGCCCGCCGCGACGCCTGTCCAGCAGCCGGCAGACGATGTAAAGCAAATTCCCTTGTCTGGAATCCGGAAGGCTATCGCCCGGAATATGTACACCAGCCTCCAGGAAATGGCCCAGTGTACCGCCGCCGTGGAGGTGGACGTCACCGATCTGCTGGCCTACCGGCAGAAGCTGGTGGGTCAGGAGGCGTTCCTGGGCTGTAAGGTCACGGTGAACGACCTGCTGTGCATGGCGACTGTGAAGATGCTGAAAAAGCACCCCATGGCCAACGCTACCTTCGACGGGAGTATGCTCTCCGTTCACTCCAGCGTGAATCTCTCCGTGGCGGTGGCTGCGGAGGCGGGGCTGATGGTCCCTGTGGTCAAAGGCGCCGACCGCATGGGGCTTGTGGAGCTGCATCAGGCCATGAAGGACCTGGCTGACCGGGCCCGGGACAAGCAGCTGCGGGACGGCGACCAATCCAACGGCACGTTCACGGTATCCAATGTGGGAATGTTCCCCATTGACTGGTCCACGCCCATCATCAATCCGCCCCAGGTGGCGATCCTGGGCTTCGGGCGCTCCGTGAAAAAGATGGCAGTGGTGGGTGACGAGCCCAAGATCCGCTCCATGATGCATATGTTCCTGACCTTTGACCACCGGGTGTTCGACGGCCTGGAGGTTGGGCGTATCCTGGAGGATATGAAAACCCTGATAGAAAACCCGGAGCTCATTACCCTGTAATGTGCGGTCGAAAAACGAAAGATTTTCAAGAAAATTTGAGATAAGAGTTGACAAACCCTATTCTTCCTGCTATACTATCGAATGTTCCGGTTCGGGGGTATAGCTCAGCTGGGAGAGCGCTTGACTGGCAGTCAAGAGGTCAGCGGTTCGATCCCGCTTATCTCCACCAAAAAAAAGAACGGCAGCATAAGCTGCCGTTCTTTTTTTGCGCGGGGGTCCTACGGATAGCCGTGTGCGGTTTGCTGTGGTGCGCCAAAGGCGCGGAGCACGACTGAAGGGCGTATCCGCTTATCCTAACCAAGCGAGCAAAGGCATTGCATCGTTTTCGCTGCAATGCCTTTCTTTTTTCATAATTGCTTGAGTAAAATCCGGGGATACTGTTTGCGGAATTTCGCCCTTGATTTGGGGAATGTGGCGGCAGAGTTCCTGAATGCGGAAGTCAGTGTCATCATGGTGTTTGTGGCTGTGGTCGTGATGGCAGTCTTGACTCTGAACTCCCGGACATATGCGGAGGTTTCGCTACTGCTGCTGACATTTCTTTCCACCATGATCATCAACAAAGGAACTTATTTTATATTTGGTACGATCTCTTTCGCCTCAAATTCTGTCCTCAGCATCCTCCAGCTGGACTTCGCAGACATTCTCTGCAATCGCTTCAAGGAGCGGTCAGTGGTTTGGGAGATGCCATTGACAAAATCGGCCAAGCCCAACAGGGCGTTTCCGAGATCATAACAGTGGAGAATACAGCCGACATGATCGAGGAACTGGCAGGGATGCAGGCTATCCAGTTTACCCCCACCGGCAGCAACCTGACGGAGTACGGGAACGCTCTGAATGACACCATGTCCGCCTCGTCGGGTATACTGCTGGCCGACCTGCGGACCATCAACCGCCAGGTCGCCGTGGTGCGGAACAGTGTCAAGATTATGAGCAGTGCGCCGGGGCCATCTCCGCCCAGGCGGGGATGACCGGCTGCGGATAATGAAGCAGAATGGGGCATGGGAACGGATCAGAGGCGAGAAAATTGGCCGTTATCTGGTTTTTGATGCGGAAGGGAAGCGCTTTATACGGACAATGCCCCAGCAGGGGGTTTCGTTATGCATTGGTATTCTCACTGGCGTAAAGGCGTCTGTGAATTCCTTACTGCTTCTCTAGGAGGTTATTTGATCTTCTTGCTGTTGGCTTCGGATGTAAGCTTTAATTGCTCTGCGGCGGGGGAAATCAAGAAGACCTTGCAATCAGCAGAGGCGCTTGGTATAATAATAAAAATACAGAGAGGAGGTTGTCGGTCATGGTGATCCATGAATCCGCGGAGAATTATCTGGAATCCATCCTGATCTTGCAGGAGCAATGCGGAGAGGTACACTCCATTGATATTGTGAATAAGCTGGGATATTCCAAGCCCAGTGTCAGCATCGCCATGAAAAAGCTGCGGGAGAGCGGATATATCTCGATGGCGGCTGACGGGACCATCACTCTGAATGACAGCGGCATGGAGATCGCCAGCCGCATTTACAGCCGCCACAAGACCATTACCCGGCTGTTTGAGCGCATGGGCGTTTCTTCTGAGCAGGCGGCCATCGATGCCTGTAAAGTAGAGCATGACCTGAGCCAGGAGACCTTTGACCGCATCTGTGATTTCGTGGGGCGGGATGAAAACGTATAAAAAAGAGAAGCGGCAACGCCGCTTCTCTTTTTTATGTATGACAGGTTCAGGCTTCCAGGTTTTTGCCGGTCTCCCGGTCAAACAGATGGACCACATTGCCGCCGAAGGTGAAAGCAATGTCCTGACCGGAGGTGATGGAGACCTGGTTGGGCCCCCGCAGATCCATGGTCTGGACAATGATGATGACATCCTTGCCCTGGCTGGTGACGTGCAGGTGAATGGCGCTGCCCATCATCTCGCTGACGTCCACGGTGCCGTGGAGCATCTGGGCGCCGTCGCCCAGCAGAGCGATGTGCTCGGGCCGGACGCCCAGGGTAATGGCCTGGGGCTGGACGCCGTTCTTTTCCAGATTGGCCTGTTTTTCATCGGAGATGGCCACGGACACACCGCCCAGCTCCACGGCGTATTTGCCGTCCTTTTTCACCAGCTCGGCGTCGAAGAAGTTCATCTGGGGCACGCCGATGAAGCCGGCGACGAAGAGGTTTGCGGGGTGGTCGAACACCTCCTGGGGGGTGCCGATCTGCTGGATGACGCCGTCCTTCATAATGACGATGCGGTCGCCCAGGGTCATGGCCTCGGTCTGGTCGTGGGTGACGTAGATAAAGGTGCTGTTGATGCGCTGGCGCAGCTTCAGAATTTCGGCGCGCATCTGGTTGCGCAGCTTGGCGTCCAGGTTGGAGAGAGGCTCATCCATCAGCAGGACTTTGGGCTCCCGGACGATGGCGCGGCCGATGGCCACGCGCTGCCGCTGGCCGCCGGACAAAGCCTTGGGCTTGCGGTCCATGTACTCGGTGATGCCCAGAGTCTCCGCCGCCTGGTTGACCCGGCGGTCGATCTCATCCTTGGGCATTTTGCGGAGCTTCAGGGGGAATTCCATGTTCTCCCGCACCGTCATGTGGGGATACAGGGCGTAGCTCTGGAACACCATGGCGATGTCCCGGTCCTTGGGCTCCACGTCGTTCATCCGCTTGCCGTCGATCAGCAGGTCGCCGCCGGAGATGTCCTCCAGGCCGGCCACCATCCGCAGCGTGGTGGACTTACCGCAGCCGGAGGGTCCTACCAGAACGATAAACTCCCGGTCGGAGATCTCCAGGTTGAAGTCCTGGACCGCCAGAACACCTTCCTCCGTGATCTGGAGGTTGCTTTTCTTTTCAGGTTCGCCCTTCTTTTTCTTTTTGGTCTCACTGTTGGGATATACTTTCTTAATATGCTGCAGGCTCACATTTGCCATGGTTATTAACTCCTTCCGTAAAGTGATGTCATACGCGCGATACGCGCTGTCAGTTCATCAGTGATCTGGCCGGGCAGCATCCGCCACTGCCAGTTGCCGCCTAAGATACCGGGGGTGTTCATGCGGGCTTCGGACCCGAGGCCCAGGTAGTCCTGCATCTGGGCTATGAACAGGTCTGCCACGCTGCTCTGGCCGCCCCGGAGGACGCCCCAGTTGAAGCCCTCCTCGTCGTGGAGGCCCAGATATTCCCGGGCCATGGCGATGTCAGCGGGAGCCGCCTCGTCCTTCCAGCCCATCAGGGTAGAGTTGTCATGGGTCCCGGCGTAGCAGACGCAGTGGCGGGGATAGGTGTGGGGGAGGTAGTTGGCGGCTTCCCGGGAATCGAAGGCGAACTGCAGCACCTTCATGCCCGGCAGACCGGAGTCCTCCAGAAGCTGGCGGACTTCCGGGGTCAGATAGCCCAGGTCCTCGGCGATGAACTGGATGTTGGGGAACTTTTCCGTGAGAACGTTCATCAGGTCCATGCCCGGGCCCTTCACCCAGCGGCCGACTTTGGCCGTGGTCTCGCCGTAGGGAACTGCCCAGTAGCTCTCCAGGCCCCGGAAGTGGTCGATGCGGAGAATGTCATACAGCCGGGAGGCGCCGGCAATGCGGCGGATCCACCAGGTATAGCCGTCGGCTTTCATGGCGTCCCAGTCGTAGAGGGGATTGCCCCAGAGCTGGCCGTCGGCAGTGAAGTAATCGGGGGGCACGCCTGCCACCTCCGCGGGCACATTCCGCTCGTCCAGCTGGAAAGCACGGGGATCGGCCCATACGTCGGCGGAATCCATGGCGACATAGATGGGCAGGTCGCCGATGATGCCGATGCCCTTTTCGTGGGCATAGGACCGCAGGGCCTCCCACTGGCGGAAGAACAAGTACTGAATGTAGGTGAACAGGCGGATGTCGTCCGCCAGCTCTTCCCGGTAACGTGCCACCGCTTCGGGACGGCGGAGGCGGATGTCCTCGTCGGGCCACTCCGTCCAGGCGCTCATGCCGAAATGACGCTTCAGAGCCATGAACAGGGCATAATCCGGCAGCCAGGCATCGTTTTCTTCTGAAAAGGCTTTTACCTTGTCAGCATCCCGCTCCCAGCCTCTTTCCATGGCCAGGTGCAGCAGAGGGAAGCGGCCGTTGTAAATGGCGCTGTAATCGACCCTGGCGGGGTCCGTGCCCCAGCTGACGGCATTTACTTCCGCAGGCGTCAGCAGGCCGTCCTCACACAGCAGGTCCAGGTCGATCAAATAGGGATTGCCCGCATAAGCGGAAAAACTCTGGTAGGGGGAGTCGCCGTAGCTGGTGGGGCCCACGGGCAATATCTGCCACCAGGACTGGCCGGCATCCGCCAGGAAGTCCACAAACTTCCGGGCTTCCGCGCCCAGGGTGCCGATACCGTGGGGGGAGGGGAGAGAGGAGATCGGCATGAGAATGCCGCTGCTTCTTTTCATGTGCGGTACCTCTCAGCCCTTGACAGCTCCCGCGGCCACGCCCTTGATAATGTGCTTCTGGCACAGCAGGTAGACGATGATGATGGGGATGATGTTCATCATAATGGAGGCCATCATGGGGCCCATCTCCACCTTGCCGAAGCTGCCGCGGAAATACTGGATCAGGATGGGAATGGTCATGTAGCCCTTGGTGCGGTCCAGGACCAGATAGGGCAGCAGGTAGTCATTCCACAGCCACATGGTCTCCAGGATGCCGACGGAGATCAGGGTGGGCTTCAGGATGGGGAGCACCACCCGGAAGAAGGTCTGGAGGGGGGTGCAGCCGTCGATCATGGCCGCTTCCTCGATTTCCAGAGGGATAGATTTCATAAAGCCGCAGAACATGAACACGGCCAGTCCCGCGCCAAAGCCCAGGTAGATGATGCAGATGGTGTAGGGGCTGCTGAGGTGCAGGCGGTCCGCCGTGGAGGACAGGGTGAACATCAGCATCTGGAAGGGGACGACCATGGAGAATACGAACATGTAGTACAGCGCCTTGCTGTACCAGGATTTGACGCGGGTGATGAACCAGGCGCACATGGAGCAGCAGATCAAGATCAGCACCACAGAGCTGATGGTGATGACAAGACTGTACCAGAAAGCGGAGAGGAAGCCCTTGGAGGTCAGCGCGTTGATATAGTTTTCAAGCCCCGCGAAGCTCCCGCTGTTGGGGATCTGGAAGGCGGTGCCGGTGCTGATGGAGGTCTCTTTCTTCAAAGAGTTGAACAGGATCATGAAAATGGGATAGATCCAGGCCAGAGACAGAATGCCCAGAACGACGGTCAGGATGCTGTCTTTCAGCGTGCGTTTCTTTTCCATTACTGCTGCACCTCCTTAGAGCGGGTGGATTTCAGCTGGACGAGGCCGATGACTACCACTAGGATGCAGAAGAGGACAGCCTTGGCCTGGCCGTAGCCCTTCCACTGGGGTCCGGAGCGGCCGTAGAAGGTCTGGTAGATGTTCAGGGCCAGCATCTCGGTCTTGTGGGCGGGGTCGCCGCCGGTCAGGGCCAGGTTCTGGTCAAACAGCTTGAAGCCGTTGGTAAGGCTCAGGAACAGGCAGATGGTGATGGAAGGCATCAGGTTGGGGAGTTTCACTTTCCAGAGGATCTGGCGCTCAGTGGCGCCGTCGATGCGGGCGGCTTCCAGATAGTCGTTGGGGATGGACTGGAGGCCCGCGATGTATATGATCATCATGTAGCCGATCTGCTGCCAGCACATGAGAATGACCAGGCCGATGAAGCCGTAAGGCGCGTGCAGGGAAAGCAGAGGCTTGCCCAGCAGGGTCAGAGCGCAGTTGAGCAGGATGTTCCAGATGTAACCCAGAACGATGCCGCCGATCAGGTTCGGCATGAAGAAAACGGAGCGGAACAGGTTGGTGCCCTTGATCTCACGGGTCAGGGCCAGGGCGATGGCAAGCGCCGCCACGTTGATACAGACGGTGGAAACGATGGTGAACAGAGCCGTAAACCAGAAAGAGTGAAGGAAATCGCTCTCTGTCAGGGCAAAGATATAGTTTTTCAGGCCATTGAAGCTGGCGTTATCAATGGTAATGAATTTACAGAAGGACAGGTACAGGCCCTGGATAAAGGGCCAGACGAAGCCGATGATGAACGCCGCCAGCGTGGGGAGGACGAACACCGGCCAGTATCTTCTGATCGTTTTTTCCACAATATCCCTCCTATGATAGAAATGAAACGGGGGCCTTTTTATGGCCCCTCGGCTGGGGCGGACGAATTTAAAGAGAAAAAAACGGGGTGGGCGGAAAGCCCACCCCGTTGTGATTGCGCGGTGTTGATCTTAGCCGTTGGCGGCAGCGTACTCGCTGGCCCAGCCGTCCACGAAAGCGGAGACGACAGCGTCCCAGGTGCCGGTGCCGGCAGCATAGGCGGTCAGAGCGTTGCCTACTTCGTTCTTCCAGTTCTCAGAGGGCATGGTGGGGAAGTTCCAGGAAACGGGGGTCTTGCCCTCGGCGGTGTAAGTGGCGTCCTGCTTGACGAACAGGTTGGGGGACTCCTGAGCGCCCTTGAAGGGGATGACGAAGCCCATGTCGTTGGCCATGGCCTTAGTGCCGGTCTCAGAGGTGACGCACCAGTTCATAAAGTCCAGAGTAGCCTGAATGTTCTCCGCGCTGGCGGAGTTGTTGACGCACCAGTAGTTCTCGGTGCCGGTGCACAGGCCCTGGTTGGCCTCGTCACCCACGCCGATGTAGATGGGGATCATCTGCAGGTCATCGTCAGTAAACTTGCCGTCGCCAACCAGGTTGCCGTACTCCCAGGAACCGTTCTGGAAGAACACGGCTTCGCCGGCCAGGAACTCGTTGCGGGAGTCGTCACCGGTCTTGCCGGACAGCACGGCGGGATCGCAGGTGGAGTTGTTGATGTACAGGTCGAAGATGGCCTTGTAGTTATCCAGATAGGTGCCCTTGATGGCGTCGGTGGTGCCGATGCCGTCGGCCTGGTACTCAAAGTAGATGGGCAGGTTAGCCAGGTGGGTCTTGAAGCGCCAGTCAGAGGAGCCGTCCATGCCGGTAGAGGAGAAGGCGGCGAAGCCCAGTTCGTCCTTGCGGGCGGTGATGTCCTCAGCGACCTTCTTCAGGTCGGCGAAGGACTTGATGTCGTCCACGGAGTAGCCGGCCTTGGCCAGCAGGGTCTTGTTGGTGATGATACCGTAGGACTCGATGACGTAGGCGATACCCAGGGTAGCGTCGCCGTCCTTCAGGGCGAAGTCCTCGGAAGTGAGCTGGCCCAGCACGTCGGAGCCGGTCAGGTCATAGCAGTAGTCCTTCCAGTTGGCCAGACCCACGGGGCCGTTGACCTGGAACAGAGTGGGAGGATTGCTCTTGGCGATCTCACTCATCAGGGTCTGCTCATAGGTGCCGGAGGCGGCGGTGACCACAGTGACAGGCACGCCGGTCTCTTCGGTGTAGGCCTTGGCCAGGTTCTGCCAGGCCTCGTCCTGCTCGGGCTTGAAGTTCAGGTAGTAAACAGAGCCGGTGGCGGTGGAGCTTCCGCTCTCACCGGAGGACGCGGGGGTCTCGGTCTTGCTGCCGCCGCAGGCGGACAGGAGGCCGACGCAAAGAGTCAGGGACAGCAAAAGCGCAAATACTTTTTTCATCGTGATACTCCTTTTCCTTTTTTGAATTTTCATTTATTTTCACATCCCTTGGATGTAAAAATCAGTTGGGAGCGGCGACGCTGCCGCCGATGCGCAGGGTGGTGTCCATCCGGATATGGCGGTTGGCCGCCCGTTCCTCCACCATATCCACCAGGATGCGGACCGCTTCTTCTCCCATGGCCTCCTGGGGCTGGATGAGGGTCGTCAGCGTAGGAACGGTGTAGGAGGACATGTCGATGCCGTCGATAGCGATGATGGAACAATCCTCCGGAATGCGGCGCCCGCTGTCGTGCAGCGCTTTCATGGCGGCGATGGCCATGGAATCCGCGATGACGAACAGGGCGGTAAACTCTTTTTTCCGTGCCAGCAGGCGGCGGGTGCCTTCGTAGGCGGCGGACATATCGAAAGCGCCGGTCTCCGCCACTAGGTCCGGCTC
Organism: Oscillibacter valericigenes; assembly: GCF_021531435.1. Classification (GTDB taxonomy): domain Bacteria; phylum Bacillota; class Clostridia; order Oscillospirales; family Oscillospiraceae; genus Oscillibacter; species Oscillibacter valericigenes_B. The sequence goes on from NZ_JAFBIS010000001.1 coordinate 240,637, forward strand.
CAGAGGGATGCCATTTTCCGACAGTGCCTGGCAGTAGCCCCGGTAGCGCAGCTCGCTGATGGAGTGGTCCTGGACAGAGTCCAGCAGAACGGCGATCTTCCGGTGGCCCTGACGGATCAGGACCTCCACCGCCCGGCGGGCCTCCGCCTGGTCGTCGATGGAAACGGAGGAGTAGGCGTCTTTTTTCAGACTGCCGAAGCTGTTGGTAAAAGAGCAGCAGACAAAGGGGATCTCCAGAGCCGCCGTCTGTTCCGGCGTGTAGTCAAAGCAGCCGCCCAGCAGGATCAGTCCCAGCAGCCGCTTGGAGCGGGCCAGCTCAGCGGCGGCCCGGATCTCGTCTTCGCCGGAAGGGATCTGGTGGAGGACCATGGTGTAGCCCGCCTGGTTTACCGCCTGCTCCACCGCCCGGATGACGGAGGAGAAGAAGGGGTTGCCCACGCCGCGGACCACCAGGCCAATGGCGTCGGACTGGGGACGGACCAGATCCCGGGCGCTGCTGTTGGGAACGTAGTGCAGCTCCCGCACGGTCTCCAGGACCCGGGAACGCACGGCCTCGCTGACGTCGGGATGGTTGTTGAGGACACGGGAAACCGTGCTGACGGAAACGCCGCTGTGCTCCGCTACATCCTTGATGGTCATGCCGTGTCCACTCCCTTCTTTTGACAAAGTATGCTGTGGAAACGTTACTGGTAACGTTTCCAGCTCCTTTCAGTTATTAAATATATACAAATATTCAGCGGCTGTCAATCCGGCTTTTGAAATTCGTGGATTACAACAAAATTCCAATTCCGGTTATGTATGATCTGTCAAAGACTTTGTAAACGTAATCGTTTTTCTGGAAAACCGAACTTTTTGACAAATATAAAAAACAGGCAGACAGACACGCAGATGCGTGTCTGTCTGCCTGCTGTGAACATATCAGCCCAGGTGCCAGATGTCCCGGTCATATTCCGCGATGGTGCGGTCGGAGGAGAAGAAGCCCGCCTTGGCAATGTTGACGAGGCACTTCCGCTGCCACTCCAGGGGGTCTTTGGCGTAGTCCGCCATGGCCTGTTCCTTGCGGACCAGGTAGGCGTTAAAGTCGGGGAGGGTCTGGAACCAGTCTTTGTTCATTAAATCGTCCCGGAGGCGGGACAGATTTTCTTCCCGGCCCGCCCGGAGCATTTCGGGGCCGGTGAGGAAGTCGATGGCCCGGCGCAGGTTGGGGTCGCCGTCGTACCACTCCCGGGCGCGGTAGTCTCCGGCCTCGTAACGGCGGATGACCTGGTCGGAGGTCTGGCCGAAGATATAGATATTGTCCTCCCCGACCTGCTGGGCGATCTCCACATTGGCGCCGTCCATGGTGCCCAGGGTCACGGCGCCGTTGAGCATGAACTTCATGTTGCCGGTGCCGCTGGCCTCCTTGCTGGCCAGGCTGATCTGCTCGGAGAGGTCGCAGGCGGGGATTATTTTCTCCGCAGCGGTGACGTTGTAGTTCTCCACGAACACGATCTGCAGCCAGGGGGAGACTTCGGGGGAGGCGGCGATGACCTGGGAGAGGGTCAGCAGGGCGTGGATGATGTCCTTGGCGATGGTGTAGGCTGGGGCGGCTTTGGCACCGAAAATGCTGACCAGAGGCACGGCGGGAATATGGCCGTTTTTGATCTCCAGGTACTGGTGGATCAGGAACAACAGATTTAATTGCTGCCGCTTGTACTCGTGGAGCCGCTTGGACTGAATGGAGAACATAGCCCTGGGATTCACCAGAATGCCCTGCTTCTGGTACAGCCAACCCGCCAGGGCCTCCTTGTTCCGGGCCTTGATGTCCGCCAGGCGGCGCAGCGTGTCCTTGTCTGCGGCCATGGGGAGGAGCAGCTCCAGCTCCCCGGCGTCCTGCTTGAAGCTGGGGCCGATGAGGGATTCAATTTCGTTGGAGAGCGCGGGGTTGCAGGCCAGGAGCCAGCGGCGGAAAGTGATGCCATTGGTCTTGTTGTTGAACTTTTCGGGATAGAGCTGATAGAAGTTCTTCAGCTCGCTGTTCTTCAGAATTTCCGTATGGAGGGCCGCAACGCCGTTGGTGGAGTGGGTGAAATGGATGTCCATATGGGCCATGTGGACCCGGTTTTCGCCGTCGATGATGGCGGTGGAGCCGTCGTCCGTTCGGGTGCGGGCCAGGGCGTCCAGCTTCTCGATGATGGGCATGAGCTGGGGCACCACCTGTTCCAGATAGTGTCGGGGCCACTTTTCCAGGGCCTCCGCCAGGATGGTGTGGTTCGTGTAGGCGCAGGTGCGGGTGACGATGTCCACCGCCTCATCGAAGCCGATGCCCCGTTGCTCCAGCAGGCGGATCAGCTCCGGGATGACCATGCTGGGATGGGTGTCGTTGATCTGGATGGCGGCGTAGTCTGGCAGGTCATGGAAATTGCAGCCCCGGGCGGCGCACTCGTCCAGCAGCAGCTGGGCCCCGGCACTGACCATGAAATACTGTTGGTAGATGCGCAGCAGGCGGCCCGCCTCGTCGGAGTCGTCGGGGTAGAGGAAGAGGGTCAGATTTTCGCCGATGCGGGTCTTGTCAAAAGAGATGCCCTCGGTAATGAGGCTTTCGTCCACGGTGTCCAGGTCGAACAGGTTCAGGAAATTTGTGCGCCCGCTGTAGCCGGTGACGGCCAGACGGTACAGCCGGGCCTGATACACCTGGCCCGCCAGCTCCACAGGATACACGGTGCCCGTGGGCTTTGCCCAGCTCTCGTCCGTCAGCCACAGGTCCGGCGTCTCGGTCTGGAGGCCGTCCCGGAACTGCTGGCGGAACAATCCGCAGTGGTAGCGCAGGCCGATGCCGTCGCCGGGGAGATTCAAGGTCGCCAGAGAGTCCAGGAAGCAGGCGGCCAGACGGCCCAGGCCGCCGTTGCCCAGGCTGGGCTCTGGCTCCAGCTCCTCCAGGTCGGACAGGGACTTTCCGGCGGCGGCCAGGCAGTCCCGCACGTCGTCGTAAAGGCCCAGATTGATGAGGTTATTGGAGAGCAGCTTGCCGATGAGAAACTCGGCGGAGATATAGTACAGCTTTCTGCCGGTGACGGGCTGGACCCGTTCCTGAGCCTGTTCCTCAACAAGACGCAGAAGGGCCAAATACAACTCCTGATTGCTGGCATCCTGAATGGGCTTGCCGCAGAGGGCGGTCAGCTTGGCGGAAATCATTTCGTTCATAAAAGTTCCTCCTGTTCGGAAGATTTTACGTGCATTTTCACGCTTGCTGGTATATTATATCCTCACTGACGATTTTTCTCTCATAATGATTGCATATTCTGACAGAATCCTATCATATTACCCGGTTCGACAGGAAAGGAGGCGTTCCATGAGCGAGACGCGGTCGGCCTATCTTCAGGAGACAAAGCGGCACGGCAGCGTGCTGTTTCCCTTCAACATCTACCCCTGCACCATTCCGCGGGACTTTCCGTCGGTGGCGCTGCACTGGCACAAGAGCATGGAGCTGGTGTACGTGAAAAAGGGCGCGGGACAGGTCCAGGCGGGAATGCGCTGGATGGACGCGGCGGCGGGCGATATTTTTATCCTGCCGCCGGGGATGCTCCATGCTCTGCGGGGCGTGCCGGGCAGCGCCATGGAATATGAGAATATCATCTTTGACCCGGAGTTCCTTGGCTCCGGCGCGGCGGACATCTGCGCCCAGCGGTATCTGGTGCCGCTGGCGGCGGGGCGGCTGCCCCTGCCGGTGTGCCTGCGGGCGGAGGAGGCGGTTTACCCGGCTGCCGCGGCCTGCCTGAAAGAGGCGGAAGACCTGTGCGGACAGCGGGGGACCGGCTTTGAGCTGGGGGTCAAGGCCGCCATGCTGCGCTTTCTCTTCCTGATGACCCAGGCCCAGGCGGAGCCGCTGCCGGAGGAGCACCGGGACACGGAGCGGCTGAAGGAGGTGCTCCAGCGGGTGGAACGGGAGTTCAACCAGTCGCTGACGGTGGCGGATATGGCGCAGGGCTGTGGATGCAGCGCCAGTCATTTTATGCGCTGGTTTAAGCAAATGACAGGGAGCAGCTTTATCAGCTATCTGAACGAGCGCCGCCTGGCAGCCGCGGCGGAGCGGCTGCGCCAGTCTGAGGACAGCATCCTCTCCATTGCGGAGGCGGTGGGCTTTGAGACGCTGTCAAATTTCAACCAGCAGTTCAAGAAGCGCTACGGCGTCACGCCCCGGGATTACCGGCGTGGGGAAAACATTAAAAACGAAATGCTGTAAAGTAAAAATGCTTGCAAGAAAAGGACGCCTCACATGACATGTGAGGCGTCCTTTTGTATGGATGTAAATTACGAATTGTGGAGCAGGGGATAGCCTGCGTCGGTCAGAGCCAGCTTGATGGCGGCCACATGGTCGCTGTTGCGGGTCTCCAGCACCAGGGAGACGATGCAGGCGCCTACCTCGGAATCCCGGTCCTCCCGGGAGTGGTTGATGGTGAGGATGTTAGCACCGCTCTGGCTGACCAGATGTATCAACTGAAGCAGGCTGCCGGGCTTATCCGTCACTTTGGTGGTCAGCTCCACCAGACGGCCGGATTTAGACAGGCCCTTGGTGATGACCCGGGACAACGTGGTCACATCCACATTTCCGCCGGAGACGACGCACACCGTCTTTTTCTCGCTGGTATCCACCTTGCCGAACATGCAGGCGGCCACCGGCGTGGCGCCTGCACCCTCTGCCACGGTCTTCTGCCCTTCCATCAGCGCCAGAATAGCGGAGGCGATCTCGTCCTCTCCCACGGTGACGATCTCGTCCACGTACCGCTGGCACAGCTCAAAGGTCAGGTCACCGGGCTTTTTCACCGCGATGCCGTCGGCAATGGTGGCCACGCTCCGCAGCTCCGTGGGCTTGCCGGAATGACGGGAGATGTACATAGAGGCAGCCCCCGCCGCCTGGACGCCGATGATGCGGCAGGAGGGCTTCAGGTGCTTCACGGCGAAAGCAATGCCGCTGATGAGGCCGCCGCCTCCGATAGGCACCACGATCTGCTCCACATCGGGGAGCTGCTCCAGAATTTCCAGGCCGATAGTGCCCTGGCCCGCGATGACCAGGGGGTCGTTGAAGGGGTGGGCGAAGGTGTAGCCGTGCTCCGCCGTCAGCCGCTCCGCCTCCCGGGCGGCGTCGTCATAGACGCCGGGGACCAGCACCACCTCGGCGCCGTAGCCCCGGGTGGCCTCCACCTTGCTGATGGGGGCGCCGGCGGGCATACAGATGATGGATTTGATGCCCAGTTTCGTGGCGGACCAGGCGATGCCCTGGGCGTGGTTGCCGGCTGAGCAGGCGATGACGCCCCGGGCGGCGTCATCGGGGGACAGGGAGCGGATCTTATTGTACGCGCCCCGGAGCTTGAACGCGCCGGTGAGCTGCAGGTTTTCCGCCTTGATATACACGTTTTTCCCCAGCCCCCGGGCCGGGTCCAGGGGCGTCAGCCGGGCGATGCCCCGCAGCGCCAGACGCGCGTCTTCCAGCATTTCCATCGTCAGCATGGGAATGGCCTCCTGTTCTTTGCTTCTTTGATGGCAGTAAAGCGTTTGCCTTTAAAAATTATACGCGCTGGAAGCGGAGGATACAATACCTGTTTTTTACAAAAACAGGTATGGAACATCCCGTGATTGCATTTTTGCCGTGTTTTGTTGTAAGATAGGAAAAACAGCAACAGGAAGGAGGCGTGGACCGTGGCAGCCTTTACAAAAACGGCGATTCGGAACTCTTTTATCAAGCTGCTGAATGAGCGGCCCATCAGTCAGATCACCATAAGGGACATTGTGGATGACTGCGGCGTCAACCGCAACACCTTTTATTATTATTTTCAGGATCTGCCCCAGCTGGTGGAGACCATCGTCAATGAAGAGGCGGACCGGATGATCCGGGAGCACCCGTCCATTGACTCCATTGAGGATTGCCTTCATGCCATCATTGGCTTTGCTCTGGAAAACCGGAAAGCCGTGCTGCATATTTACAACTCGGTCAATCGGAACATATATGAGCAATACCAGTGGCGGGTCTGCGAGCATGCCGTTACGACCTATCTGGACGGCGTTTTGGCCGGAAAGACCGTTCCTGAGCAGGACCGGCTTCTGATCATCAACTATCTGAAATGTGTGTGCTTCGGCATTACCATTGGCTGGCTGGAAACGGGGATGCAGGAGGATATCCAGGCCCGGTTCCACCGCATTTGTGAACTGAAACGCGGCGATCTGGAGACGATGATCGCACGGTGTGAGCAGCCATGACCACCGGTTCAGACAAAACAGCCCCTGTGCCTGCTTTTCAGGCACAGGGGCTGTTTTTGTCCGTATGTTTTATGAAACGGCTCTCCTATAATGGAACTGTCAAAGGATAAGAAAGGGGTCCTGAATTTGATTTCCAACAAATATATTCAAGCGGCGAAGTCCGGATATATCATTGTTTCCGTGCTGCTGTGCATGTTGGGCGCTGCGCTGATAGCTGACCCCACTTTTTCTGTATTGCTGCTGTGCAGGCTCAGCGGGCTGCTCTTGGTCCTGTTTGGGGCAATCCGCATCGTCGGCTATGTTTCCAAGGACTTATACCGCCTGGCGTTCCAATACGATCTGGCCTTTGGAATTTTGCTGATCGCCCTCGGCGCTCTAATGATGCTGCGCACAGACAAGATGGCAAATGTTCTGTTTTCGATCCTTGGGATCTATGTTCTGGCCGATGCGCTTTTGAAAGTGCAGATCGCCATTGACGCGAAGGCGTTTGGAATTGATTCGTGGTGGCTGATCCTGGCAGCGGCAGTGGTGGCCGGTGTAGCCGGCTTTTTACTGGTCCTGCGTCCGTCGGAGAGCGCGGGGGCTGTGATGATCTCACTGGGAGCGGCACTGCTGGCGGAGGGCGCGCTGAACTTTATCACGATTCTGGCGGCAGTCAAAATTGTCCGCCGCCGTGGGCCGGATGTGTGATATGCGGAGACAGTCCTTTATAAAAATGGAATAGACAAATATTGAAGAGGAGGATGCTGCAATGGATGTATCAACGACGGTCAAAAAGTTGGGCCTGGAGCAGGCGTTCCGCTATCTTTATAAAGATCCGGAGCAAAATCTGCTGAAGCTGATGGATTGGGCGGACAAATTTGCAAAAGGAGAATTTGCGCCCCAGCGGGCGGTCCTGCGGGAAGTTATCGAAAATCCGGATCATCCCTATCACCAGTATGTGCTGAACCTGTTCCGCAATGTTGACGAGGATGTGGTCAAGACCATCGGCGTCAATTTCTTCATCAACGCGAACCTGGTTGGCTGGAGCACCCAGGAGGAGGCGCGGCGGAAGTATGGCTGCAACGTTCCCTGGGCCATCCTGCTGGACCCTACCTCTGCCTGCAACCTCCACTGTACCGGCTGCTGGGCGGCGGAATACGGCAACAAGCTGAATTTGAGCTTTGATGAGATCGACGACATTATCCGTCAGGGCAAAGAGCTGGGCGTCTATATGTACATCTACACCGGGGGAGAGCCCCTTGTCCGCAAGCGTGATTTGATCCGGCTGTGCGAAAAGCACTCGGACTGCGTGTTCCTGTGCTTCACCAACGCGACGCTGATCGACGAGGCTTTCGCGGATGAAATGCTGCGGGTGAAGAACTTTGTGCCGGCCATCTCCCTGGAGGGCTTTGAGGAGGCCACGGACGGACGGCGGGGCAAGGGCACTTATGAAAAGGTCATCAGGGCCATGGAGCTGCTTCAGCGCAAAAAGCTGCTCTACGGCATTTCCGCTTGCTATACCAGCGCAAATTATGATTCCATCACCTCGGAGGCATTCTATGACAGCCTGATCGAAAAGGGCGCTTATTTTATCTGGTATTTCCACTATATGCCGGTGGGCAACGACGCCTCGCCCGCGCTGCTTCCCACCCCGGAGCAGCGTTTGGAGGTCTATCACCGCATCCGCCGTCTGCGGCGGGTCAAGCCCTTGTTTGCCATGGACTTCCAGAATGACGCGGAATATGTGGGCGGCTGTATCGCCGGCGGCAGGCGGTATCTGCACATCAACGCCAACGGCGATGTGGACCCCTGCGTGTTTATCCACTATTCTGACAGCAACATCCGGGAAAAGACGCTGCTGGAGTGTCTCCGGTCGCCGATTTTCATGGCCTATCACGACGGTCAGCCCTTCAACGAGAATATGCTCCGGCCTTGTCCCATGCTGGAAAATCCTCAGCTTTTGCGGGAGATGGTCCACAGGACCGGCGCCCGCTCCACAGACCTGCAGTCGCCTGAGAGCGTGGACCACCTGTGCGGCAAATGCACGGCCTATGCAGAGAACTGGAAGCCTGAGGCGGAGCGGCTTTGGGAGGAGACAAAGGCGGGCGGAAAATAACAAGGTTATGAGAAAAGCGGCGGAAGCAAGTGCTTCCGCCGCTTTTGGGCGTGTATCCGGGAAAAGCTTTTGCCCGACAAAAATTCTTGCCTGAAAAGAGACTGACAAACCGAAAATTTCAGCTGCTGTCTGGCATATGGGCGGGAACCATGGTAGAATAGTAAAAAAGAGAGGGGGGAATGGCCGTGTGGGCAAACGGGAGATGAAGCGGAAGAAAAACCCGTGGCTGTTGGCGCTGGGCGCCGTATTTGCGGCGGCGCTTTTGGCTGCAGGACTGGCCTTTCTGAAACCGTCCGGCCATGAAGTGCCCGAAGAACCGGATGTCCCCGCGTCTTCAACGGTTGCGGAACCTGTGAAGCAGGAACAGCCCGTGCAGGAACAACAGCCCGTGCAGGAACAACAGCCCGTCTCCCCACCGGAGCCTGCGGACCTTCCCAGGGAACCGCAGGATCGGTTTGTGATCTCGTTTCTGGGCGACTGTACCCTGACATCAAGCCACTATACCAACCATTTTGAAACGGTGGTGGGAGATGACCTGGCGTATCCGTTTTCCAACGCGGCGGAGATCCTGACGGCGGACGATTTGACCCTCGCCAACCTGGAGTGCAGCTTTTCGGACAAGCGTCTGGAGTCCGAGTCGGAATATGCGTTCTGCGGACAGCCGAAGTATGCGCGGGCGCTGACGCTTGGCGGTGTGGACTGCGTGTCCATGGCGAATAACCATACCGGCGACTTCGGCAACGCCGGAGTGGAGGACACCCTGGCGGCGCTGGAGGACGCGGGCGTCACCGGGATACAGGGAGACCAGGGGATATGCTTTGACCTGCGCCACGATGACGGTTCGGCGGTGCGGGTGGGTATTTACGTGCTGCCCTTCAACGGCTCAACGGAACAGATGAAAAAGGGCGCGGCCCGCCTGCGGGAGGACGGCGCGGATATCGTGATCGCCTGCATGCACACCGGCGCGGAGAGAATTTACGTGCCCACGAAACGGCAGACTGCTCTTGCTCATGCGGCAGTCAGCGGTGGAGCGGACGTCGTCGTGGGGACCCATCCCCATGTTCTGCAGCCGGTGGAAGCGTACCAGGACGGCGTGATCCTGTACAGCCTCGGCAATTTCTGCTTCGGAGGAAACCGAAATCCGGGGGATAAGGACACGGTGATCGCGCAGCTGACCGTACATAAGGAGGAGACGGGCGTTTCCTGGGAGATGACCTATGTACCGTGCTGCGTCAGCAGTGTGGCCAACCGAAACGATTACCGCCCCACGCCCTACGAGGAGGGGACGGCAGGCTACCAGCGGTGCCTGAGCAAGCTGGCGGAGCCCTGGGATAAGACGACCGCCGAGGAGGCCGCGGCGGCCAAAGCTGCCGCAGAAGCCGCCGCCGCGGAAGCGGCAGCCGAGGAAGCTGCCATGGAGATCTGACAGCATACGTGTTTTTCAGTTCCGCGCGGAATGACATAGAAAAATCCCGAAGCCGAGGCTTCGGGATTTTTCTTGGGAAATACAGTCGGAAAGGGGTGTTCCGACGTATCTGGCGTGTGTTATTCTTCCTCTGCCATCTTCTGATAGGACTCGTAGCGGGCCTTCGCTTCCTGCTCTGCCTGGGAGAAAAGCTCCTTCGCGTTTTCGGGGAAGGTCTTGTGCAGAGAGGCGTAACGCACCTCGCCCTCCAGGAACTCCTGATAGCCCATGGTGGGCGCCTTGGAATCCAGGGTGAAGGGATGGTCCTTCTTGGCGGGATTATAGCGGTACAGGGGCCAGTAGCCGGCGTCCACCGCCCGCTTCATCTCGGCCTGGACCTGGTCCATGCCGGCCTTGATGCCGTGGTTGATGCAGGGGGCGTAGGCGATGATGAGGGAGGGGCCGGGATAGGCCTCGGCCTCGGTGATGGCTTTCAGAAGCTGGTTGGGGTCCGCGCCCATGGCGACGGAGGCAACGTAGCAGTTGCCGTAGGCCATCATCATCTTGCCCAGGTCCTTCTTGCCGGTCTTCTTGCCGGCGGCCTGGAACTGGGCCACGGCGCCCAGAGGCGTTGCCTTGCTGCTCTGTCCGCCGGTGTTGGAGTAGACCTCCGTATCCACCACGAAGACGTTGATGTCCTCGCCCATGGCGATGACGTGGTCCAGACCGCCGAAGCCAATGTCGTAGGCCCAGCCGTCGCCGCCGTACATCCAAACGGGCTGCTTGGCGAGATGCTCCGGGTGGCGCAGGATGAGGGTCTTGAGCTCATCCGCCCGGCCGGTGACCTGCGTTTCTTTCAGGGCGGCCTCCAGCTTTTCCGACGCGGGCATGGAGGCGTTCACGTCAGAGAACGTATCCAGCCACTCCGCAATGGGAGCTTCCAGCTCGGGGACCAGACCCCGCAGCTCTTCGATCCAGGCACGGGTCTTGTAACGCTGCTGCTTCACGGAGAGGTACATGCCCAGGCAGAACTCCGCGTTGTTCTCAAAGAGGGAGTTGGACCAGGCGGGACCGCGGCCCTCCTTGCTGACGGTGTAGGGGATGGAGGGCATGGCCGCGCCCCAGGCCTGAGAGCAGCCGGTGGCGTTGGCCCAGTACATCCGGTCGCCGTAAAGCTGGGTCAGGAGCTTGGCGTAAGGCGTCTCGCCGCAGCCGGCGCAGGCGCCGGAGAACTCGCACAGGGGCTGGCGGAACTGGCTGCCCTTCACGGTCTCGGCCTTGAAAGCCTGCTTGTCGGTGATGGTCAGGCCATATTCCCAGGCGGGGGTGAGGGACAGCTCGCCGGTGACGGGCTCCATCCGCAGGGCCTTGCCGCTCATGGGGCAGGAGGCCACGCAGCTGCCGCAGCCGGTGCAATCCATATCGCTGATCTGCAGGGAGAACTGGTACTCCTTGGCGCCCTTGGCCGTGACGGTGACGAAGCCCTCGGGGGCCTTTTCCACTTCCTGGGCGTCCAGCAGGTAGGGACGAATGACGGCGTGGGGGCAGACGAAGGAACAACGGTTGCACTGGATGCAGGCGGTAGAATCCCAAACAGGCAGCCGGGTGGCGATGCCCCGCTTCTCGTAGGCGGTGGTGCCCAGAGGCATGGTGCCGTCTTCATAGCCGATGAACGTGGAGACCGGCAGCTTGTCGCCCTGCTGGGCGTTGCAGGGACGCAGGATCTTGCGGATGAAATCAGGTTCGTTGGGGTTCTCGGCCTTGGGCTCATCGGCGCAGTCCTTCCAGCTCTCCGGGATGGGGACCTCCACCACATGGTTCACGCCCTGGTCGATGGCCGCCAGGTTCATCTGGACCACCTTCTCGCCCTTCTTGCCGAAGGACTTTTCGGCGGCCTTCTTCATGTAGGTGACCGCTTCCTCGATGGGGATGATGTCCGCCAGGCGGAAGAAGGCAGACTGCAGCACCATGCTGGCGTGGTCGCCCAGGCCCAGCTCCCGGGCAATGGAGTTGGCGTCGATGATGTACAGCTTGGCGTGCTTTTCCGCCAGGCCCCGCTTCACGGCGGCGGGCAGCTCGCGATCCAGCTCCTCGGGCTTCCAGCGGCAGTTCAGCAGGAAGGTGCCGCCAGGCTTCAGCTCGGAGACGATGTCGTATTTATCCAGGAAGGACTGGTTGTGGCAGGCGACGAAGTCCGCCTCCTTCACCAGATAGGAGGAGAGGATGGGCTCCTCGCCGAAGCGCAGATGGCTCCGGGTGATGCCGAAGGACTTCTTGGTGTCGTACTCGAAGTACGCCTGGGTGTACATATCGGTGTTGTTGCCGATGATTTTGATGGAGTTCTTGTTGGCGCCCACGGTGCCGTCGCTGCCCAGGCCCCAGAACTTGCAGTTGACCATCTTTTTATGCACCAGGGGCAGGCTGTCGCCCACGGGCAGGGAACGGTGGGTCACATCGTCCTCAATGCCCACGGTAAAGCCGGTGAAAGGCGCGTCCTCCAACAGGTGGTCGAACACGGCCTTGATCTGGGCGGGAGTGGTGTCCTTGGAGGAGAGACCGTAGCGGCCGCCGCAGATGTAAGGAGCGTCCTGCCGGTTGGCGTAGGCGGCGCAGACGGCCAGGTACAGCGGTTCACCCGCCGCGCCCATTTCCTTGCAGCGGTCCAGGACGGCGATCTTCTTCACCGTCTTGGGCAGGGCTGCCCGGAAATATTCCTTGGAGAACGGGTTGAACAGGTGGACCTGCAGATAGCCGACCTTTTCGCCCAGTCCGTTCAGATAGGCCACCGTCTCCCGTGCGGCGCCGCTGACAGAGCCCATGGCCACGATGACCCGCTCCGCGTCGGGGGCGCCGTAGTAGTTGAACAGGTGGTAATCCTCGCCGGTGACGGCGTTGATCTGCTTCATGTAATCTTCCACGATGTCAGGCAGGCCGTCATAGAAGCGGTTGTTGGCCTCCCGGAACTGGAAGTAGACGTCCGGGTTCTGGACGGTGTTCCGCAGGGAGGGATGGTAGGGGTTCAGCGCGGATTCCCGGAAGCTGCGGACGGCGCCCCAGTCCAGCATCTTGCCGAATTCCTCATAGGGAATGGCACGGATCTTCTGGATCTCGTGAGAGGTGCGGAAGCCGTCGAAGAAGTGGATGAAGGGGATCCGGCTCTTGATGGCGGACAGATGGGCGACACCGGCCATATCCATGACCTCCTGCACGCTGCCGGTGGACAGCATGGCAAAGCCGGTCTGACGGCAGTTCATCACGTCGCTGTGGTCACCGAATATGGACATGGCGTGGGTGCCCACGGTACGGGACGCCACATGCAGCACCGCGGGCTGGCGGGTGCCGCTGATGCGGTTCATTGTGGGGATCATCAGCATCAGGCCCTGAGAGGAGGTGAAGGAGGTTGCCAGGGAACCGGCCTCCAGCGCACCGTGGACCGCGCCGATGGCGCCGGCCTCAGACTGCATCTCTACCAGGTTGACCGGCTGGGTGAACAGGTTTTTCCGCCCGTTGGCGGACCACTCGTCCGTTTTCTCTGCCATGGGCGAGGAGGGGGTGATGGGATAGATGGCGGCTACCTCCGAAAAGGCGTAGGCCACATATGCCGCGGCTTCGTTTCCGTCCGCTACCATGATCGTTTCTTTACGCATCTTTACAAAGACCCCTTTTCTTCGTTGGATTTTTCGTACGAACCAGCACGGATATATCTAAACAAATTGTAATAATATGTGAACGAATTGTCAATACGTGCGTTGTCATACAACTGACGAAAAATAGACAACTCATTGTGCAGATAGCCCATGTTGTTTTTCTGATACAGAGATGGTATAATGCGAAAAAACCCGGGGAACAGGGGTGGAGCGCCATATGGAAAGCGAAGAGATGTTCAACAATTTGTGTGAGATCGCGAAAATGATTTCAGAGACATTTGGTTATCACTGCGAAACCGTGATCCACGACTGCGAGCATTATGAGAACTTTATCGCGGCGATTTATAACGGGCATGTATCCGGCCGGAAAAAGGGAGACTGTGTGTATATCACGGGGGACCCCGTTCCGGAGGATGCGTTTCAAAATATTGATCCCGGCACGAACTACATGAATTGCCAGGTCGTGACAACGGGCGGAAAGACGATCAAATCCTCCACGATCTATTTCAAGAATGAAAATTATCACTACGGCCTCGGCATCAATTTTGACATCTCCCAGTATACAGGTATGCGGGATACGCTGGATAAATTGATTTCCACGTCCACAAAATTAGAAGAGGAACTTTATTCCCGCCAGAACATCAATCAGATCATGAATGAGTGCATCAGCTGTGTTGGAGTCCCGGTTGAAAAAATGGGGAAATATGACCGCATGCGGATCATTCAGATGCTGCATGAGCGCAATGTTTTCCAGATGCAGAAAGCGGTCCCCTATGTGGCCGAGCGGCTGAAAATCTCCCGTTTTACTGTTTACAATTATTTGAAGGAATTGGGGATCAAGGAGTAACTATCATAGAATATCATGGGAGAAGAAGGCCCCGCTTTGTATGGATGAATCCGTAAATTCGATCATTCAACTACATGTATTGCGGGACTTGTCATTGGAGCCTTGCTGATCTGGAAAATCGTACTGCCTTTCCTGGGCGCCGTGTTTGGTGTGCTGCTTCCCGGCTGAGAGACATTGCGTCTTTTCATAGATGTCCCCGGTTCTGGAGATTATGGAACCGGGGACATTTCATGTTGCGCTGTAACTGCTGTGAAGAAAGCTCCCAACCGACAGTTTTCTCCGCGGCCTGAAGCTGGGCCTGGAACTTGCACATGGACTGAAACGCTGCGGCGGACATCTTCTCGGCAATGTGGACGAGGAAGATGTCCGCCGTTCTATATCCGAATGATGAGTTGGGAGCGGTGCTTTCCAAGCAGCCGGAGAGATTCTTTTTTTGATCCTCTTGACAGCTTGGTTTACTTGCTGTAAACTCAAAATATGGGCTACAACTTGTAAACCATTCGGAGGTGCCAATGATGGGCAATATGAGATTAGGCGCGATCGAAGCGAAATTTGCCGATTTGATTTGGAGCAATGAGCCGTTGAGCTCCGCGGAACTGGTGAAACTGGCAGCACAGGAGTTGGACTGGAAGAAGTCCACCACATATACCGTACTGCGCCGCCTGTGTGAGAAGGGCATTTTTCAAAACGAAGACGGAACGGTAACGTCCAAAATCTCCAAGCAGGAATTCTACGCCGTGCAGAGTGAACAATTTGTTGATGAGACCTTTGACGGATCTCTCCCGGCATTTTTGGCGGCGTTCACCACCCGAAAAGCTTTGACGGCAGCGGAAATTGCTGAAATTCAGCAGATGATCGACAGCTACGGGAAGGAGAACTGAGATGGCCAGTCTATTTCTGAAGCTGCTCAATATGAGCATTGCCGCCAGCTGGCTGATTCTGGCGGTCATTGTGCTTCGAGTCGTGCTGAAACGGGCACCGAAGTGGATCCACTGTATTCTGTGGGCACTGGTTGGGATTCGCCTGCTTTGCCCGATTTCCATTGAGAGCGCATTAAGCCTGATCCCCAGCAGCGAAACCATTCGCCCTGATGTGGTACAATTTGTCCCGAATCCTTCCATCAACAGCGGCGTCACTATCATAGACAACACTGTAAATCCTGTGATAGGGAAGGCATTTGCCCCTTCACCGGTGGGCGGCGTTAATCCCCTGTATGTATGGACCTATCTTGCCAGCATCGTCTGGTTCGTCGGCGTGATCGCGTTGGTCATATATGCGGTTATCAGCTATCTCCGTCTGCGTAGAGTTGTCTGCGAAGCTGTCCGGCAGCGGGACCAGCTATATCTCTGCGACCACATCCAGACGCCTTTCATTCTCGGCGTCATCCGGCCTCACATTTATCTTCCCTCTGACATGAACGAGGCTCAGATGCAAAGTGTGATCGCACACGAACAGGCACATCTTTCCCGACACGACCATTGGTGGAAGCCGTTGGGTTGGGCGATTCTGACTGTCTACTGGTTCAATCCCTTCTGCTGGGTCGCCTATATTCTGCTCTGCCGGGATATTGAGCTTGCCTGTGATGAAAAGGTCATTTGCAACATGGATGTGGAAGCGAAGAAGGCCTATTCCATGGCGCTGCTCTCTTGTAGTATTCCCCGCAGGCTGATCTCCGCCTGTCCGCTGGCCTTTGGGGAAGTGGGGGTCAAAGAGCGAATCAAAGGAGTTCTGAATTACAAAAAGCCTGCCTTCTGGATTGTTGCTGTGGCTGTCATCGCCTGCGTCGGGGCAGCGGTGTGCTTTCTGACGAATCCCAAAGAAAAATCCGATACGTCTGATTCCCCCGGCCTCCCCTCTGATGCCTCCGCTCTATGTGAGTTACCCTTCACCCTAACGGAAGGCCGTACTGGAACTTTGCATCTATATGGCAAAGAAACCAGTGAGTATTTCTATGGCATCAGCGATGTAAAGATTGTATGGGATGATGGAGCAATTACCACTTTCTCCACAGAAAACGCCATGCGTGACTACTGGGCAGAAATGCCGGAACTGGCCTCTGAATACACAGAAGCTCCCCTGACCGATGGAATTCGGGACGGAGGAATTCAATTTGGTGACTTCAATTTCGATGGTTATACCGATATTGGACTCCAAGCACAGCAAACTGCCTACAATAAACCATACGTTTACTGGTTCTATGTGCCGGACTCTGGAGAATTTCAGTATCATGGAGTCTATATTTGCCCGTTGGAACCTATTAGTGAAATGAAAGAATGCGTTGTAAATTATCGGGATGGGCAGACCTATTATCAGGATCATTATGCAGTCAACGAAGGCCACAATCTGGTTTTGTATCAGCGTGACATCACAGAATATGTGGACGGTAAGCCAGTTACGCGGTATGAATCTATGCCGCAGGAATCCAGAGGAAGTTTTGAAAATCTGTTTGGTCTTTCAGGTTACTACATAGATACCTCTACCGATCACCTTATTACCCGCACCTACTACGTTCCCGTAGAAAATGACGGCGGACATAGCATTGCAGAAAGCTTCGGCTTTGCAATTGACGATTACATCGTGGATCTGGACGGGGATGGCGTCACGGAGCTGGTATGCAACTGTCAGTATGGCGGTGACGGTCACGAAAGTGTCTATGTGTACCGCCGAAACGGAACTGTCATTGAGCGCGGCTGGCTCAACTGGGACGCGTCAGAACTTCTTGATTTCAAGGATTGGGGCGTCAATGCAACGCGGGAATCCTATGATCCCGAATCCGGCTTCTTCATGTTGGATTATGACACAAACAGGGGAGACTTCGCGAGCCGCGCCTATCATTATAAGGACTTCACGTTCGAGGAATATGCCCAAGTTCCCAAGCAGGAACAGGTGCAGACACCGATTACCGCCGACAACTTCTTTGCCTCCATGCCCGGTACGTTTCACTTTTTAAGCGGCGCCGGCGGCTGGCAAACGGAGCTGTACTGGCACGGGGATGGAACCTTCTCCGGCATTTACGAGGACGCCGACGCGGGGGCGCAGACCCTCTACCGCAGCGTCTTTACCGGGCGTATGAACGCGCTGAAAATCGTCGGCGAGCGGGAATACTCCGCCTACATAGCCGAGCTGAATTACGAAAAGCCCGGCGTGACCACGGTTGAAAACGGCTTTTCCGTCATCACGACCAGCCCCTACGGTCTGGATGACGCGGAGGAGATCCGCATCTATCTGCCGGGGTATCCCGTCAGCAAGCTGCCGATGGAGGCGCTGAATTGGCTCCGCGGCGGTGCGGAAGAATTTTGGGACGGTCAGGGGCCGAAAACACTCCCGTTCTTTGTGCTCTACAATGTACGTGGACAGCAGGCGTTCTTCTCCGCGGATTGGTCTGCATTCTCCGGGGCCACTTCCTCCCGACCGGAGCAAACGGATTTGACCTTCGTAGTGGAAGGCCTTGAAGAATCGGTTCCCGTCTATTTGTTCCGTGACCTGGAATATTCTCTCTACATTCCCCACGATGGTTGGCAATATCATCGAATGCTGGAGCATGACATGCTGGCCAAATGTTGGACTTCTACCATCAATCCCGCCGTCTCCCTGACCGTGCGCCATCTGGGGTATCGGGATTTAGCGGACGCGCAGGAGTGGGAACGAGAGCAAAACGCAGGTTTCCAATTGATCGAAGATAAGCGGGGCGGCATTGGCGGTACAGACGGCAAATCCATGCTGGAAGTATTCTTTTATTCCGGTCAGAATGCTATGTATGCCGTGGAGCTGCGGTATCCCGTGGAAGCCACTGAGGGCTTCGGAACCCGGCTTCATGTGATACAAGATACCTTCCAGGTATCAAATAGCGGTCAAGAGGAGGCACAAAATTGAAAGGAACATCAGTTGTCCCTAAGTCCAGCAGCTATGTTGTCTGGATCAATGAACAAACCCGCGTGGCGTCCTTCCATGCAATGGATGGCTTTCATAGCCAATCCTTTTGTCAGCACGAGTTCTTTATGAGTTATCTAAGTTCCCTGCAAGAACGCGGGTATCGGTTTCAATAGCTATATTTTGTTAGAAAAGTACCCACCTCATCAAAATGGGGTGGGTACTTTTTTGAGCTCAAAGCAAATAAACGGAAATTTTACTGTTACTTCTTCTGAATCTGGAATTTCTTAATGCTTTCTGTCGGATTATCAAACCACTCAGAAGTAAGGGCGCGAAGTTTCTTACCGAGAGCAAAGATACAGATCATGTTTATGACGAGGACGACACCGTTCGTAAAGTCGGCGAGCATAAATGCTTTGGAAATATCGACGAAAGTACCAATAATGACCATCACGATAATCAAACCCTGGAAACAGTAGCCGACGATACCGCTCTTAAACATATTGTCAGAATACAGCTTGACACCTTCAAGGTCAGTAATCAAAGAACTAAGGCCGAAGAGGAACAGACCGATGACGCACAGATAGCGGCCAAAGGGACCAAAGACAGAAGCGAGCGCGGAGCCGGCAAGCGTTGCGCCACTTTCACCGGTAGTCCAAACACCAGAAAAGATAACCATCAAACCAGTAATGGAGCAAATGACTGTGGTGTCGATAAAGGTTTCAATAACAGACCAGGAACCCTGCTGTGCGGGGTGATCGATAGCGGCAGCCTGGGACTGAACAGTAGAGGAAAGGCCAAGACCGGCGTCATTGGAAAAAACGCCTCTTCTGAAACCCTGCGTCATAGCCGTTTTAAAGACAGCGCCGGCAAAACCGCCAACTGCGGCAGTGGGAGTGAAGGCACCCTTGAAGATTGAAACGATAACAGCAGGAAGACTTCCAATGTTAATAAGAATAACAATCAGACCAGCAAGGATGTAAAGAATGCTCATAACAGGAACAAGAACATCGGAAATCTTGCACAACGCCTTCATGCCGCCGAAGCAGACAACGAGCATAAAGATAACTGCAAAAACCAGGGTGACAATGGGAGGGATGCCGATGGATGCAGCGTTGGAGGTCATAGAGGAACCGTGTACGCAGCAAATCATAGCCATACAGACCATGCTGCATATGCCGAAGATGTATGCGACGGGCTTCCAGCCGAGGCCTTTCAGAATGTACATGAATGGGCCGCCGCGATACTGCCCATTGCTGAGTTTTTCACGATATTCAACGCCAAGGGTTACTTCCGAATACTTGATACCCATCGCAATAAAGCCACAGATAAACATCCAGAATAAAGCGCCGGGGCCACCGATTGCAATAGCGGAGGATACGCCGACGATGTTGCCGGTACCAACCGTTGCACCGACTGCAGCGATCAAAACCTGAAGAGGAGAAACGCCCTGTGCCTTTTTGCGAGCCTGTTCTTCTTTGTTGAAGATCGTGCCAATGGTATTGCGCCAGATAAAGCCAAACTTTCTAATCTGAATAAAATTGATTATGAAAGCGAGGATAATACCGCCGCCTACCAGCAGGATGAGAAGGGGATTGCCCCACATCCAATCAGTAAACGCACTGACAGCATTCCATATTGCCATTTCAAACTCTCCTTTTCGTATTTTGAAATATTATGCAGTTCCGTTCGGGAGGATGATTCCCTTGGGAATACGCAATATATTTCTGACATAATAATTGCATACCGTCAGCTTTCTGTCAAGAACTTATAAAAAGAAACGGGATATTTTAAAGATTCAGTAAAAAATTTGTGCATCTCGCATAAATATTACTTGATGATTCGTTATTACAACAAAAGGAAACAATAGACAAAACGCTTGTGCTTTTTTGCGAAACGAATATAATAATAATGAATGAGACATTACATATTGCTCCTGCTCCGACAACGTCTGAT
The DNA here is from genome assembly GCF_021531435.1 of Oscillibacter valericigenes. GTDB lineage: Bacteria > Bacillota > Clostridia > Oscillospirales > Oscillospiraceae > Oscillibacter > Oscillibacter valericigenes_B. Next base: position 260,694 of record NZ_JAFBIS010000001.1, read on the forward strand.
TATAAAAATACACTACACTGAAAGGAGTAAAGATACTATGACCAGAGACGAACGACTGATTGCATTCTGCCAGGAGGCAATCCGCATTCCAAGTCCTTCCGGACACGAGAAGGAAGTTGCAGAATTGATGAAGCGCAAGATGGAGGAGTATGGCTTTGATGAGGTCAAGATCGACCGCTTCGGCAGTGTTTATGGTATCATTCACGGCAAACGTCCTGGCAAGACGATTCTGATGGATGGCCATATTGATAATGTAGATGTTATTGATGAAAGCAAATGGACGCATGCTCCTTGGGGCGCTGAAATTTGCGATGGAAAGATTTACGGTCGTGGTACTTCCGACATGAAAGGCAGCGTGACGGCGATGATTTCCGCAGCTGCACATCTCGCCGAAGATACTGATCGTGATTTCGCCGGCAATATTGCTGTTTCCTGTACCGTTCATGAGGAATGCTTTGAAGGAATCTCCTCCCGCGAAATTACCAAGGCAGTTAAGCCTGATTTTGTAATTATCGGTGAGGCAACATCCTCTACCGTAAAGATTGGTCAGCGTGGCCGCGCCGAAGTCGTTGTGGAAACTGAGGGCGTCAGCTGCCACTCTTCCAATCCCGAAAAAGGCGTTAACGCTGTCTATATGATGATGGTTCTGATTGAGGAAATCTGTAAGATTGTTCCCAATGAGCATCCTATTCTTGGCAAGGGAATTTTGGAATTGACCGATATCATCTCATATCCTTATCCCGGAGCATCTGTTGTTCCTTCTCTGTGCCGCGCAACCTTTGACCGCCGCACACTGGTAGGGGAAGACGAAGCCGTCATCCTCGGTCAGATCGAAGAGGCCATCCACCGTGCCCAGCAGCGGGTCCCCGGTCTAAAGGCAAAAACCTATTTGGCAGAAGGAAAAGAAAAATGCTGGACCGGTGAGACCATTTCTGCCAAGCGTTACTTCCCCGCCTGGGTAATCGATGAAAAGAGTGATTTTGTTCAGAAAGCAGTTACCGGCCTGAAGGAAGCGGGAATTGATACCCAAATCTCCCATTTCGCTTTCTGCACCAATGGCAGTCACTTCTGTGGTGAGGCAGGCATTCCTACAATTGGATACGGTCCTTCTCTGGAAACTCTGGCACATGTGCGAGACGAGTACATTGAGGTTGAACAACTTATAAAGGCTTGCAAAGGATTTGAAAGTATTCTGCGCAAATTGACGGAGTAATAGTGGGTCATTGATATTGAGGCGAGAAGAGCACACGAACCAGTTTCCCAATCCGTTTTGCCCCAGGGACCACTAACTTTATCAAATTCCGGAAACAGTATTTGAAGAATTAAAACCTCCGCATATAATGTAGATCAGCACACATAAATATGAGTTTTCAACAATGTCACAATATCAAATAACTTACGCTCAGAGCTCAGGCTGACAAGGTTTGCTTCACAGCCCCTGCTATGATTATAAGGAATTGCGCATGTAGACTGACTGAAAACAGATAATAAAATTTCCCAGCAGATCCATATTTGATGGGTCTGCTGGGATTTGCTTATGCGGCGGCGGAAAGAGTCCTATACGAAATAGTAGTCAAACCGGCAACTTAAATTCTGAACTTTACAAGCAAAAAACTCTCGTAAATATTCGATTTACGAGAGTTTTTGGTACGCCCGACTGGATTCGAACCAGCGGCCTTCAGAGTCGGAGTTATCAGGCCGTCAACGCTGGAGCGCTGATGCCCCAGGGGTTCCAGTAGTTTTGCACAAATATTGAGGAAAAACGGAGCAAACCTGGAAGCCATTGCGCCGCAATGGCTCCCGGGTTTTTTCGTATCTTCCGAAACAGTAGTCAAATAGTAGTCAGGAGTTCTCAAATCCTGTGCTCCCTGACCCAAGCCAACAATGCTTCGTATTTCATTTCTCCCGCCGCAACAGCGAGGCCCACTTCCGCGACCTCCTCGTTGGTACACTCCAGGCGGATTCCGTTGACTTCCAGAAATGTCAGCATCACATACATGCCGATCCGCTTGTTTCCATCGACAAATGCGTAGTTGGAGATGAGCTCATAGCCCAGGCGTGCGCCCTTTTCTTCCTTCGAAGGGTAGAACTCCTCTCCTCCAAAGCTGGCGAACGCATTCTCCAGGGCAGCTTCCAGTAGTCCTTCGTCCCGAACACCGATACTGCCGCCGGTTTCCTCAGCAATCAACCGATGCAGCAAAAGGACCTTTTCTTTTGAAAACTTGATCATTTCGCCAACTCCAGAAATGCAGGCTTATATTTTTTCAGGATGCGTGCTGCAACAAAGTCAATTTTCTCGTCATCACTCATGTCGATAACCGGAGAGTTCTCAAGGTCAATCAACATATATTTGGGACGATTGTTCTTGAAGATAACAGCACTGCCTTTCTTTTCGGCGATGCGGGTCACACGGGAAAAGTTTTGATTTGCTTCCGTTACAGAAACGATGGTATTGCTGTCGATGTTCATATGCACACCTTCTTTCTGCTTTTATTATATTCAATAATAGGTAAAAATCAACCTATAATTTATTGCTTTTGTTTTCAATTAAATCAATAATGCAATAATGATAAAATTAAATTGACTTGTCATCGTATTAGACATATAATATATTCAGCAAAATGCTATAAACCAGTTTGTTGAGGTACTATATGCGTAAGTATGAATTCCAAAATGAGTGGCAGAAGCTGCTTGTTCCCGATATTGTTGCGTTGCTGACCCAGATCCATGAGTTCAAGGGTGAGCAAAATCTGTTCGTTGAGGCCAACAGTGACACGCTGACCCAGTTGGTAGAGGTTGCAAAAATCCAGAGCACCGAGGCATCTAACAAAATTGAAGGTATCTACACTTCTGACGAGCGATTGAAGAAAATTGTGCTGGATAAGACCACTCCCCGCACCAGAAACGAGCAAGATATTGCCGGATACCGTGATGTTCTTGCCACGATCCATGAGAGTTATGAGTATATCCCGCTGCGTCCGACCATGATTTTACAGCTGCATCGTGATTTGTATAAGTTCAGCGGTATGTCCATTGGGGGAAACTATAAAAATTCTGACAATGTGATCGCAGAGACCGATTCAGCAGGTAATCGGTTCGTTCGTTTCCAGCCGGTTCCCGCTTGGGAGACGCCGGAAGCCATCGACTTCGCCTGTAAAGCCTATGATGAAGCGGTGCAGTCCGGTGCGGACCCGTTGCTTGTGATTCCCATGTTCATTCTGGATTTTCTCTGCATTCATCCTTTTAACGACGGAAATGGCCGCATGAGCCGACTGCTGACGCTGCTGCTTCTCTACCGGAGCGGTTATATCGTTGGAAAATATATCAGTATCGAAAAAGTCATCGAGCAGAGCAAAGAGACGTATTACGAAACGTTGCAGCAGAGTTCTGTCGGGTGGCATGAGAACCAAAATGACTATGCGCCATTTGTGCGCTATATGCTGGGCGTGATCGTCGCCGCCTATCGGGACTTTTCTTCCCGCGTACAAGTCCTGGTCACCAGCGGCATGTCCAAGCCGGAGCGTATCCGGGTAATCATCAAAGATACCCTCGGCAAGATTACCAAGGCAGAGATCATGGAGAAGTGCCCTGATATCAGCCAGGTCACCGTGCAGCGGACGTTGATTGAATTACAGAAAAAGGGCGAGATCATCAAACTTGGCGGCGGACGCTATACCGCCTATATCTGGAACAGGGAGATAGACTGATATGCTGACTGGCGAACTGAAAAATAGAATCAACAGCCTCTGGGAAATTTTTTGGACCGGCGGCATCACCAACCCGCTGGACGTCGTGGAGCAGATGACCTATCTGATGTTTATCCGCGATCTGGACGATACCGACAATCTGCGGGCCAAAGAGAGCGCCATGCTGGGCCTGCCCCACAAAAGCATCTTTGCCGATGAGGTAAAAATCGGTGACCGCACCATTCCGGGAAATCAGTTGAAGTGGTCGGTATTTCACGATTTTCCTGCGGGCAAAATGTACGCCACTGTGCAGGAGTGGGTGTTCCCGTTCATCAAGACGCTTCACGGCGATAAGTCCAGCGCCTACGCCAAGTATATGGATGATGCCATTTTCAAAATCCCCACGCCGCTGATGCTGGATAAGATCGTTACCGCCTTGGACGGCATCTATGAGCAGATGGCGCAGATGCAGGACAGCGACACCCGTGGCGATATATACGAATACCTCCTCAGCAAAATCGCTACTGCCGGCGTCAACGGCCAGTTCCGTACCCCCCGCCATATCATCCGCATGATGGTTGAGCTGATGCAGCCCCGGCCGGACGACGTGATCTGCGAAATTAAGACGCCGTATTTAATTAATAGATTCCCAGTTTGTCGGACTATAGAAGTCCGGCAGAGTGATTATCATTCTTTCGCGGGCGTCCTCGAGGACGCTTGAGGGTTGGTCCTTCCTTTGCCTTTGGTTTTCTGCCACGCTTCTTTGGCTCCGGTTTCGGGACAGCCTCCGACAGTCCCAGAGCCTCGAGTTCTGTAAAGACTGTCTGCAACGTATGAACCCAATATTCATCATCCGACTTGGGGCATGATGGA
>NZ_JAFBIS010000020.1 GCF_021531435.1 Oscillibacter valericigenes
CGAACACGGTAGTTAAGCTCGTCTCTGCCGACAATACTTGGCTGGCAACGGCCCGGGAAAATAGGTAGCGCCAACACTGAGCGGCAGTCATACGACTGCCGCTTTTTTGCTGTTCGATGTTCAACAGGTAATTTTGTATCCGCCTTGTAACGATATTTTATGGGTTCCGCATTAGAATGGAAAAAAGCATTGAGGAGTGTAAAATTGCCATGCTTGATTCGATAGATAAGACTTTGCGGCCGCCTGTTCACCGAAGCTGGCTGCGTTTGCGGCTGGGAAAAGCTTATTATGCTGGAAAGCGCTATTTGCTGTGGTGTTCTCCCAGGTTTCAATGGGCTAAAGAACGCAGAAAAGACCGACTGCCTTGTAGCCAATTCACGCACGCGACACCCCTGATCCGCAATTTAAGCGGCGACCAAATGGAGTGGCAGCAGAATAAGGTCGTTAATTTGAAACTGGCAGCGGCGCGTCTGGACGGTATTGTTATCCGCCCCGGTGAGACCTTCAGCTATTGGAAGCTCATCGGAAAGCCCACCCGACGAAAGGGATACCGGGAGGGAATGGTGCTGTTTCTGGGACATATCGGCAGTGACGTTGGCGGGGGACTGTGCCAGCTGTCCAACCTGATTTTCTGGATGACACTCCATACGCCGCTGACGGTGGTGGAGCGTTACCGGCATTCCCATGATGTATTTCCTGATGTTGACCGTACACAACCCTTTGGAAGCGGTGCAACCTGCGCATATCCGCATCGGGATTTGATGTTCGGAATGATACCGATCAGGAGTTTCAGCTTTGCCTTCAGGTTGGTGAAACACATCTGGAGGGAGAATGGCGGGCCATGTATCCGCCGGAAAACCGTTATGAGATCGTGGAGCGGGACGCCCGGATTGAGCAGGCAGCCTGGGGCGGATATATCCGCCATAACGCACTGTACAGAAACGCCTATGATTTGCTGGGAAAATTGTTGGAAGAACAGTTTTTATTTACCAACGACGCTATTATGATGTACAGCCCGCTATTGCCGCAGGCTTAAAAAAGACACGGTATCGTAAGATACCGTGTCTTCTCTTCTGCAAATCAGCCCTTATATTCCACATACAGCTCCCGGACCGCGTTGGGATCGGCAGGGGCTGCTGCGTTGGGGGCTTCGGGGGCCTTGGCAGGCTCGTCGTGGGGGCCGTCCCGCCAGGCAAGGAACTTGGGCGCCACTTGGGGGAACAGGGCCAGGGAGAGCACGTCCTCGTCGCTCTTGGCGATGTCCTTGAACTCCTCCCGGTATTTCTCTACCTCCGGCTCCAGCAGGTCCGCCGGACGGCAGGTGATGACATCCTCCGGCTTGATGCCGGCTTTTGCCCGGACCTCCTCATTGACGGTGCCGGGCAGTTTGCCGTACTCGCCCCGCAGCATGGCCTTGGACTCCTTGGTGAAGGTCTTGTACCGCTCGCCCATGATGACGTTCATCACCGCCTGGGTGCCCACGATCTGGCTGGAGGGCGTCACCAGCGGGGGATAGCCATAGTCCTCACGGACACGGGGGATCTCCGCCAGCACATCGTAATACTTGTCTTCTTTACCAGCCTGCTTGAGCTGGGAAATGAGGTTGCTCAGCATACCGCCGGGGACCTGGTACAGCAGGGTGTTGGTGTCCACATTCAAAACCTTGGGGTCCAGGGAGCCCTGCTCTTTCAGCTTCTGCGCCACCTTACGGAAGTGGACGGCGGCCTCGCTCATCTTGTTCAGGTCCAGGCCGGTGTCCCGCGCCGTGCCTTTCAGCGTGGCGACCAGAGACTCGGTGGCGGGCTGTGCAGTGCCATTGGCCAGGGGGCTGAGAGCGGTGTCCACGATGTCCACGCCGGCCATGGCTGCCATGAGATACACCATGTCGCCGGTGCCGGTGGTGTTGTGGGTATGGAGGTGGATGGGTACGCTGACCGTTTCTTTCAGACGCTTCACCAGGGAGTAGGCGTCCATGGGCAGGAGCAGGTTCGCCATGTCCTTGATGCAGATGACATCGGCGCCCATCTGCTCCAGCTCCTTCGCCAGCTTTACGAAGTACTCCTCATTGTGGATGGGGGAGATGGTGTAGCTCATGGCGGCTTCCACCATGCCGCCGTATTTCTTGGTGGACTTAATGGCCTGCTCCAGGTTGCGGACATCGTTCAGCGCGTCAAAGATACGGATGATGTCGATGCCGTTTTCGATGGACTTGCGGCAGAAGGCGTCCACCACGTCGTCGGCGTAGTGCTTGTAGCCAAGGATGTTCTGGCCCCGGAACAGCATCTGCAGCTTGGTGTGGGGCAGGGCCTTGCGGAGCTTCCGCAGGCGCTCCCAGGGGTCCTCGTTGAGGAAGCGCATGCAGGAGTCGAAGGTGGCGCCGCCCCAGCACTCCAGGGACCAGTAGCCGATGGAGTCCAGCACCTCGCAGGCGGGGAGCATATCCTCCACCCGCATGCGGGTGGCCGCCTGGGACTGGTGGGCGTCACGGAGGATGGTGTCCGTGATATACAGGGGCTTGTTAGACAAAAATTCCATAGAAAACCTCCAGCTTGCCACCAGGGTATCGTTGTCGGGCGCGAAAACTGCGTAATTTCAGACCTGGTGGCGCGTTAAAGTTCTTTTTGATCCTTTTTCCTCTACGAGGACGTACTCCTCTAAGATTTTGCTTTGCAAAATCAAGTGTCGTTACAGTCTTTCAAGAAAAAGGATTAACCGAACAGAGAGATGAGGACGCCTGCCGCAATAGCGGAGCCGATGACGCCAGCCACGTTGGGGCCCATGGCGTGCATCAGCAGGAAGTTGCCGGGATTGGCCTCCTGGCCCACCTTCTGGGACACGCGGGCGGCCATCGGCACGGCGGAGACACCGGCGGAGCCGATGAGGGGATTGATCTTCTCCTTCAGGAACAGGTTCATAAACTTGGCAAGCAGGACGCCGCCGGCTGTGCCGCAGCCGAAGGCCACGATGCCCATGACCATGATCTTGATGGTCTGGAGGGACAGGAAGGTGGCGCCGGTGGCGGTGGCGCCCACAGACACGCCCAGAAAGATAGTGACGATGTTGATGAGCTCGTTCTGGACAGTCTTGCTGAGCCGCTCCGTGACGCCGCACTCTCTAAACAGGTTGCCCAGCATCAGACAGGCGATCAGAGGACCGGCGGAGGGCACCAGCAGGGCCACGAAGATAGTTACCACGATGGGGAAGATGATCTTCTCTTTTTTGGATACTTCCCGCAGGGGCTTCATCACGATCTGCCGCTCTTTTTCGGTAGTCAGCAGCTTCATAATGGGAGGCTGGATGACGGGCACCAGCGCCATGTAGGAATAAGCGGCCACGGCAATGGGGCCCAGCAGGGCCGGAGCCAGCATAGCGGTGACGAAGATGGCGGTGGGGCCGTCGGCGCCGCCGATGATGCCGATGGAGCCGGCCTCCGCGCCGGTGAAGCCCATGAGACGGCAGCCGGCGTAGGTCAGGAAGATGCCCACCTGGGCGGCAGCGCCCAGCAGCAGGCTCTTGGGATTGGCGATCAGGGGACCGAAGTCGGTCATGGCGCCCACGCCCATGAAGATCAGGCAGGGATAAATGCCCAGCTTCACGCCTAAGTACAGGATGTCGATGAGGCCGGTGGAGACGGTGACGTTGGACAGCTCCATGCCGTAATAGGCGGCAGCCTGCTCCGCCTGAACCAGCGCCTCAAGCTGCACCTCAAAGGTGCTCAGGGCGCTGCCGGCGGAAGCGGCGATCTCCGACATGGCGCTTTCAATGACTTCCGGGGTAAAGGTGGACTGGGCCGCGGCCATCAGCTGTTCCACATAGGGAGCCAGGACATTCTGTGACACACCCAGCTCCTGCATCTCCGCGAGGAACTCCGCGGTGACGGGGGAGCCGCCGATGAGGTCCCAGTGGATGTGGCCGCCGGCGAATAAAATTTCATGGAACATACCGGCGCCGGGCAGGTTGGTCATCAGCATGCCGAAGGCGATGGTCACCATCAGCAGGGGCTCAAACTTTTTGCCGATGCCCAGGTACAGCAGAAAACATGCGATACAGAGCATCACCATGTTCTTCCAGCCGCCGCTTTGAAAGAACATGACGAAGCCGGTGTCGTTGATAAAATTCAGGATAGCTTCCATACACGCCTCCAGTCCGTTACTGGATGACGCACAGCAGCGTGCCGGATTCCACGGAGGCTCCCTTGGAGGTATTGACGGAGGCGATCTTGCCGTCGCAGGGGCACATGATCTCGTTTTCCATCTTCATGGCCTCCAGGACCATCAGGACCTGGCCGCGCTTGACCGCATCGCCGACAGCCACATTGACAGACAGAATGGTGCCCGGCATGGGGGAGGTCACCTTCTCTCCGCCGGCGGGCGCAGCCGCGGGAGCAGGAGCAGCCGCGGGAGCGGGAGCCGGGGCAGCGGCGGGCGCAGGAGCGGCGCCGGTCAGCTCTTCCAGTTCGATCTCATAGGCGGTGCCGTTGACGGTCACTCTGTATTTTTTCATAAATGCGTTCTCCTTCTTGTTATTTACTCTGTTGGCTTACAGCTTCTTGACGGACAGAATTCGGATGCCAGTAATATCGGTGCCAAGTTCTTCCGCGATGGCGGCGGAGATGGCGGCGATCAGCTCCTGCTGGTTCACCGCTGGCGCGGGAGCAGGGGCTTCCACTGCGGGCAGAGCGGCTTTTTGACTGCGGCCGCAGATACGGCCCAGAAGCGTTGTCAGGACGATCAGGCAGATCAGACCAAAAAACACCGTTCCCATTCCCATCAAGCAGACAAAAATGATGGAATAGTCCATAGGTTCCCTCCTGTACTCGAAATTGAAAATATTATAACAAATTTTTGGAGAAAAGACAATCCGGCCTTGGTTAGATTTCTTCTTTCGTTTTTGGATATGTTGACGAAGAAAATTTCGCACAATTGGAAAAAGTGGGGACATAAACAGAGACTCTATGATATAATGAAGCACATCTGAACAGGATCTCTCCGCCGGTATCGTGCGGCAGAATGGAAGGATGTGCGGCATTTGAAGTATCAAACGGTGATTCCGGGCAGGTTCCTGGCCCGGCCCAACCGGTTTATCGCCAAGGTGGAAACGGAGGAGGTCGTCCAGACCGTCCACGTGAAAAATACCGGCCGGTGCCGGGAATTGCTGGTCCCGGGCGCCACGGTCTATTTGGAACGGGCCGTCAATCCGGCCCGCAAGACGCCTTACGATCTGATCGCGGTGGAGAAGGGGGAGCGGCTTATCAACATGGACGCCCAGGCACCTAATAAGGTCTTTGGTGAGTGGGCGGCGGCAGGGGGATTTCTCCCCGGTTTGACTGCCATTCACAGCGAATACGTTTACGGAGAATCCCGGCTGGATTTCTGCCTGGAGACGGAAAAAGGGCTGCATTTGGTGGAGGTCAAGGGCGTGACACTGGAGGAAAACGGCCGCGCCCGCTTCCCGGACGCTCCCACGGAACGGGGAATCAAACACATCCGGGAATTGCAGAAAGCGGCGGAAAAGGGGCTTGACGCTACACTATTCTTTGTGGTACAAATAAAGGACATTGACAGTGTTTCCCCCAATGACGATACGCACCCCGCTTTCGGCGCGGCCCTGCGGGAAGCGGTGTCCCATGGTGTAAGCGTTTGCGCATATGACTGCGATGTAACGCCGGACAGTCTGACTATCCTCCGGCCGGTGCCGGTCATTCTGTGAAACCGTTAGGAGCTGTACCATGAGTTTTCTGGAGTTGTTTCTCATTGGCGTTGGACTTTCCATGGACGCCTTTGCCGTGGCGATTTGCCAGGGCCTGTGCATGAAAAAGCTGAACTGGCGCTACGCCGGGATCATCGCTTTGTTTTTCGGGGGCTTCCAGGCGCTGATGCCGCTGATCGGCTGGCTGCTGGGCTCCCAGTTCGCGGGGTACATCCAGAACATTGACCACTGGGTGGCGTTCGTTCTGCTGGTGCTGATCGGCGGAAATATGGCGCGGGAGGCACTGTCTCCGGAAGAGGAGGAGACAGCCTGTGCCATTACGGTGAAAATTGATTACAAGCAGCTGTTTTTGATGGCTGTCGCCACCAGCATTGACGCGCTGGCGGTGGGCGTGACCTTCGCGTTTCTGGAAGTGTCCATTCTCCCGGCCATCAGCATCATTGGATGCACAACGTTTGTTCTTTCCATTGTGGGCGTGGTCGTGGGCAACTTCTTCGGCGTCCGCTATAAGAAACGGGCGGAGTTATCCGGCGGCATCATTCTGATCCTGCTGGGCGTGAAGATTTTGCTGGAGCACCTGGGCGTATTTTGAAAATTAGTGAGAGCGGCACCGCATTGCGGTGCCGCTCTTTTGGATAGCACTTGTCTTTTTTTGGAATCTGCGGTAAAATATCCCGCAAAAGGGGGCGAGAGAATGGACAAGAAAAAAGCAGCCGCCGCGGCGGTCACAGTGGCGGCGGCCGCCGGTATGGTCACCGGCGCGGCGTTTGACAGCCCCGCTGACCTGATGCAGGACCCGCCGGCGGCGGTGGCCGTGCAGACGGATGACGATGACAGCGGCGCGGCTCCGGAGGAGCGGCAGAGTGGGCCCGCGGCCCGCATCCGGGAATGGGTACTGTCCCTGCCCGCGGCGGTGCGGATGCTGGTGGGGGTGCCGCTGTGGGTGCTGGGCTGGGTGCTGCTGACCGGACTTTCCACCTTGTGGGCCAGCGCCCTGACGCCGCTGCTGTCCAGAGTGTTAGGCTGGTTTTGTCTGGCGCTGATCCTGGCGGCGGTATTTGCCTGCTCGGTAAAGGCGGCCTTTCCCGATGTGCCTCTGCGGAAAATTCTGCGGCCCCGGAACGTGCTGTTCCTGCTGGGCATGACGGCGCTGCTGGCCATTGCTGACCTGGCGCTGCCTACGGTCTGGCAGGGCTATGATGCCGTCTCCCGGACCGTCTGGCGGGTGGGCTCCGCCTGCCTGCTGGCCTTTGTCTGCTGCGCGGCGCTGAAGTCCCAGGGCAAGCGGGCGGCAAAAAAAGAAGCGCCTGCCCGCAGCGGCCGTACCGCCGTGGAGGAGGAAGCCCTCCGGCTGGCGGATACCGTCTGCGGAAAAAGATAAAAAAACAGGGCCTGACGCTTTGTCAGACCCTGTTTTCTTATACGATTTTCTGCAAAAACGTTTTTTCCGGGACTTGCTTTCCTTCCGAAAAATAGCGGATGATGTCCTTTCGCGTGACGATGCCGATAAAACTGCCGCTGTCGTCCACCACGGGGATAAAATTTTGGTTCATGGCGCTGGTGAGAAGTTCTTCCATGCTGACGGTGATGCGGACGGGGAGGTACTGGGTTTCCCGGAGAATGTCCCGTACCTGGAGCTGCTCCAGATCCTTCATGGAGCAGGGCCGCTGGCCCTCTCCCTCGTCAGCGACGAGCCGCCAGAGGAAATCCCCCTCGCTGACGGTGCCGACGTACTTTCCGTCCCGGCTGATGACGGGGATGGCGGTGTAGCCATGGTGCCGCATCTTTTCCAGTCCCTGCCGGAACGTGTAGTCGTCATAGAGGTACGCGACGCGGTTTTTGGGAAGCAGGAAATAAGCGATATTCACGAAACAGCCCCTTTTCTCGAAGACGGAAAGCCCGCCTGTATTTGGCTCTTCGGCCTCTATTCATAATATACAATAGATACCACTGGTAATGGTGAACAATTTATGAAATTTGCTAGGGAAATTCCTTTACTTTTCCAGTGGAAGCTGTTATGATAATTCTGTGATATATGCAACAAAAAGGAGGCGGCAATATGTTGTCGCAGCAGGAACTGGCAAAAAGCCCATTGTTTCAGGACATCAGCTATGAGGATTACCGCAGCCTGCTCACCTGTTTTCAGGCTGTCCAGAAGTCTTTCCGGTCAGACGATCTGATCTATGATTTCTCGTCTCCCAAAAACGACGCCGTGGGCGTTGTGGAGCGGGGCTGCGCGGCGCTCATCCGCATTGATGAGGAAGGGGTGTCTACCGTGATGGAGGAGCTGGGACCGGGAGGCGTCTTTGGCAAGACGCTGGCCTTCGCCGGCTCCAGCGGGGACAGCCTGGAGGTGGTGTGCCGCACGCCCTGCGATGTGCTGTTCATCGACTATCCCCATATCCTCAAGCGGTGCGAAAGCGCCTGCACCCGGCATAGCATTCTGGTGCAGAATATGCTGCGGCTGATGAGCGGCAAGGCCCAGGCCCTCAGCGAGCGGGTGGATGTGCTGTCCCGCCGCTCCATCCGGGAAAAACTCCTGTGCTATTTCCGCCAGCTCTCGGAGCAGGCGGGCAGCAGCACCTTTACATTGCCCTTTTCCCTGAGCACCCTTGCGGACTATATCGCCACGGACCGCAGCGCCATGATGCGGGAGCTGAAGCGGCTGCGGGAAGAGGGAGTCATCCGTACGGAGGGGCGGCAGATCACGCTGCTTTGAGCTCAAAAATAATTTGTGAAAAAATTGTCGATTATGGATTGACGAACCATTCCTGATATATTAAAATGTAAGCAATGCGTTTATGGCAGGATACAGGTCGTTTTTCATTTCATCATTTGGGAAAGAAGGAATAGTATGTATCGCATCGTGAGAAAAGAGGCCCTCCGTCCCACAGTGACCCTGTACGAGATCGAGGCGCCCCTGATCGCAAAGAAGGCCCAGCCGGGCCAGTTCATCATCCTCCGCGTGGATGAGAACGGCGAGCGCATCCCCATCACCATCAACAACTACGATCCCGAGAAGGGCACCGTCACCATTATTGTCCAGACCGTGGGCGCCACCACCGAGAAGCTGGCCCGCCTGAATGAGGGCGATTGCCTCCAGGACTTCGTGGGACCCCTGGGCAAGGCTACCGTCACCGAAGGCAAGAAGAAGGTCTGCGTGGTCGGCGGCGGCGTGGGCTGCGCCATCGCCTACCCCGTTTTGAAGAAGTTCCATGACGACGGCGCCGAGGTCCACGCGGTGGTCGGCTTCAAGAATAAGGATCTGGTCATCCTGGAGGATGACTTCCGGAAGTCCTCCGACGTGCTGAAGATCTGCACCGACGACGGTTCCTACGGTCAGAAGGGTCTGGTCACCGACGCTCTGAAGGAGCTGATTGAGGCGGGCAACCAGTACGACGAGGTCTTCGCCATCGGCCCCATGATCATGATGAAATTCGTCAGCAAGACCACCGAGCCTTACGGCATCCCCACCACCGTGTCCATGAGCCCTATCATGGTAGACGGCACCGGCATGTGCGGCGGCTGCCGCCTCAGCGTCGGCGGCGAGATGAAGTTCGCCTGCGTGGACGGCCCCGACTTTGACGGTCATAAGGTCGACTGGGATCTGGCTGTCAAGCGCAACCAGATGTACCGGGACTTCGAGATGCACAAGCACGAGGAGACCTGCAACCTGTTCAAAAAGGAGGCCGAATAATCATGGCTAACATGTCTTTGACCAAGAATCCCATGCCCTCTCAGGACCCCAACGTTCGCAACAAGAACTTCCAGGAGGTCGCTCTGGGCTACACTGAGGAGCAGGCTCTGGACGAGGCCCAGCGCTGCCTGAACTGCAAGAACAAGCCCTGCATGACCGGCTGCCCGGTTATGGTACATATCCCCGAGTTCATCGCCGAGGTCGCCAAGGGCAACTTCGAGGAGGCCTATCAGATCATCTCCCACACCTCCGCTCTGCCCGCCGTATGCGGCCGTGTCTGCCCCCAGGAGAACCAGTGCGAGAAGTACTGCGTCCGGGGCAAGAAGGGCGATCCCGTCGGCATCGGCCGCCTGGAGCGCTTTGTGGCCGACTGGCACAACGCCAACTGTCACACCCTGCCTGAAAAGCCCGCTTCCAACGGCCACCGCGTGGCCATCGTGGGCTCCGGTCCCGCAGGCCTGACCTGCGCCGGCGACCTGGCCCGCAAGGGTTACGAGGTCACCGTCTTTGAGGCGCTGCACCTGGCCGGCGGCGTGCTGGTCTACGGCATACCTGAGTTCCGTCTGCCCAAGTCCATCGTCCAGAAGGAAGTGGACGGCCTGAAGGCTCTGGGTGTCACCATCGCCACCGATACTGTGGTCGGCCGCACCATCACCGTTGACGAGCTGATGGAGGAACAGGGCTTCGAGGCCGTGTTCATTGGCTCCGGCGCCGGTCTGCCCATGTTCATGAACATCCCCGGCGTCAACTACAAGGGCGTGTTCTCCGCCAACGAGTTCCTGACCCGTATCAACCTGATGAAGGCCTACAAGCCCGACTCCGACACCCCTATCGTCCATCCCAAGAAGGTGGCCGTGGTGGGCGGCGGCAACGTGGCCATGGACGCCGCCCGCTGCGCCAAGCGCCTGGGCGCCGAGGTCTACATCGTGTACCGCCGCGGCATGGAGGAACTGCCCGCCCGTAAGGAGGAAGTGGAGCACGCCGAGGAAGAGGGCATCATTTTCAAGACCCTCAACAACCCCGTGGAGATCCTGGCGGATGAGAACGACAACGTCAACAAGATCCGCTGCATCCAGATGGAGCTGGGCGAGCCCGACGCCTCCGGCCGCCGCCGCCCCGTGGAGATCCCCGGCAGCGAGTTCGACCTGGACGTGGACTGCGTCATCATGGCCCTGGGCACCAGCCCCAACCCCCTAATCAAGGACACCACTAAGGGTCTGGAGATCAACAAGAAGGGCGGCATCGTGGTCAACGAGGACGGCCTGACCTCCAAGGACAATGTCTACGCCGGCGGCGACGCCGTCACCGGCGCTGCCACCGTCATCCTGGCCATGGGCGCTGGCAAGACTGCTGCCAAGGCCATCGACGAGGCTCTGAGCAAGTGATCCGCAATACGCTAAAAAATGGCACCCGCTGAAAAGCGGGTGCCGTTTTGTTATCTCAGCAGATTGGGGACATCCAATTCCGTGACCGGAATGACCGGCAGGGGAGCGGAAGTGTGAGGGCCTATTTCCTTATGCATCCAGATCATATCGTACCACTTGCCGAACTTGTAGCCGCATTTGGGAAATTTGGCCGTCAGCTCATAGCCCATGTGGGTGTGAAATTCCGGGCTGTTGTTGGTCAGGTGGTCGTCCGCGTGGTCGGTATAGGCGATGCAGGCATACATGCTCAAAATGTGCTGGGCTTTCAGAATACGTTCCAGGGCGTCGTACAGCGCCCGCCCGCAGCCGGTGCCGGTTTGGTCCTGCCTGACATAGATGGAGGTCTCCACCGCCCAGTCATAGGCCGCCCGGGCCTTGAAGGGAGAGGCATAGGCATAGCCGATCAGTTCCCCGCCCCGTTGGGCCACCAGGTAAGGATAGCGGCGGAGCCGGTCTTCCATGGTGGCGCGGAATTCCTCCAGCGTGGGCGGCTCATAGTTGAAGGCCACTGCCGTCTGGAGAACATAGGGGGTGAAAATATCCAGCAGGGCGGGTGCGTCCTCCCAGCGGGCCATACGGATGCGGATGTCGGTTTCCATAGGAGACTCCTCCCGAAAAGAGATTTCAGAAGCTCAGTAGGCGGCTTCCATAGTCCGCACCTGCTCGTAGATGCGGTCGTTCACCGGGACAGCGATGTTGTGCTTTCGGGCCAGCCGCCGGACGGTGCCCGCAAACAGCTCCAGCTCGCTTTTCCGGTGGGCCTTGCCGTCCTGCCGCATGGAGGGTTCCCCGTCGGCGGGGAAGGTGTCGATGATGGCAAGCCAGCCGTCGATGTCCTTCTCCGACAGAGGGACGCCCTCGGCGTTGGCCACCGCCACCACCTCCCGCATGGCGCCCAGCATGGTGTCCCGGGCCTCGCCGGGGACCTGGAGGGCGCCGTAGCCGCACTGGTACAGCATGGCGGCCTGGTTGCAGCCGGTGTTGCACATCAGCTTGCTCCACATATGGGTGGCAATATCGCCGGGGAGGGCGTAAGAGAAGGAGATGCTGTCAAAAAAGGCTGTCAGCCGCCGCAGATGGCGCTCGTTCTGTCCGGCGGGCACGCCGATGGCAAGCTCACCCAGGGGAGAGACGGTGACGTGATTGCCCTCTTTTAAAGCGGACATCCGCTGGGCCACGCACCAGACCACCTGCTCCGGGGAGAAGGCTGCGCCCAGCACCTGTTCGCTGGAGATGCCGTTGAGGACGGAGACCAGGGTGGTGTCCGGGCCCACCAGATGGCGGCATGTCTCCACGGCGCTGTCCAGTCCGCCGAATTTGACCGCGAACAAAAGCAGGTCCACCGGCTCTGTTACCGCGGCGGCGTCGGCATAGTTGAAATCCTGAAGCTGGCCGTTGAAGAACACGCCCTCCCGGCGGTAGCGTTCCACCCGGCCTTTGTTCGCCAGTACCAGCACATGCTCCCGGCCCAGGGCCTCGGTCAGCAGATGAGCGTACAGGGTGCCCAGGGCGCCTAAGCCAATAACGCCCGCGGTTTTGATTTCTTTCATGCAGATTCCTCCTTATGGCAAAAAAGCGGCGCATACGCGCCGCTTTTCATAGTCGTTTTTATGCGCGGACCAGCCATTTCAGGTCGTAAGGCTCATAGACAACCTTTTCATAGGCGTCCACATCCAGCAGTACGCCGGTCCAGTCAGAGTGGATGTCGCCGTTTTGCTTGATGAGAATATCGTACAGGATGTCGTAGGTCACGCCGTCGGCGGGGTCCGTTTCCTCAATGGTGGAGTAGGGCAGGGTTTTGTGGTAAGTCAGTTCCATGCCCTTATAGTCAAAGTGGAAGCCGCAGCGCATCCGGCAACCGTCCAGGCCGGTGTACCGGGCCACCTGCTTCAGATCGTGGAGGATCTTGTCGCCGTCCTCGTCGTACAGGTTCTCCGGCGTGGTGGCGGTGTAATCGAAGCGGAACTGGATGGAGGCGCCGGGGATCTTCAAAAACCGCTCCATGTAGGGGACCAGGCCCTCGGCGGGATAGTCCTTGTAGAGCACGCAGTTCACCCGGAAGGGCACCGGCAGGCTGGCCAGAAGGCCGTCGTTGGACTCCACCACATACTTCTGCATATGGCGGGAGACATTGATGCAGGTGATCTTATGCTTGTTCTTTTCGGCGAAGGCGAGGATGTCCTCCTCGGATGTGTGCTCGGATACCGGCAGGGTGGTATTGATGTAGACCTTGTGGGTGGTGGGGATCTCGTCCAGCATCGTCTGCAGCGCCGTCAGATCGGCGAAAGGCTCACCGCCGGTAAACACAAAGTCACAGCGGGGCGTGATGGCGTCCATACGGCGGATGCTCTCGCAGATCTTCTCCAGCGAAAAGCCCGTCAGGTCAGCGTATTCACCTTTGTTGATACAAAAAGGGCAGTGGTTTTTGCAGTCATAGGGGACGAAAATCGTCACCGTTGCGCCGCCTTCCCGCGTCTTGTAGGGATGTTTCATGTTGATTGGCCTCTCAGAATGAAGTTGATTCTTTACGTGTAAAAACGGTGTAAAAAACCGATTTGGAAAAGTCCATGCACAAATAAGTATTATAATGAGTTTTTCCTGGAAGGTCAAGAGAAAAAGCAAAATTCCGCCGCTGGCGGAGCGGCTTTTTTCGGGGACTGTACAAGATGAGGAAAAACTGCTATAATCATTCGTATTTCAAGAGCGAAAGGGAGGTGTGCCCCATGGAAAACTGTCTGGCGGCGTTCCAGGCAACGCTGGATGGACTGACATCCTTTCTGGAGGATTATCCGCTGGCGGTGGAGTGGTACACGGCCTTTGTGCGGTTTCTGTTCCCGGTGCTGGCAATTCTGATCCTGTACCGGGCGGTGCGCTCCCTGCTGAAGATCCCCCACACGCCGGAGACCTGGGGACAGCTGAGCCTGCCCAACGGCGCGCCGATCCTGCTGACCCACTGGGAAAATATTCTGGGCCGGGGAAAAAGCTGCGACGTGTTTTTGAACTACCCCAGCATTTCCCGCCAGCACGCGGCGCTTTGCCGGGGGGATGACGGCGGCTGGACCATCTATGACCTGGGCTCCAAGGGCGGCACGCTGGTCAACGGCAAGGCCGTGGAAGCCCCGGTTTCCGTGAAGATGGGCGACACCATTACCTTGGGCGGCGTGCCGCTGGTGTTCCTGCCCCAGACCGTGGCGGAGCGGGAGGCGCTGGAGGAACAGCGCCGGGCGGAGCGGCCCGCCGCCATGTGGCCCTCTTTTTTGTGGCTCACGGTATTTCAGGTATTGACCTGTTTGCAGCTCATCGCCGCCGCCGGAACGGAGGCCACCGTGATGCTGCCGCTGGCGTTTCTGGGGCTGACGATATTGATGTGGCTGTATTTTGCCGTACTGCGGTGCACCCGCTGCGTGGGCTTCGAGATGGAGACCATCGCCTTTTTCCTGTCCACGCTGTCCCTTGCGGTGACGGCCTCCAGCGCGCCGGGGAGCTTATTCAAGCAGTTTATGGCGATTTTCCTGGGACTGGGACTGTTTTTGGTGCTGGGCCTGTTCCTGCGGGACTTAGAGCGGGTGCGTAAGACCCGCTGGCTCATGGCTGCGGCGGCCATTGGCCTGCTGGGTATCACCCTGCTCATCGGCAATTCCAAATACGGCGCCGTCAACTGGATCTCCATCGGCCCGCTGTCCTTCCAGCCCTCGGAAATCGCAAAAATCTGCTATATCTTTGCCGGTTCCGCCACGCTGGAGCGGCTGTTCCACAAGCGGAACATCACGCTGTTCATCGCTTTGACCGGCGTATGCATCGGCTGCCTGGGCCTGATGAGCGACTTCGGCACCGCCGCGATCTTCTTTGTGACCTTCCTGGTCATCGCCTATCTCCGCTCCGGCGACTTTGCCACGCTGTCCCTGATCTGCGGCGGCGCGGTATTCGGGGCAGGCATTATTCTGAAATTCAAGCCTTACATCCTCAACCGCTTTGCTTCCTGGGGCCATGCCTGGGAAGCTGCCTCCACCACCGGCTACCAGCAGACCCGCACCATGTCCGCCGCCGCCTCCGGCGGCCTGCTGGGTATGGGCGCGGGGAAGGGCTGGCTCCACCGGGTCCCGGCGGCGGATACCGATTTGGTGTTCGGAATGCTGTGCGAGGAGTGGGGGCTGCTCATTGCCGTGCTGACGGTGGTGAGCATCATTACGCTGGCGTTTTTTGCCGTCCGGGCCTGCCGGACGGGGCGCTCCAGCTACTACATCATCGCCGCCTGCGCCGCGGGCTCTCTGCTGGTGTTCCAAACCAGTCTGAACGTGTTTGGCTCCGTGGACCTGCTGCCCCTCACCGGCGTGACCTTCCCCTTTGTCTCCAACGGCGGCTCCGCCATGATGTCCGCCTGGGGTCTGCTGGCGTTTTTGAAGGCCATGGACACCCGGGAGAACGCCAGCTTCGCCATCCGGCGCAGTCCGGGGCGAAAGCTGACGGAGGACGCTCGCCGGCGGGCGGAGCCTGTGGGAGACCCCTTTGGAGAGGAGGCGCGCCATGAAGAAGATTGAACGCCGCGCCGTGGTCTGCGGCATCCTGGCGCTGCTGCTGGCGGCGGGCTTGACCGTGTTCCTGGTCAAGTACCTGCTCAGCGGCGGCGATTGGGCCTCCTCGCCCTTTAACCGCCATCTCTACGACACCAGCGGCCAGTTGGTGGTGGGTAGCGTGCTGGACAGGGACGGCGATGTGCTGTCCGCCGGAGAAAACGGGAAGCGCACCTACTACAACAACGAGACGGTCCGCAAGGCCACGCTCCACGCTGTGGGCGACCTTCAGGGCAACATTGGCACCGGGGCGCTGAACGCCTTTGCCGACAAGCTGACAGGCTATGACCTCCTGAACGGCGCCTTCGGCGCCGACCAGGGCTCGGAGCTGTACATGACCATCGACGCCCGGTACAATTACGAGGCATATCAGGCGCTGAACGGCCACGCGGGCACCGTGGCGGTGTACAACTATAAGACCGGGGAAATCTTATGCATGGTCTCCGCCCCAAGCTATGACCCGCTGAACGTGCCCAAGGACATTGAGACCAACGACCGCTACAAGGGCGCCTACCTGAACCGCTTCTTGTCCTCCACATTCACCCCCGGCTCCGTCTACAAAACTGTGACGCTGACGGCGGCGCTGGAGCAGATCCCGGATATAGAGGACCGCACCTGGACCTGCACGGGCAGCGTCCAGATCGGGGACGAGACTATTATCTGCTCCGGCACCCACGGGGAGCAGCACATCGGCGACGCCTTCGCCAACAGCTGCAACGTGGCGTTCGCGCAGATCGCGGAGGAGCTGGGCGCGGACACGATGAAAAAATATACGGAAAAGGCGGGGCTGACGGACAGCTATTCCATTGACGGCCTGCCTACTGCCAAGGGCACTTTTCACTGGACGGACATTACCGCCGGACAGCTTGGCTGGGCCGGCGTAGGCCAGTACAAGGATCAGGTGAATCCCTGCTCCCTGATGGTCTATATGGGCGCCGTGGCAAACGGCGGCAAGGCGGCAAAGCCCTACCTGATTCAAAAGACGGTTTCTGCCCTGGGGATCCCGTCGCTGCCCCATATCACCACGAAGACCGGGACGCTGGCCGCTTCCGGTACGGCGAAGAAGCTGGCGGACATGATGGCGGCCAATGTGGAAAAGACATACGGCACCAACCGCTTTCCCAATATGGACATCTGCGCCAAATCCGGCACCGCCGAAGTGGGAGAGGGGCAGACGCCCCACGCCTGGTTCGCGGGCTTCCTGCGGAACGAGGACGCGCCTTACGCCTTTGTGGTGCTGGTGGAAAACGGCGGCGGCGGCAGCTCCGTGGCAGGCACGGTGGCGGGCAAGGTGCTGGACATCATGGTAAACGGATATTAAGGAGAAATAGAAATGAAGAAAAAGGGACTGCTGCTGCGGACAGAGAAGCAGCTCAACGGAGGGGCGATCGTTTCCGGCGTGGGCTTCCTTCTGTACCTGGCTGCAAAAGCACTTGGCTGGGAGACAACGGCAGGCAGCGTCTGCTGTGTGTTTGGCCTGATCGCTGTATGGACATTTCTGTCTGCCGCCGTGGTGCGGAAAAAGGATAAAGAGACTGTCAGCTATAATCTCCTCTGGGGCACCGGAGCGCTGGCCCTGCTGCTGGGCGCCTGCGCGGTGCTGACCATCCGGCAGAGATTGGGCCTGTAAAAAGAAAGCCACGCCTTACGGCGTGGCTTTTTCATTGGAATCTCATACGTCTTTCCCAGTGCGCGGGTCATAGCGCAAGCCCCACGTTGGACCTGAATTTGCCCGCTCCCGGGGGGCAGCGCTCCCATTTTAACACGCTCTTTCCAGAAATGCCACAGAGAAACGACAAATTTTTTGTCAGGACATGTGCCTGACAAAAACACATTGACTCAGCCGCCTTTATCCGCAAGGGGTATGCGATATCCGTAAGGCGCTAAAGCGCCAACGGCTATCCAAGGGCGGCGTTCGCCAGTGACCGATGTCACTGGTGGGGGGTTCAGCCAAAAAGAGAGAGGAGCCATCGGGCTCCTCTCTCTTTTTGGCGTCTAAGGGGGATGCAATCCCCCTTGGATTTAGAATGCGGGCACCACAGCGCCGTCGTACTTCTCCAGGATGAAGTCGCGGACGGTATCGGAGTGCAGAGCTTCCACCAGAGCCTGAACAGCGGCGTTGTTCTCATTGCCTTCCTTGACCACCAGAATGTTCACGTAGGGAGAGTCAGCATCCTCGATGGCCAGAGCGTCCTCCACGGGGTTGAAGCCGGCTTCCAGCGCGTAGTTGACGTTGATGACGGCGATGTCCACTTCAGTCAGGGCGTTGGGGACCATGGCGGCCTCCAGCTCGGTGAAGGTCAGGTTCTTGGGATTCTCAACAATGTCGTTGGGGGTGGCGTCCAGACCGGCGTCATCGCTGAGCTTGATGAGACCCTGGGCCTCCAGCAGCAGCAGGGCGCGGGCCTCGTTGGTCACGTCGTTGGGGACAGCCACGGTAGCGCCGTCAGCCAGCTCCTCCAGAGAGGCGGTCTTGCCGGCGTAGATGCCCATGGGTTCGATGTGGACGCCGGCCACGCTCACCAGGTGGGTGCCGTTTTCAGCGTTGAAGTTGTCCAGATAGGGGACATGCTGGAAGTAGTTGGCATCCTCAGCACCCTCCTCCACGGCGGTGTTGGGGACCACATAGTCGCCGTAGACATGGATCTGCAGGTCGATGCCCTGCTCGGCCAGGATGGGTACGCACTCCTCCAGGATCTCAGCGTGGGGAGTGGCGGAAGCGGCAACGTTCAGCACGGTGGGTTCCGCGGGAGTCTCAGCGGGGGCTTCGGTCTCAGCGGGCTTCTCCGCGGGGGCAGGGGTCTCCTTGGAGCCGCCGCAGGCGGCCAGGGACAGGCACAGCACCAGGGCCAGTGCCAGAGTCAGCAGTTTTTTCATTGTTCTTTTCCTCCAATACTTTTTGGGATTTTTTATTTCAAACGGCTGTCCGGAATTCCAGGGACAGGCGGTGAAACCGATGAAATGGACGTTTATTTGGTGTGGGTGAAGCGGGCCAGCATTTCCAGAGGCCCAAAGCCCTTCTTGTGTCCGCTGTCCAGGCGCTTGTCGATGCGGGCCGACACATGGCTGAAAACGGATTGAATGAGCTGCACCAGGACGATCAGGAAGATGACCGTTACCAGCAGCATAGGGGGATAGCGGCGCTGATAGCCGTAGCGGATAGCCAGGTCGCCCAGGCCGCCCGCGCCGATGGCGCCGGCGATGGCGGTGTAGGCCAGGATGGTCACGATGGAGATGGCGCCGCCCAGTACCAGAGAGGGCTTCGACTCCGGCAGGTAGACCTTCCAGACGATCTGGAACGTGGACGCGCCCATGGACTGGGCTGCCTCCACCACGCCGGCGTCCACCTCCGACAGGGAGGTCTCCACCATACGGGCGATGAAGGGGGCCGCCGAGACCACCAGGGGAACGATGGCGCCCCGGACGCCGATCTTGGTGCCCACGATGAGCTTTGTGAAATCCATGATGGCGACCATCAAAATGATGAAGGGGAGGGACCGTCCCACGTTGATGATCCAGCCCAAAACCTTGTAGATGACGTTGTTGGGGCGGATGCCGTGGGGCTGGGTCAGGATCAGGGCAACGCCCAGGGGCAGGCCCAGCAGGTAGGCGAACACCGTGGAGATGCCGGTCATGACCAGGGTGTCAACGGTGCCGTCCAGCAGCAGGGGACCGTATTTGGTCCAAAATTCAGCAGTCAGAAGATCAGCCATGGTATTCCACCTCCTCCGCGGAAACGTTGGGCTGGGAACGGATGTAGCTCAGGGCTTTGGCGGCCTCGTTGGGGTCGTCCGGCAGCCCCAGCAGCATGGTGCCGAAGGCCTTGCCGTCGATGTTGCGGGTGTCTGCGCCCAGAATATTTACCTTGACGCCCAGGTCGATGGCAAGAGATGCGATGAGGGGCTGATAGGCCGTGCCGCCGTTGAATGCCACGCGGACGGCGTGGGTCCCGGCGGGATACTGGGCCACGCTGACGCCGCCGGGATACACCAGGCGGCGGGCCGCGTCGGTGGAGGGATGGGAGAAGATGTCTTCCACATCGCCCTGCTCCGCCACCACGCCGCCATCCAGAATGGCGACACGGGAGCAAATTTCCTCAATGACGCTCATCTGGTGGGTGATGACCACCACCGTCACGCCCAGCTTGGCGTTCAGGTCTTTCAGCAGGGCCAGAATGGAAGCGGTGGTGGTGGGGTCCAGCGCGGAGGTGGCCTCGTCACAGAGGAGCACCTTGGGGTCCGTTGCCAGGGCGCGGGCGATGGCCACCCGCTGCTTCTGGCCGCCGGAGAGCTGGGAGGGATAGGCGTCGGCCTTGTCACGCAGGCCCACGATCTCCAGCAGTTCTACCGCCCGCTTTTTCGCCTGGGCAGCGGGGATGCCGCAAAGCTCCATGGGGAAGCAGACGTTTTTCAGACAGGTGCGCTGCATCAGCAGGTTAAAGCTCTGGAAAATCATGGTGACATCACGGCGGGCCAGCCGCAGCTCCTTTTCGGAGAGGGCCGTCATCTCCTTGCCGTCCACGATGACGGTGCCGGAGGTGGGGCGCTCCAGCAGGTTGATACACCGGACCAGCGTGGACTTGCCCGCACCGGAAAGGCCGATGATGCCGAAGATCTCACCCTGCTTGATGTCCAGATTGATGTCCTCAAGGGCGTGGACGGCGGTGTCGCCCTCGCCGAAGGTCTTGGTCAGATGCTGGATCTGGATGATGGATTCGCTCACAATATCGAATCTCCTTTATCTGTATTTTGTTGCAACAAAAAAGTCCTTGATGCCATGCATCAAGGACGACAGATTTGCCGTGGTACCACCTTGGTTCGCACACTTTCTCACGAAAGCGGCCTTTGAGAGTGCCAACACACTCCTGCGCTGTGACGTGCGCTCACGTCGTGACCTATGCATCCGCGGTCGGCCACGCAACTCCGAGACCATGTTCGGCAAGCCCTTCCGTACCCCTTTCCACCAACCGGGGCTCTCTGCGGCGTATCTGCCTGCTTACTCTTCTCTTCATCGTCTTTGCGGTATGGAATTGTCCTGTTATCTGTTCCATAGTTTACATGCTATCGGTTTTGCTGTCAACGGGCGAAATGGACAGAAAGATAAAAAGGGAATCCCGGAAAACTGGCAGAATTGACAAGGTGGTAAAAAATTCTGACGGATAGGGCGGTATCGGATTGAAAGGCGGCGGTAAAACTGCTATTATGTTGGGCAGAAAAAGAGAGGAGGGTGGCTGTGGCGAGACCTTATGCGCAGAACGCGGTGATCCGCTGGCTGCGGGACCTGCTGTGCGGCTTTCTGATCGGCGCCGGGGCCATCCTGCCGGGGGTCTCCGGCGGCGTGCTGGCGGTGGTGTTCGACATTTACCGCCCCTTCATGGAGGTGCTGACCCGGCCCTGGACAGCCATTCCTAAGTATTGGAAGTGGTTCCCGCCCATTGCTCTGGGCTGGTGCGCGGGTTTCCTGGGCTTTGCGAAGGGCATCGCCACGGCGATGAACCTGTCTGATACCGTGACGATCTGGCTGTTTATCGGCCTGATCGTGGGCACCGTGCCGTCACTGTTCCGGGAGGCCGGGAAAGAGGGGCGCTCCGCCGCCTCCTGGACCAGCCTGCTGCTGTGCGCCGCCGCGATCTTTGCCGGACTGTTCTATGTCAGCCGTATCCTGTGCGTCACGGTGAAACCGAATTTCTGGTGGTATAACTTCTGCGGCGTGCTGTGGGGGGTGAGCATCGTCATCCCCGGCATGACCTCCTCCTCGGTGATGATGGCTCTGGGGCTGTACCAGCCTATGCTGGAGGGCCTGGCCCGGCTGGACCTGCTGGTGCTGTCCGCCTGTCTGCCGGGGCTGGCGCTGTCGGTGATATTGCTGGCCCGGATGGTGAGCTGGTTTTTCCACCGCCACTACTCTGTGGCGTTCCACGGGATTTTGGGTATCGTGCTGGCCTCCACCCTGGTCATCATCCCCACGGAATATACGGGAGCGGGAGAGATGGCTCTGTCGGCTGTGTGCTGCGTGGGCGGTTTTCTGCTGGCCTATTTCCTGGCCCGGCTGGATAAACGGATCCAGGGAACGTAAAAAGGACGCTCAAAAGAGCGTCCTTTTTTGTTACAGCTTCACGATACCGGCCTCCACCAGCTTCTGCAGGCTCATCAGGATGCCCAGCTTGGCGTGGTACCAGGTCAGGCCGCCCTGGAAATAGACGGCGTAGGGCTCCCGGATGGGGCCGTCGGCGGACAACTCAATGCTGCTGCCCTGGACGAAAGCGCCCGCCGCCATGATGACGTCACTGTCATAGCCGGGCATGGCCCAGGGCTCCGGGGTGACGTAGCTGTCCACCGGCGCGGCGGACTGAATGCCCTTGCAGAAGGCCACCATAGCCTCCCGGCTGCCCAAAGTGACGGCCTGGATGATGTCGTGGCGGCTCTCCGTGGCGTTGGGGACACAAGCAAATCCCAGCTTTTCATAGATGTTGGCGGCAAAAATGGCGCCTTTCAGCGCGCCGGACACCACCGTGGGAGAAAGGAACAGGCCCTGATAGAAGGAGGGCATCAACCCCAGGTTGGCGCCGACCTCCTGACCCAGACCAGGGGCGGAGAGGCGGTAGGCGCAGCGCTCCACGCACTCCTTGGTGCCGCAGATGTAGCCGCCGATGGGGGCAAGGCCGCCGCCGGGGTTCTTGATAAGGCTGCCGACCACCATGTCGGCGCCCAGGTCGGAGGGCTCGATGCGCTCCACAAACTCGCCGTAGCAGTTGTCCACCATGACCTTCACATCCGGCTTCACGGACTTGCAGAAGGCGATCAGCTCACCGATCTGCTCCACGGAGAAACTGGGCCGGGTGGCGTAGCCTTTGGACCGTTGGATGGTGATGAGCTTGGTGCGGTCGTTGATCTTCTCCCGGATGGCGTCGTAGTCAAAGGAGCCGTCGGGCTTTAAATCGGCCTGGGCATAGGTCACGCCGTATTCTTTCAGGGAGCACTTGCTCTCCCGGATGCCGATGACCTCCTCCAGGGTATCGTAGGGCGCGCCCACGGGAGAGAGCAGCTCGTCGCCGGGCAGCAGGTTGGCGGACAGGGCCACCGTCAGGGCGTGGGTGCCGCAGGTGATCTGGGGTCGAACCAGGGCGGCCTCGGTGTGGAACACGTCGGCGTAGACCCGCTCCAGGTTGTCCCGTCCCTCGTCATCGTAGCCGTAGCCGGTGGTAGCGGCGAAATGAGTGGCGTTGACCCGGTTTTTCTGCATGGCGGCCAGAACCTTGCACTGGTTGTACTCCGCCGTCTGGTCGATGGCCTCAAACCGGGAACGCAGGCTTTCCAGCACCGTTTCCCCGTATTCATACACAGCCCGGCTGACGCCAAGCTGTTCGTACATGTTCTCGATTTCCATGGTTTCCATCCTTTTTCACGTATTTCTCGCACAAGTGCTGATTATAGCAGGAGAGGGAGGAAATAGCAAGCAAAACTCCCCGGAAATCTTGCAATCACAGGGAAAAAACACTACAATGGAGAAAACGGGAATGGGAGAAAGAAAATGGACTTCCGCATCATTGATATGGAGCAAGACCCCAGAAGGGATCAGTACGCTTATTTCCGCTCCCTGGCGAATCCATACGTGGGCGTGACCGTGAACGTGGATGTCACAGCCCTGATGGAGTGGACCAAGGCGGGCCACAGTAATTTTTTCCTGACATTCCTCTACGCGGTCGTCCGGGCGGCCAACAGTGTGCCGGAGCTGCGGCGGCGCATCCGGGGAGAGCAGGTGGTGGAGTATGAAAATTGTCCGTCCTCCCATACGGTGGCGCTGGATAACGGCGCTTACTGCTATTGTCAACTGGAGACCAACAAACCCCTGAAGGATTTTTTGACTTACGCGGCGGAGGCCCAGAAACGGGCCAGGGAGCATCCCAGTCTGGACGACGGGGACAGCGAGAGCCTCTTCTTCGTCTCCTGCGTGCCCTGGCTCAGCTATACGTCCATCATACAGCCCGTGCCCGCCCCGGCGGACAGTAATCCCCGTATTACCTGGGGAAAGTATTTCCGACAGGGGGAGCAGGTTTTGATGCCGGTGACGCTGCTGGCCCACCACGCCCTGGTGGACGGCATCCATATCGCCCGGTTCTATGAGGCACTGGACCGGGAACTGGCAGCCATTGCGTCAGGGAAAAAAACGTAAAAAAGCGGCACGCCGAAGCGTGCCGCTTTGCTTATGTAGGGATCAGACGTGGATGCCGCCCACAAAGTAGGTGTTGTAATAGCCGCTGGTCAGGTCGCTGATGATGACGCCGTTGCTCTTGGAAGAAGAGGAGTGGATAAACTGACCGCCGCCGACATAAATACCGGCATGGGAGCAGGCCTTGCCCGCGTTGCGGCTGGGATCGTTGAAGAACACCAGGTCACCGGGCTGCAGGGCGCCGATGCTGTACACTTTGGTGCCGATGCCGCTCTGCCACTGGCCGGTGGCGGTGTGGGGCAGAGAGTAGCCGTGCTGCTTGTAGATATACATGGTGAAGCCGGAGCAGTCAAAACCGCTGGGGGAGGCGCCGCCGTAAACATAGCGGGTGCCCAGATGCTGCTTGGCGGTCGCCACGATACCGCTGGCGGAGGAAGAGGAATCAGAAGTGGTCAGATCCAGGAAATCGCTGCGGATAAAGCCCTCGGTGCCATATTTGCAGGTGACGTCGTACCAGCCGTCCACGAAGCCGTTGACGGTAACGACGGTGCCGGCATCGACAGAGGCCAGAACCTCGCTGTCCGTGCTGGCGTCAGAGCGGACATTTACGCCATCCGCATTGACGCGGCCGTAGGACTCAAACACATTGTCCTGGTCAATGACCATGTAATCGGCGGAGACAAAGCCGGTACTGCCGTTGAAAGCGACCTTATACCAGCCGTCCAGCGTATCGTCCAGAACGGCTACGGCAACGCCCTTGTCCAGAGTGGTCACGATAGAGGCAGAAGTGGAGGCCTCGGCTCTCATGCGCAGGGAGGAGCCGGTAGTGGCGCCCACGGCGACAGCCATATCTTCCTCGGCAGCCATCGCAAAGCCCGCCAGCAGCATGGTCGCCGCGGCGGAGATGACAAGGACCTTGGCTGCCTTGCTTACGAAGTGTGTCATGGGTGTACGCTTCCTTTCGTCAAGTCTTTTGTATGGGGCGGGCTTACTTTTCCTTTCCGGCAAGCGCCCGTTCCAGCCAAATGGCGGCGATGTCCATCGCGGCGTACAGGCTGTCCTTTTCGCTCTTTTTGACCACCCGGTCACGGGATTTCAGGTCGGGATCCGTCAGCTGGAGCTGGATGGAGACCTTGGTGGCAACATCCAGATCCTGCTCCTTTTTGGTGTCCAGAACCTGCATCATAATGATATATTTCTCAGCCATCGTTCCGTAGTAGATCAGATTGTCTACCCGGCGGAGCGGATGGCCCTTATAGATCAAACCTTCGGTTTTTGCGCTCTTGGATTCTGCCATGGAAACACTCCCTTGAAAAATTGTAACCGAATTGTAACATATTTTTTCCGATTTGTCAACATTGGGACCGGAAAGAAAAAGTGGTAAATGTAACCACTACAAAAAAGAGTGAGTATCCGAAGGGATACTCACTCTTTTTTATAGGATCTCGCGGATGATGCGGGCGATCAGCTCCACCCGGCGGAAAGGCGTCATCACGTAAAGACCGTCAGTGTAAGGCTCAATTTCGTGAGCTACACGGGAGGAAATGGCGGTGGCCAGGGTCTCGGCTTCGTCCCGGTCCTTGTCCTTATACAGCTCGATGATCTCGTCACACACCCGCATTCCCGCGATTTCGTTGTTCAGGAAGCAGGCGTTGCGGTAGCTGACGACGGGGAAGATGCCGCCCAGAATTTTGCCGTTCAGGGTCTCTCTGGCCCGTTTCAGGTTGTCCAGAGCCTCCCGGGACAGCACCGGCTGGGTCAGGAATCCGGCCACGCCGTTTTCCTCCTTTTCCCGTGCCATCTTCAGCTGCATATCAAAGTTTTTGGCGTTGACATTCAGGGCACCGAAAATCTGGAAGGGCGTGGTCAGCTGTTCATTCAGGCCGCTGACGTACCGGGCCAGCTTCCGGGAGTTGAAATTGAACACGCTCTTGACCTCGTCCCGGTCCTCCGTGGGGATGGGATCGCCGGTGACCAGCAGGACGTTGTGGACGCCCTCCATGGAAAGCCCCAGTAACAGCGCTTTGGTAGCGTTCAGATTCCGGTCCCGGCAGGTCATGTGGGGCAGGGGCTCCATGCCCAGCTCCCGACGGAGCTTGCAGGCCAGCAGGCTGCTGTCCGCCCGGGGGCGGCCGATGGGGCAGTCCGCGATGGTAATGGCATCGGCTCCGGCGTCCCGCAGGACCCGGACGCCCTCCAGGAAGGGCGTGATGTTGTCGTCCGCCGGTGGGTCCAGCTCCACGGCGATGACCCGCTTTCCGCTGTTCAGCTTCTCCGCCAGCGTGTTGACGGAGGGGGAACGGCGCTCCTCCGTCTTGACCGGTACGGCGGAAACCGCTTGGGAAGCCGGAGCTTCCAGGGCCTTCGCCGCCTGTGCGATATGGGCCGGGGTAGTGCCGCAGCAGCCGCCCACAATGACGGCGCCCGCCTGAACGATTTGGGCCAGCTTCTGGCCGAAGTATTCCGGCGCACCGTGGTAGACCGTTCGGCGGCCAAGCACCGTGGGATAGCCGGCGTTGGGCATGACGGAGAGAGGCTTTTCCAGGGGAGAGAGCGTTTGGATGTATTCCAGCAGATGGTGGGGGCCGGAGACACAGTTGAAGCCCGCGGCGTCCACCTCGGGCAGCGCGGCGGTCCGGCGGTACAGCTCATCGCCGGAGACGCCGTACCGGGTGACGCCGCCGGGAGCCACGGCGAAGGAGACGATGAGGTACGCCTCCGGGCACTGGGCCTTTAAATGGCGGGCAAGCTCCGGGATGCCGTCATCCGAGGGCAGGGTCTCCACCAGAAAGTGGCGGATACCGCAGTCCAGGAACCAGTCCGCCTGACGGCAGTAGAGCTCGCCGGGGGAAAGGGCGGCATCCTGGGGCGCGGGGCCCAGGTCCGCGAATACATAGGCGTCGAAGGCTGCCGCTTCTTCCCGGGCCAGGCGGCAGGCGGCGCCGATGATGTCCTGCGCCAAGCGCTCGTTTCCCTGTGCCAGGTCAACGCCCACGGAGAAGGTGTTGGTCTTGACGGCCCGGCATCCGGCTTCCAGATAGGCATGGTGGATGGCCCGGACCTCCTCCGGATGGTCCAGACACGCCTGTTCACACCGCTCCTCCGCCCGGCCGGGCAGGGCGGCGAACCAGGTGCCCATGGCACCGTCGAACAGCAGGGGACGGCCCTGCTTCAAATTACTTCTGATGTCCATTATCCCAAGACCTTTCTGGCGATCTCCACCGACTGGCGGGCGTCTTTTGCATAGTAATCGGCGCCCATCTGGGCGGCGTATTCCGGCGTCACCACCGCGCCGCCCACGAAGGTCACGGGGGGCTGAGGCAGCGCCCGGAGCTGGCGGATGGTCTCCTCCATGGCGGGAAGGGTGGTGGTCATCAGGGCGGACAGGCCCACCAGGTGGATGTCCTGCTCGATCGCTGTTTGAACGATGACCTCCGGCGGCACGTCCCGGCCCAGGTCCAGCACCTCGTAGCCGTAATTTTCCAGCACGGTGCGGACGATGTTCTTGCCGATGTCGTGGATGTCCCCCTGGACGGTGGCGATGATGAGGCGGCCCTTTTTCACGGGAGTGCCGCCCTTTTGAGCGATGGAAGTGCGGATGACCTCGAATACGGCCTGGGCTGCCTGGGCCGCGCCCAGGAGCTGGGGCAGGAAGGCTTTGCCTTTTTCATACCGCTCGCCCACCAGGTCCAGGGCGGGGATGAGCCGGTTTTCCACAAGGGACAATTCATCCTCGCTTTGCAGGGCGGTTTTCGCAAGAGCGGCGGCGTCCGCCTGGAGGCCCCGGACGATGGCATCCTCCAGAGTCATGCTGCCGCTGGCGGCAGGGGCGGCGGCAGTGGCCGGTTCGTCGGCAAAGCGGGCGATGTAGGCCTGGCACTGGGCGTCCTCGCCGGAGAGCACCCGGAAGGCGGACACCGCGTCCATCATGGCCTTCTGATTGGGGTTGATGATGGGTAAAGTCAGGCCCGCGTACATGGCCTGAGTCAGGAAGTTTTCCGTGACAAGGGCGCGGTTGGGCAGGCCGAAGGAGATATTGGACACGCCCAGCACCGTCTGCAGGCCCAATTCGTGGCGCACGGCGTGGACGGCTTTCAGCGTTTCCACCGCCTGCTCCTGCTGGGCGGAGACCGTCAGCGTCAGGCAGTCCATCCAGACGTCCTCCCTGGGGATGCCGTAGGACAGGGCCGCGTCCAGGATGCGGCGGGCGATAGCCACCCGCTGCTCCGCCGACTGGGGGATGCCGCCCTTGTCCAGGGTCAGGCCCACCACGGCGGCGCCGTATTTTTTCACGATGGGCAGGATGCGGTCCAGCACTTCCGCCTCGCCGTTGACGGAATTCACCGCCGCCTTGCCGTTGTAGACCCGCAGGCCTGCCTCCAGAGCGGCGGGGTTGGAGGAATCCAATTGTAAAGGAAGGGAAAGTGCGCTTTGCAGGTGCTTCACCACCCGTGGCAGCATGACTACCTCGTCCACGCCGGGGAAGCCCACGTTCACGTCCAGGATGTCGGCTCCGGCGTCCTCCTGCTGGATGGCGACATCCAGAATGTAGTCCAGGTCGTTTTCCAGCAGCGCCTGCTGGAACCGCTTTTTTCCGGTAGGGTTTACCCGCTCGCCGATGACCCGCACGCCGTCCAGACGGCAGGTGGTGACGGGGGTGCAGACGCAGCAGGTATCGTCATAGGTGCGGGGAGCAGGGACTTTTCCCGCCAGAGCCGCTTTCAGGCAGCGGATGTAGTCCGGGGAGGTGCCGCAGCAGCCGCCTACGATGGTGACGCCTGCCTCCACGCAGGGCAGGAGCGCGGCGGCGAAGGCTTCCGGCCCCATGTCGTAGTGGCCGTCCACCGGGTCGGGCAGGCCCGCGTTGGGCTTCGCCACCACCGGCAGCCGGGTGTTCCGGCACAGCTCTGCCAGCAGGGGGGCCAGCTTGTCCGGGCCCAGGGAGCAGTTCAGACCGATGGCGTCGGCGCCCAATCCCTCCAGCGTCCGGGCCATGGCGGAGACGGTGCAGCCGGTAAAGGTGCGGCCACTCTTCTCGAAGGACATGGTGACGAGAGCGGGAAGGGCGGTGTTCTCCTTCACCGCCAACAGGGCGGCCTTGGTCTCGTACAGGTCAGTCATGGTCTCAATGGCCACTAGGTCGGCTCCGGATTTCTCGCCGGCCACGACCATCTCCCGGAACAGGTCATAGGCCCGCTCGAAGGTCAGGGTGCCCATGGGTTCCAGCAACTCGCCCAGAGGGCCCATGTCCAGCGCCACCCGGACGCCGGTCCCGGCGGCAGCTTCCTTAGCGACGGAGATAGCGGCGGTGACGATCTCCTCCACACTGTGGCCCGTCCGGGCCAGCTTCAGGCCGTTGGCGCCGAAGGTATTGGCGTAGACCACCTGGCTGCCTGCCTGAATGTATTCCTCATAGACGCTCCGCAGCAGGGCGGGGTCGGTGAGATTCAGCAGCTCCGGCTGGCCGCCGGGGGGCAGGCCCCGCTGCTGCAAAACGGTGCCCATGGCGCCGTCCAGAATCAAAAATTCCCGGGTGGGGTCGAAAAAATCAAAGGCCACAGGATTTTCCTCCTTTGCGAAGTGTACAGGTATTTCGCATGACACACCAGGCGCAGCCCCGGATGCGGGCCATCTGGGGCTTCTCCGCAAGGCCGATGACGGCGGTGACGGACTTGCCGGGGTTCATCAGAAAGCTGGATGTCACGTGGATTCCCACCCGGCGTTCGGCGTCCAGAACGGCGCAGAGGCCGGGCTGTAGGGAAAGGGGCAGGTCGCCGTAGCCGGGAGAGAAGCGGTCCGTGAGATAGAGACCTGGAAACCGGGCGGCGATGTCCCGCTCCGCCTCGTCGCAGCCCTGTTCCACCAGGGCGCTGCCGCAGGCGTCCAGAATGACGGCCCGGGCCATGTCGCGCACCTGGGCGGACCGCACCATGGCATCAAACTTGGTCCCCAGAGTACAGGCCAGCAGGACGGCTTGGTCACATTGGGCCAGCATTCGTTCGGCGGTTTGGCCGGAGAGCAGGAGTTCCGTTCCAACGAGGCGGAAACCGGCCTCCTCCCGCGCCAGGGGGAATAACTTGTACGTATAGCGTGGCTGGACCTGGGCGGCCAGTTCCTCCGCCACGGCGGCGGCCTGCCGCCGCAGCTCCTCCGGCGGGTGAGGGCCCGCGCCAAGGTAGCGCAGGGCTTCGTCAATATCAGGCAGCACAGGCGGGGCCTCCCTTCTTCAGAATTACTACATATTATATAGGAATTGACAGCGTTTGACAACAAAAAATCCCGCGAGCATTTCGCTCGCGGGATTTTCATCACGGTTTATTGCCCCAGATACCGCCGCACCAGCACCTGCAGCAGCTCATCCCGGTCGATTTTGCGGATGAGGGTGCGGGCACCCATGTGGTTCGTGATATAGGTGGGGTCTTCGGACAGGATATAGCCCACGATCTGGTTGATAGGGTTATAGCCCTTCTCCTCCAATGCCTGATAGACGGTGGTCAGGATTTGGTGGATCTCCGCGTCCTTTTCCATCGCAATGCTGAATTTACGGGTAAAGTCGTCCATACAGACACCACCTTTCTTTCTCTGCCGGGGTTTCAGATACAAGGCTAGTATACTCGCTTTTTGAAAAACTGTAAAGCGTTTCCGAAGGAAATTTACGAAAGATTTTTACTTGAAGCCGTTCACCGGCCGGAACTTACCGCAGGACGGCGTCCAGTTCAGACTTCAGCAGGTCCAGGATGCTCTTCACATCCGCGTCCGCTTCTTCGGCGGTGAGGTTGCGGTCGTCGGCGCGGAGGGTCAGGCTGAAGGCCACGCTCTTCTTGCCTGCGGGGATGCCTGCGCCGGTATAGATGTCGAACAGGGACACGTCCTTCAGCAATCCCTTGGCGCCCCGACGGATGCAGTCCTCCAGCGCACCCACGGTGACGGCCTTGTCACAGACGACAGCAATATCACGGGTGACGGCGGGGAACTTGGGCAGGGGCTGGTAGATGGGCTCGGCGCCGACGCTTGCATACAGCGCGTCGAACCGCAGCTCGGCGGCGTACAGCTCGCAGTCCACGCCGTAGTTGGCGGCCACATGGGGATGGACCTGGCCCAGAACGCCCAGCAGACGGTCGCCGCAGTACACCTTGGCGCAGCGGCCGGGGTGGTAAGAGGGATTCTCCCGCTCCGCCTCGTAGCGGACGCCGGTGATGCGCAGGCCCTCCAGCACCGTTTCCACGGCACCCTTGAGGGTGAAGAAGTCCATGTCCTCGCCGTAGGCGCCCATGGAGAGCACCTTAGGCTCGTCAGCCATGCCGGAGCCGTCATTTTTGGCGAAGTAGGTGCGGCCCAGCTCGTAGAGCTTGGCGGACTTGTTGCGGAAGTTGTAGTTCCGGGTCAGGATCTCCAGCATGGAGGGCAGAGTGGTGGTGCGCATGATGGAGGTATCCTCGCCCAGGGGATTCAGAATCTTCATGGAATTCCGCAGGGGAGAATCCTTGGGCAGGTCGATCTTGTCGTAGTAGGTGGGACTGATGAAGGAGTAGGTGATGATCTCGTTGTAGCCCACGCTGCGGCACAGGGCGCCCAGCTTGTTCTCCGCCTTCTGGACGGGGGAGAAGCCCCGCCGCTCGTTCATGCCGGCGTTCAGGGTGTCGGGGATGTTGTTGTAGCCGTAGAACCGGGCCACTTCCTCGGCAATGTCGGAGTAGTGCTCCACATCGCCGCGCCAGGAGGGCACCAGAATGGTGTCGCCGTCCAGACCGAAGTCCAGGGACAGCAGGATGCGGCGCATCTCCTCCTCGGAGACGTTGGTGCCAAGCAATGCGTTGACCTTCTCCGGCTCCAGCTTGACGGTGGTGGGATAGGCGTCCTTAGCGATGACGTCCATCACGCCGTCCACCACCTCGCCGGCGCCCAGCAGCTCCACCAGCTCGCAGGCCCGCTGGACGGCCTTCATGGTGTTCATAAGGTCCAGTCCCTTTTCGTAGCGGGCGGAGGCCTCGGTGCGCATGTTCAGAGCGGTGGCGGTGCGGCGGATAGAGGCGCCGTTGAAATTGGCGGACTCGAACAGGACCATGGCGGTGTCGCCGATGATCTCGCTGTTGGCGCCGCCCATGACGCCGGCCACGCAGACGGGCTTGTGCTCATCGCAGATGCACAGCATGTTGCAGGTCAGCTTCCGCTCGTTGCCGTCCAGGGTCTGGATGGTCTCGCCCTCCCGGGCGGTACGGACCACGATCTTGCCGCCGTCCACGCAGGAGAAGTCGAAGGCGTGCATAGGCTGGCCGTACTCCAGCATCACGTAGTTGGTGATGTCCACGATGTTGTTGATGGGGCGGACACCGGAGTTCCGCAGCCGTTCCCGCATCCAGGCGGGAGAGGGCTGAATTTTAACGTTTTTCACCAGACGGGCGGTGTACCGGGGGCACAGGTCCGGGTCTTCAATCTCAATGTCCAGCAGCTCAGAGATGTCGCCGCCGCAGCCCTTGATCTCGGGGGTGTGCAGCTTCAAAGGCTTGCCGAAGGTGGCGCTGGCTTCCCGGGCCAGACCGATGACGCTCAGGCAGTCGGGACGGTTGGGGGTGATCTCGAACTCTACCACATGGTCGTCGGCGCCGATGACGGTAGCCATGTCGTCGCCGGGCTTCACGCCGTCTTCATGCAGCACCCAGATGCCGTCAGGGATGCAGTGGGGGAACTCCTTCTGGTCGGCGCGGAGGTCCTCCAGGGTGCAGACGTGGTTCTTGCCGGTGTCATAGGCCACCATGTCGCCCTCATGGATGTTGGCGCAGTCGGTGGAAGCAGCCACCATGCCGCTGCCGGTGTCCAGGGAGCAGGCCCAGAGGAAACCGTCGTCAGAGGTGACGCCGGTGACCCGGGCGGCCACGACCTTGCCGTAGATCTTATGGCCGGGCTGCACGTCGGCGGGGATGGAGGGCTTTGCCGGGTCCAGGGGCTTGTAGTCGTTCAGCAGGGCGGCGGGCTTGATGACGGCGTAGGGATAGTCGTGCTCGGCGGTGAGTCCCAGCTCCTTCAGGGAGCACAGCATACCGTTGGACACCACGCCCCGCAGCTTGCCCTTTTCGATTTTTACGCCGCCGGGCAGCAGAGACTTGTGCTTGGCCACGGGCACCAGATCGCCTTCGTGGATGTTCCAGGCGCCGGTGACGATCTGGGTGGGTTCGTCGCCGCCCACGTCCAGCTGGCAGATCCACATGTGGTCGGAATCGGGGTGCTTCTCCATCTTCACGATGCGGCCGGCCACCACGTTTTTCAGGGATTCGTTCAGGACCTCGGTGACCTCTACCTTGGAGCCGGAGAGGGTCATGGCCTCCGCGAAGTCGCGGTCGCTGACAGGCCCGATGTCCACAAATTCATTCAGCCATTTACGGGATAATTTCATCGTTTTTCCCCTCCTTTTAGAACTGCTCTAAGAAGCGAATATCGTTCTCAAAGATCAGCCGCAGATCGCTGATCTTGAACCGGCCCATAGCCATGCGCTCCAGACCGAAGCCGAAAGCGAAGCCGGAGTACACATCCGGGTCGATGCCGCAGTTGCGCAGCACTTTGGGATGGACCATGCCGGCGCCCAGGACCTCGATCCAGCCCTCGCCCTTGCAGGTGGGGCAGCCCTTGCCACCGCACTTGTGGCACTGGATATCCACCTCGCAGCTGGGCTCGGTGAAGGGGAAGTGGTGGGGACGGAACCGCGTCTTTGTCTCAGGACCGTAGATCTCCCGGATGACGGCGTTCAGCGTGCCCTTCAGGTCGGCCATGGTGACGCCCTTGTCTACCACCAGGCCCTCGATCTGATGGAACATGGGGGAGTGGGTGGCGTCCACCTCGTCCTTGCGGTACACACGGCCGGGGGAGATCATGCGGATGGGCACACCGTGCTCCTCCATGGCCCGGATCTGCATGGGAGAGGTCTGGGTCCGCAACAGGATGCGGGAGTCCTCGGTGAGATAGAAGGTGTCGGACCACTCCCGGGCGGGGTGGTCGTCGGGAGTGTTCAGCTTGGTGAAGTTGTAGTCCTCCTGCTCGATCTCCGGGCCGTCCATGATCTCAAAGCCCATGTTGATGAAAATTTCTTTGAATTCATCCAGCGCGGTGTACATGGGGTGCTTGTGGCCGATCTCCACCTTTTTGCCGGGGATGGTCACGTCCACGGTCTCGGCCTCCAGCTTGGCCTCCAGGGCCTTCTCCGCCAGAATGGAGGACTGCGTCTCAATGGCCTTCTCCACGGCGGCGCGGACCTCGTTGGCCATCTGGCCCATGACGGGCCGCAGCTCGGCGGACAATCCGCCCATCTGCTTTAAGACGGCGGTGAGCTCGCCCTTCTTGCCCAGGTACTTGACCCGCAGGGCTTCCAGGTCGGCGGCAGCCTGGGTGCCGGCGATGGATTCCAGCGCACCCTTGCGAATGGCTTCCAGTTGTTCTTTCATATCGGATACTCCTTTACTTGGATGTGATTGATGAGAGGGCAAAACAAAAAGCCCTCCGTCCCATCTTGGGACGAAAGGCTGTTCCTTCCGCGGTACCACCCAAATTCGCGCCCTGAGGCACGCACTTGAAGCCCCAATAACGGTGGGCATCCGGCCGTGTCTCCACGGCGGCTCCCGGGCGAACCAAACCGGGCGTCCGCAGTCTGGCTCGCAGCCGGTGACCAGACCTCTCTTGGCGGCGTATCGCGGTTATTTTCCCGTTCATCGCTGATAACAACTAACACTTATACCATATAAAATAATGAAATGCAAGAGAAAAATCCCCATCCCGCCGGATTTTGACGGGATGGGGGAGCAAACTCAATCCTCACCCTTGTAAGGATTCATGGCAATGTGGACCACGCCACAGAGAATACCGCCCACCGGGAACACCCACCAGGCGGTGCCCCAGGTGTTCCGGGTGAAGCCCAGGCCCACGTAGATGGCGGTGGCGGTCAACATGATGGCGCCGCTGACAGCGCCTGCCAGATCCAGACGGCGCTTGGCATCCGGGTCGGGGTTGTTGTCCCGGTTGTATTTCCAGACCTTATATTTGTCCTCCTGCATGCCGCCGTAGACGAAGGAGAACACAGCCCCGGCGATGAGCAGCATAAAGACGGCGGCGGCAATGGACTCATACGGCTCTTTTTCCGGCAAAAAAGCGAACACACCGATCAGCAGCACCACGCCGAACAAAATGGCGCCTACGCCGCCCGCGATGTACCAGACGAATTTCTGGTGGAAGGCGTCTTTTTCTTCCTCGGTATAGAAATCCTGGATGACGGGGTGTTTTTTGCGGAAGTTGTCGTACTGGATGCCGCTGGTCACGATGACCACCACGGAGATTGTCACGATCAACATGAACAGCGCAACCGCCAGCATACGGAAAGAGTCAGAAGGGTTGAATGCGCAGAGGAGTATCATCAGTGCCACGCCTGCGATGATTGCGGAGATGGACAGGGCCATCCGCAGAGAGAATCGATTCATGAAATCATTATACCGGGCGGTATCGCTGACCCGGCTCTCCTCCACGCTGCCCCGGAGCAGGGTGTCCATATTGACATCGTAGAGATCACAGATACGCAGCAGTGTGTCCATTTCGGGGAAACTGGCGCCGCTCTCCCACTTGCTGACGGACTGGCGGGAGACGTTCAACTGCTCAGCCAGTTGTTCCTGAGTGACGCCTCCCTGGGTGCGGATGAATTGCAGGTTGTCAGAGAAAGCCATGGGGAAAACCTCCTGTGTGTTTGATGGCCTGATGATACCGGAGCACCGGCCGCAACGCCAGCGATTTTGTGTTGCGTTTGGAGATTTTGGCGTCAAGTTTCGGTTGCATTCCTTATTTTATCAGGGTTTCGGCGGGATGGGAAGGGAAAATAAAGGAAGTGATTGAAAAACCGCACCACTCTTTTTATAATGAGGAAAAACGATGCGGGAGGATACCGAAATGAAGCTGGCGACGGCGGCGGAGATGAAGGAACTGGACAGGCAGGCCATCGAGGAGCGGCACATCCCCTCCATCGACCTGATGGAACGGGCGGCGGAGGGTGTGGCTGAAGCGGTATTGCGGCTGCTGCCGGGCCACCCGGGAAAGCACTGCCGGGTGAGCGTGTTCTGCGGCGCGGGGAATAACGGCGGAGACGGCATTGCAGCCGCGCGGTTGCTGTTCCTTGCAGGCGTGCGGGTACGGGCGTTTCTGGTGGGGAACTACGAAAAGTTGACCCCGGACGCTCTGGAGGAGACCCGGCGTTTATCGGAATGCGGTGTGGAGCTGGAGCCCTACGACCCGGAGAATCTGAACCAGAGCGCCTGGGCCAGAGGGAGCCATGTGCTGGTGGACGCCGTTTTCGGCGTGGGATTGTCCCGGGAAATCGCACCGGAGAGCCGCTTTGGACGGGCCATCCGGCTGATGAACGAGTGCCCCGGCGCGGTGGTGGCGGCGGATATCGTCAGCGGCGTGGAAACAGACACCGGGCGGGTATTGGGCTGCGCTGTCAAAGCTGACAAGACAATTACCTTTACATATAAGAAAATCGGTCAGGCCATTGGAGACGGCGCTCTGCTGTCCGGGGATGTGACGGTTTGGGACATCGGTATTCCCAAGGACCTGTATATTACCAGCCGTGCCCAGACCGTGGAAAGTGCCTTTGTCCGGGACGCTCTGCCGCGGCGGAAGTTGGACGGCCACAAGGGGGACTTCGGCAAGCTGCTGGTTATCGGCGGCGCGGTGGGCTATACCGGCGCGCCGTACCTGACGGCATCCGCCGCCGTGCGGAGCGGCTGCGGGCTGGTGTACCTGGGCGTCCCGGAGAGCATCTGGGCGGTGGAGGCCGAAAAGTGTGTCTCCGCCATGCCGTTCCCGCTGCCGGAGAAGAATGAACTGTTAAGTGATAAAGCCTTACAGCAAATCCTGGAGAAGCTGGACATCTGCGATGTGCTGGCCCTGGGCCCCGGCCTGGGCCGGAGCGACCGGGTGACACGGCTGGCCTGCGACCTGCTGCGTCAGACGGAAAAACCGGTGGTGCTGGACGCAGACGGCATAAACGCCCTGGAGGGACATATAGATGTGTTGGACGCCCGCCGGGGACGGGTCACCATTCTGACGCCCCACGACGGGGAATTTGCCCGTATTGGCGGAGACCTGTCCGGCGGGGACCGGCTGGCGGCAGCCAGAAATTTTGCGGCTGCTCACGGCTGCATCCTGGTGCTGAAGGGCCACCGCACCGTGACCGTCGGCCCGGAGGGGAACGCCCTGGTGAATACCACAGGCAATTCCGGCCTTGCCAAGGGCGGCAGCGGCGATGTGCTGACGGGCGTCATCGCGTCTTTGCTGGCCCAGGGAGCCTCGCCCATCCGGGCGGCGGCCGCCGGTGTGTGGCTCCACGGACGGGCGGGCGACCTGGCGGCGGAGGAGCTGACGGCCTACGGTATGACGCCGGAGAATGTGGTGGGCCATTTGCCCCGGGCGTTTTTGGAAGTGACTTCTGGAAAATAGGAGGAGATCTCAGGTGCGCAAATGGATGTGCGTACCAATGATAGCCCTGTGCCTGCTGCTGACAGCCTGCGGCGGTGCGGGAGAGGAACAGGACGCGGCGGACCTGCGGGACCGCTACCACGATATGACCGGATGCTCCATGGAGGCCGCGGTGACCTGTGACCAGAACGGGGCGGAGTGGACGGCGGAGCTGAAATGTGAGTACGTTCCCGGCGGAGAGAGCACAGTGGAGGTGCTGTCGCCGGAGACCATCGCGGGGGTAAAGGCCGTCCTGCGGGACACGGACTGGTATCTGGAATACCAGGGAAAAACCCTGGACGCCGGGTCTCTCAGCCGGGAGGAGATCAGTCCGGCGGCATGCCTGCCCCGGCTGATGAACGCCCTGCGGGACGGCTGGCTGCTGGAGGAAAATGAGGAGACCTGGAATGAGGTGCCCTGCCTGCGGATCTCCGTGGACCAGAGCGGCACCCAGGACGGAAAGATCGTCTCCACGGTTTGGCTGCGGCAGGACGATGGAACACCGCTGCGGGGGGAGGTCTCCGTGGACGGAAAAATAATTTTGACGGCGGAGTTTACGGCCTTTTCCTTTTATGATACAATAGACAACCAGGGGGCTTGACCCCGTAAACAAGAAGGTGACCCATGTATGGAAGATACGATCCTGCGGCGGACCTGGGCGGAGATCGACCTGGACGCCCTGGCACATAATTACCGGCAGGCCCGGAAGCGCATCGGCCCCGGCGTCAAATACCTGGGAGTGGTGAAAGCCGACGCCTACGGCCACGGCGCGGTGCAGGTGGCCCGGAAACTGGAATCTTTGGGAACCGACTACCTGGCGGTGTCCAGCCTGGACGAGGCCCGGGAGCTGCGGCATGAAAACATTCAGGCGCCCATCCTGATTTTAGGGCACACGCCGCCGGAGATGGTGCCGGAGCTGATCCGCTACAACATTACCCAGACCGTCTCGGCCCAGGCCAAGGCGGAGGAATACGATGCTGCCGCCGCGCTCTGCGGCGGGCGGCTGAAGGTCCACATCAAGGTGGATACCGGCATGAGCCGCTTGGGGTTCCTGGTGCGGGACGGCCACTTTGACGGCGGCGTGGAAGCCATTGCCCGGTCCTGTGACCTGCCCCACCTGGAGGCGGAGGGCATTTTTACCCATTTCTCCGCGGCGGACGAGGACGATGAGCCAAGCGAGGCCTATACCTGGGAGCAGTTTCAGGTATTCAGGAACGTTTTGAAAGCTCTGGAGGCTCGGGGGCGGAGCTTTGCCATCCGCCATTGTGCCAACAGCGGCGCGCTGGCCCGTTACCCGGAGATGTATCTGGACATGGTGCGTCCCGGCATCGCCCTGTACGGCGTGGGGGCTGACGCGCCCCGGCTGGGCCTGCGGCCGGTGATGTCCTTGAAATCCTGCATTTCCACCATTAAGGTCTTTGACCCGGATACGGACATCAGCTATGGCCGGACGTTCCACACCACGGGAAAGACCCGGGTGGGCGTGCTGCCCATCGGGTACGCCGACGGCTTTTTCCGGGGCCTTTCCAACCGGGCGGCGGTGGTGACCAGCCATGGTCCGGCGCCCATCCGGGGACGCATCTGCATGGATATGACCATGGTGGATCTCAGCAATCTGCCGGACGTCCATGTGGGCGACGCGGTGGAACTGTTCGGCCAGCGCCAGCGGGTGGACGACCTGGCGGCGGTGCTGGGGACCATCCCCTACGAACTGACCTGCGCCGTCAGCAAGCGGGTGCCGAGACTGTACATGGAAAACGGAGAGGTTGTGGAGCGCAGCCTGCGGATGCTGTAAAAGCAGGTCAGTTCGCCGCCGCAAATGCGGCGTACAAGCGTTTTGGCGGAGCCAAAACCTTGAAATCGACGGAATTCATTTCCGGCGATTTGAGTAGGATCGAGGGGCCCCCGCTGTGACGTAAGCGAAGCGGGTCACAGTGGGGAGTCTGACCTGCGCCGTCAGCAAGCGGGTGCCGAGACTGTACATGGAAAACGGAGAGGTTGTGGAGCGCAGCCTGCGGATGC
>NZ_JAFBIS010000021.1 GCF_021531435.1 Oscillibacter valericigenes
CCCCTCCTCACCGCCCGGAGCAGGGCCAGGTTCGCCGCCACCCCCGCCAGGGCGAAGGCCGCGGCGGGATAGCCCAGGGCCCGCAGGCCCACGGCGCTCTGGAGGCCGCTGCCGGCAAAGGACCCCAGCGCCACGCCGATGTTGGCGGCCACCGACAGCGTGGAGGCGCAGAGGCTGGCGGCGTAAGGGTGTGCCCGCTCGCTGAGCTCCAGGGCGTGGAGCTGTACCGGGGTGCTGACAAGATACATCATCAGGCACATCCCCAGCACGGCGAAAAGTCCCGTCCAGCGGCCCCCCAGCAGGGTAGGCATCGCCAGGAACAGCGCCCCCTGGCCCAGCAGCACCAGCGGCGTTTTGCGGACGCCGCCCCGGGCGCCCACCCAGCCCGCCAGCAGGTTGCCGCCCATACAGCAAAGGCCAACCGCCATCAGCAGCGGGCTGACGGCGTTCTCCCCCACGCCCACCACGTCGGTCAGGATGGGGGTCACGTAGGTGTAGACCACGTAGGTAGCGCCGTAGGAGCACACGGCGATGAGCACGCACAGCGTGTAGCGGGGGTCCCGCAGCACGGCGAACTGGCGGAAGAAGCCGCCGCCCTCCGCCGCCGGTTCGGTCATTTGGTGGGGCAGGAGCCGGGCCAGCACCGGCAGCAGGATGACCCCCACCGCCAGGATGACGGCGAAGGCCGCCCGCCAGCCGAAGTACCGGCAGATGAGCTTGTTCAGGGGGTTGCCCACCACCGTAGCCAGGGACATGCCCGCGTAGACCAGGGACACGGCCTGGGCGCTCTGCTCCCGTGGCGTGACTTCCCGGACGAACAGGAACGACACCGCCGTCAGGGTGCCCGTCAGCACGGCGGACACCGCCCGGGACAGGTACAGCACCGCCAGGTTCGGCGCCAGCATACTCATGGCGTTGGAGATAAGAAACAGCACCAGCAGGGCCATCAGCAGCCGGTACTTGGGCACCCGGCCCGCGGCGGCGGTGAGCA
This sequence comes from Oscillibacter valericigenes, assembly GCF_021531435.1. Lineage (GTDB taxonomy): Bacteria > Bacillota > Clostridia > Oscillospirales > Oscillospiraceae > Oscillibacter > Oscillibacter valericigenes_B. The sequence goes on from NZ_JAFBIS010000021.1 coordinate 992, forward strand.
GCGGCGTGCCGACGGCATACCCGGCGGCGAACACGCCCACCAGCTTCCCCACGGCCCCCAGGGACGCGTCCAGCCCCGCCGCGATGTCCGGCAGGATAGCCACCACCACGTACTCGCAGGAGCCCAGGGCGAAGCTCAGTCCAATGAGGGCCAGCACCGCCGGCGGCAGTTTTTTCGTGTGTTTCATTGGGATTCCTCCATTCTGTGTGCGTACACAGAAAATTGCAAACAGCCGGGGGACGGTCGTCCCCCTTGCCGCAAGTATTCAAATCGTCTCCGCGTTCAAAATCGGGCTGGCGGAATAGTAGCAGTCCCTTTCCGGCATCTTGTGCTCCGCCACCGCCCGGAACAGCAGGGTCAATGCCTGATAGCTCTGGTAGCTAAGGTCCTGGCCGATGGTGAAGTCCACGGCCCCCTCCCGCAGCAGGGCCTGGACATCCGGCCCGCTGTCGTGGGACAGCACATGGACGCTCCCGCCGCGGCCGCAGGCGCGGATGGCGTCCACGCACCCCGGAACGCTGAGGGTCACCATGTAGATGTACCGCAGGGCCGGGTCCTCCTCCAGCGCCTGCCGCACCGCCCGGAAGGTCTCGTCGTAGTCGTTGTGGGTGACGGCCATCCGGCAGTCCTCCCGCCGCAGGCCCAGCTCCTCCAGCCGCTCCAGAAACCCGTCCGCCCGGCCCTTATGCCCGGCGTAGGCGGGGCCGGCGTAGGCCAGCAGGTACGGCTCCCCGGGCCGCAGGAACTTGGCGGCGATCTCCCCGGCCACCCGTCCGGCGTGGCGGGCGTCCTCGCCCACGTAGCACAGCCGGGCCGACCCGGCGATGTCGGAGTTATAGGTGGCCACCGGGATGTTTTTCTTCGCCAGCTCCTCCAGTTTTGCCCGGACCTCCGGGCAGTCGGAGGCGCACAGCGCCACGGCCTGGGCGCCGCTCTCCACCGCCCGATCCACCTGCCGCAGACAGGCGGCCATGTCCTCCTGGGGGTAGTCCAGCACATCCGCCGTCAGGTTGTAGTCCCGGTGCTCCTCCCGGAACCGGGCCACGCCGCCCTCAATTTCCTGGCGGATGTAGCCGCTGCCCCAGCAGGGCTGGATGAGGGCCAGCTTCCGGGCCGTGCCGCTCATGGCAAGGGCGCTGGCCATGCGGTTGGGGCGGTATTCCAGCTCCTCCATGACCTGAAGCACCCGCTCCTTGACCTCGGCCTTCACGTAGGGCCGCTCATGGAGCACCCGGTCCACCGTGCCGATGGACACCCCCGCCTTTTCCGCAATCATTTTGATGGTAGCCCGCATGGTCCGCCTCCTTCCTGTTAACGTACACAGAATACCACATTCCAAGCCTTTGTCAAGGGACGGGCGGCGGAATTTTCGGGCGGTTTTTTGTTGAAAGTCAACATAACGCAAAATTTTTGTATACAAACCCGTTTTTCCGTGTTATACTATATCAGGTCAGGCGTCGAGGAACGTGGTTCCTCCGCTGTTTTTATGTATTTCACTGGTGCGGACGCGCTTTCGCCCAGTCAAATAGAACAACCCCCATATGGAATGTTCGGGATGACGTGACCGTACTCCCCACCGGCGAAACGGGGCCGGGCGGGAATCGGACGTCTCTTCTTTGCGTGCGCTTTTTTCAGCGCTTTCCGCGCCATTTCCGCTTCCAGGGGTACCTTACATATCGCTTAATAAAGGAGTATTTTATTTTTATGGCAGAAAAATTGAAAATCATCCCCCTGGGCGGCCTCAATGAGATCGGCAAGAACATGACCGCCTACGAGTACGGCGGCGAGATCATCGTGGTGGACTGCGGCATGGCCTTCCCCGGCGACGACATGTACGGCATCGACTGCATCATCCCCGACGTGACGTACCTCATCAAGAACCGGGCCCGCATCCGGGGCCTGTTCATCACCCACGGACATGAGGACCATGTGGGCGCCATCCCCTACGTGCTCAAGCAGGTGAACATGCCCATCTACTGCACCCGCTTCACCGCCGGCCTCATCAAGCTGAAGCTGGAGGAGCACAACCTGGTGAAGTCCACCAAGCTCATCACCGTGGAGCCGGGCAAGAGCGTCCGGGCGGGCAAGTTCACCGTGGAGTTCATCCACGTGAACCACTCCATCGCCGACTCCGTGGCCTTCGCCATCCACACCAAGATGGGCACGGTCGTCCACACCGGCGACTTCAAAATCGACTCCACCCCCATCGACGGGGAGGTCATCGACCTTGCACGGCTGGGTGAGCTGGGCAAGGAGGGGGTGCTGTGCCTGTGCGCCGACTCTACCAATGTGGAGCGCCCCGGCTTTACACCCTCTGAAAAGACGGTGGGCGCCACCTTCACCCGCCAGTTCCAGAACTGCGACGAGCGCATCATCGTCACCACCTTCGCCTCCAACGTCCACCGCATCCAGCAGGTGCTGGACGCCGCCGCCCAGTGCGGGCGGAAGGTGGCCGTCACCGGCCGCTCCATGGAGAACATGATGAAGGTCTCCACGGAGTTAGGCTACATGAAGGTGCCCAAGAACACCCTCATGGACATCAACAAGATCAAGGGCCTGCCGAAAAACAAGCAAGTGATCGTCACCACCGGAAGCCAGGGCGAGGAGATGAGCGCCCTGTACCGCATGGCCTTCTCCACCCACAAGCAGGTGGAGCTGGGCGCGGGCGACAAGGTGATCATTTCCGCCTCCGCCATCCCCGGCAACGAGGTCACCGTGGGCCGGGTCATCAACGAGCTGTTCCGCAAGGGCGTGAAGGTGGTCTACAACAAGGCCGACATCCTCCACGTCTCCGGCCACGCCTGCCAGGAGGAGCTGAAAATCATCCACGCCCTGACGAAGCCCCGTTTCTTCGTCCCCCTCCACGGCGAGCAGCGGATGCTGCAGATCCACAGCCAGCTGGCCCAGGACATGGGCATGGAGCGCAACCACATCGCCATCGCGGACAACGGCTCCGTCATCGAGATGACCACCAAGACCATGAAGGTGAACGGCACCGTCCCCGCCGGAGAGGTGTATGTGGACGGCGCCGGCGTGGGCGACGTGGGCGCGGTCGTCATGCGGGACCGCAAGCGGCTGGCCGAGGACGGCATGGTGGTGGTGGTCCTCCCCATCTCCAGTCACAACGGCGACCTGCTGAGCCCGCCGGAGATCGTCACCCGGGGCTTCATCTACGTGAAGGAGTCCGGCGACCTGATGAAAGAGCTGCAGAACGTGGCCATGGACGCCGCCGACTCCGTCTCCCGCAAGCGCAGCCGGGACGACGGCGAGCTGAAGGGCGCGGTGAAGTCCGCCGTCAGCAGCTACCTGTTCAAAAACACGAAACGCAGCCCCATGGTCATCCCCGTGGTGACCAGGCTGTAAATTTCCACAAAAACGCAGCCGCCTCCGCCTTTTGGGCCGGGGGCGGCTTTTCCTGTGACGCTGGCTGTCTCTTTACCGGTTGCTCTGCCTTTATCTGTTTCCCTCTTTGAAAATATCTTTATCTTTTTTTATTTCTTTTTCTTCTCTGTGGCTTTCTCTATATCCGTAAAATTTTGCAAAATTTTATAAAGTTTCCTCCTTTCGTGCAACGGATGCCCCTGACGGGCGCTCTTTATAAAGACACACAGAAACGGAGGGCTTTTTATGAAAGGCAGACGCAGCAGCATTCTCCTGTACTTCGACAACTTCCACCGGGTGGCCGACCTGCCGGATGAGCAGCTGGGCATCCTTTTCCGCGCCCTGATGGAGTGCGGCGAAAAGGAGGCAGGCGGCGAGGACGGCATCACCGGCTTTGAGGCGCGCTACCCCGGCATGGGGGAAAAGACCCAGATGGCCTTCTCCTTCATGGCCGACACCATCCGCCGGGACGCGGCGGCCTACGCCGAGAAGTGCGCCAACTACCAGTCCGCCGCCCAGCGCCGGGCGGAGCAGCGGCAGGATGCCGTCCCCGGAAAGGAAAGGCTGGACGCCCTGGTCCGCCATATGCGGGAGGAGCAGAAAAAACCGGAGCGGCCCGACTGGGCCGCCCGGTAAGGCAATTTTCCTTTATTCCGCCTTGGGGTCGTCGCTCTCGAACACCGCCTTGGCGCTGGCCGCCAGCCCCGCAAGGCCCTGCAGCTCGCTGGGGATGATGATTTTCGTGGCCTTGCCGTCCGCCACCTTCTGCATGGCCTCCAGAGCTTTCAGCTTCACCACCTGGTCGTTGGGCGCCGCCTCGTTCAGCAGCTTCAGCGAGTCGGCCATGGCCTTCTGCACCTGCATGATGGCCTGGGCCTCGGCTTCGGCGGCCATGATGCGGGCCTCCTTCTCGCCCTGGGCCTTCAGGATGGCGGCCTGCTTAGCGGCGTCGGCCTTCAAAATGGCGGACTGCTTCTCGCCCTCAGCCACCAAAATCTGGGACTGCTTGGTGCCCTCCGCCTGGAGGATGGACTCGCGGCGCTCCCGCTCCGCCTTCATCTGCTTCTCCATGGCGTTCTGGATTTCCTTGGGCGGGATGATGTTTTTCAGCTCCACCCGGTTGACCTTGATGCCCCAGGGGTCCGTGGCCTCGTCCAGGATGGCCCGCATCCGGGAGTTGATGATGTCACGGCTGGTCAGGGACTGGTCCAGCTCCATGTCGCCGATGATGTTGCGCAGGGTGGTGGCCGTCAGGTTCTCGATGGCGTTCATGGGGTGCTCCACGCCGTAGGTGTACAGCTTGGGGTCGGTGATCTGGAAATAGATGACCGTGTCGATCTGCATGGTGACGTTATCCTTGGTGATGACGGGCTGGGGGGCGAAGTCCGCCACCTGCTCCTTCAGCGACACCTTTTTCGCCACCCGCATGATGAAGGGGACCTTGAAATGCAGACCCACGTTCCACACGGAGTAGAACGCGCCCAGGCGCTCCACCACGTAGGCCCGGGACTGCTGAACGATATGGATATTGCTGATGAGCACCACCAGTATCAAAATCACCAGCACAGCAGGGACGATCCAACCAAAGCTCATAACGCTACCTCCACTTTTTCTTCTTGTTTTTTCACAAAGAGCTTGACGCCCTCCATGCGCAGAATTTCCACCACTGCTCCCTCCGGGATGACGCTGCCGTCAGCGCTGCGGGCCGTCCAGGTCTTGCCGTCCACATAGACGGCGCCGGTGGAATTTTCGTTGTCGATGACCTCCGTGACCTTGCCGGTGCCGCCCAGCACCCGGTCGGCGTTGGTGGGGACGGCCTTGCCCGCCGTATAGCGCCGCACCAGAGGCCGCGTCACCGCCAGCGCCGCCGCGGACACCGCGATAAACAGCGCCGCCTGCACGCCGATGCCCGCGCCCAGCAGCGCCCCGATCAGCGCCGCCGCGCTGCCTGCCACGAACCAGATGGACACCAGTCCCGCCGTGACAGCCTCCACCACGCCGAAGAGCACGATGGCGCCCAGCCAAAGCCACATCATATAGTTCACAGGCAGTTCCTCCTCTCTCAGACGTTTTTCACCTGTTTTATTTAAGTGTATCATATCCCATACGGGAAAAACATTTCATTTCGGTTACAAAAGCAGCCATTGCAGAGCAAACTGTTTCCTGATATACTATGCCTGACAAATCACTATTTTTTTAAAGAAGGTACTGCCATGACTCTGACGGTCCCCTGCTTATTCGGGCTGGAAAGCCTGGTGGCGGACGAGATGAAGCGTCTGCAATTGCAAAACGTCCGGGCGGAGAACGGCCGGGTCCACTGCGAGGGGACCATGGCCGACATCGCCCGGCTGAACATCAACCTGCGCTGCGGCGCCCGGGTGCTGATGGAGCTGGGCAGCTTTGCGGCAAAGGATTTTGAGGCATTGTTCCAGGGCGTTCTGGCCCTGCCCTGGGAGGACTTTATCCCCAGGGACGGCGAGTTTCCTGTCAAGGGCTACTCCCTGAACTCCACGCTGCACTCCGTGCCCGCCTGCCAGTCCATCGTGAAGAAGGCGGCGGCGAAGCGGCTGGGCAGCGCCTACGGCTGCGAGACCCTGCCGGAGACGGGCAGCCGCTACCAAATCCAGTTCGCCATCATCAAAGACGTGGCCACGCTGTATCTGGACACCTCCGGCGAGGGCCTTTACAAGCGGGGCTACCGGGCCCGGAACATGGGCGCTCCCCTGCGGGAGACCCTGGCGGCGGCGCTGGTGACCCTCTCCCGCTACCGGGGCAAGGACCCCTTCTGCGACCCCTTCTGCGGCAGCGGCACCATCCCCATCGAGGCGGCCCTCATCGCCAAGAACCGGGCCCCGGGCCTGGACCGGAGCTTTGCCGCCCAGAAGTGGAAAAGCATGGACTCCAGGCTGTGGCTGGACGCCGCCGACGAAGCGATGGACAAGGAGTTCCACGGCACCTACGACATCTGGGGCGGCGACATCGACCCTGCCGCCGTCGAACTGGCAAAGCACAACGCGGAGCTGGCGGGGGTGGAGGACTGCATCCGGTTTGAGGTGGCGGACGCGGGAAAATTCCACCGGGACAGCGAATACGGCCAGCTGGTCACCAACCCGCCCTACGGCGAGCGGCTGCTGGAGAAAAAAGAGGCGGAGGAGCTGTACCGGGTGTTCGGACGGGCCGTCCGGACGCTGCCCCCCAAGTGGCGGGTGCTGGTGCTCTCCTCCCACACGGAGTTTGAGCGCTGCTTCGGCCGCCCCGCCGACAAGAAGCGGAAGCTGTACAACGGCATGTTAAAATGTGACGTGTTCCAGTACGGTAAGTAATTTTTCTGTCGAAATATACAAATTGTAAACGATTCAAGGGGGATCTCGCCCATGAAGCATATCTTCATCATCAATCCCCGCGCGGGAAAGAAAGACCAGACCTCCCGCATCTACGAGCTGGCCGACCACCTGCGGGAGGCCCACGGCCTAGAGTGCGCCTGTATGCTCACCGACCGGCCCGGCGGCGCCACAGACATGGCCCGGAAGCTGGCGGAGTCCGGTGAAGCCATCCGCCTTTACGCCTGCGGCGGCGACGGCACCATCCATGAGGTGGCAAACGGCATCGCCGGTTTCCCCAACGCCGCCATGAGCTGCATCCCCACCGGCACCGGGAACGACTTCCTGAAAAACTTCGGCCCCGACGCCGACAAATTTTCCGATGTGGAAAACCTGTGGGACGGGGATGCCTTTCCCCTGGACCTCATCGACTGCAACGGCCGCCTGTGCCTGACCATCGCCTGCAACGGCATCGACGCCCGCATCGCGGACAGCGTCCACCAGTACGGCAGCTCCCCCCTGCTCCACGGCCGGAACAGCTATCTGGCCTCCGTAGCGGTGAATTTCCTGTTCAAGCCCATCGGCCGCCACTGGAAGGTTTGGCTGGACGAGGAGGAACTGGAGGACGATTTCGCCCTGGTGTCCATGTGCAACGGGCGGTACTACGGCGGCGGCTCCATGCCCGTGCCGGAGGCCCGGATGGACGACGGCGTGCTGCATACCGTCCTCATCAAAAATGTCGCCAAGGCCACCTTTGCCCGGCTGTTCGCCCCCTACTCCGCCGGGGAATACCGCAAGCTCCCTCAAAATCTGATCCGGGTCTCCACCGCCAGAACCGTCCGCATCCGGGCAGAGGAGGACATCGTGACCTGCGTAGACGGTGAGACCTTCCGGGGCCGGGAGGTCGTGATGACCCTCTCGGACAAGCGGCTGAACTTCTTCGGCCCCAAGGGCTGCAGCCCCAACGCCACCGCCCGCTGAGGGTGGGCCGAACCATTCTTTTCAGGAATTCACAAATATTTCATAGTTTCCCCCTTTACAAAGCGGAACGGTTGCGCTAATATAACAGCGTTAGCACTCGAAAGAGTTGAGTGCTAACGCTGAATTTGTTTTCAAAATTTTTTATATCATAAGGAGGAACCCCAAATGAAACTCACTCCGCTTGCAGACCGCGTCATCCTGAAGATGGTCGAAACCGAAGAGACCACCAAGGGCGGCATCATCCTGACTGGCTCTGCCAAGGAAAAGCCCTCTGTGGCTGAAGTCATCTCCGTCGGCCCCGGCGGCATGGTGGACGGCAAGGAAATCACCATGACCGTAAAGCCCGGCGACAAGGTCATCACCAGCCAGTACGCCGGCACCAAGGTCACCCTGGAGGACATCGAGTACGTCGTCGTCCGGCAGAACGACATTCTCGCGATTGTAGAGTAATGCGAAGGGGAGCAGGCTCCCCCTCGCCCTCCCCCACCACCAGTGACATCGGTCACTGGTGAACGCCGCCCAAGGCGGCTGGGTCGGGGAATTTTCGCCACGTACACGCCGCGGCGAAAATAATTGTAAATTCATTTCGCTTTCGCGAAATCATCTTAATTTGGAGGTTGTTTATTATGGCTAAGTTAATCAAGCGCGGCGACGACGCCCGCAAGGCGCTGGAATCCGGCGTCAACCAGCTGGCTGATACCGTCAAGGTCACCCTGGGTCCCAAGGGCCGCAACGTGGTCCTGGACAAGAAGTACGGCGCTCCCCTCATCACCAACGACGGCGTGACCATCGCCAAGGAAGTCGAGCTGGAGGACCCCTTTGAGAACATGGGCGCCCAGCTGGTGAAGGAAGTCTCCACCAAGACCAACGACGTTGCCGGCGACGGCACCACCACCGCCACCCTGCTGGCCCAGGCCATGATCCACGAGGGCCTGAAGAACCTGGCCGCCGGCGCCAACCCCATCGTGGTCCGCAAGGGCATGGCCAAGGCTGTCGAGGCCGCAGTAAGCGAGGTCAAGAAGCAGGCCAAGACCGTAGACGGCTCCAAGGACATCGCCCGTGTCGGCGCTGTTTCCTCCGGCGATGAGGAGATCGGCAAGCTGATCGCCGACGCCATGGAGAAGGTCTCCGCCGACGGCGTCATCACCATTGAGGAGTCCAAGACCGCCGAGACTTACAGCGAGGTCGTCGAGGGCATGCAGTTCGACCGCGGCTATATCACTCCCTACATGGCTACCGACATGGAGAAGATGGAAGCCATCGTGGACGACGCCTATATCCTCATCACCGATAAGAAGATCTCCGTCATCGCCGACATCCTGCCCCTGCTGGAGCAGCTGGTCCAGTCCGGCAAGAAGCTGGTCATCGTGGCCGAGGATGTGGAGGGCGAGGCCCTGAACACCCTGATCGTCAACCGCCTGCGCGGCACGTTGAACGTGGTCTGCGTGAAGGCCCCCGGCTTCGGCGACCGCCGCAAGGAGATGCTGCAGGATATCGCCACCCTGACCGGCGGCACCGTCATCAGCGAGGAAGTCGGCCTGGAGCTGAAGACCGCCGACATCTCCATGCTGGGCCGTGCCCGTCAGGTGAAGGTCACCAAGGAGACCACCACCATCGTTGACGGCGCTGGTGACTCCCAGGCCATCAAGGAGCGCGTCGCTCAGATCCGCAGCCAGATCGCCAACACCACCAGCGACTACGACAAGGAGAAGCTGCAGGAGCGCCTGGCGAAGCTGGCCGGCGGCGTGGCCGTCATCAAGGTCGGCGCTGCCACCGAGACCGAGATGAAGGAGAAGAAGCTCCGCATCGAGGACGCCCTGAACGCCACCCGCGCCGCCGTTGAGGAAGGCGTGGTCGCCGGCGGCGGCACCATCTTCGTCAACGTCATCCCCGCTGTCGAGGCTCTGCTGGACACCGTCGAGGGCGACGAGAAGACCGGCGTCCAGATCGTCGCTAAGGCTCTGGAGGCCCCCATCCGTCAGATCGCGGCCAACGCCGGCCTGGACGGTTCCGTCATCCTGGAGAAGGTCCGCTCCTCCGGCAAGAACGGCTACGGCTTCGACGCCTATAAGGAAGAGTACTGCGACATGGTCGCCAGCGGCATCATCGACCCCGCCAAGGTGACCCGCAGCGCCCTGGAGAACGCCGCTTCCGTTTCCTCCATGGTCCTGACCACCGAGTCCCTGGTGGCCGACAAGCCCGAGCCTCCCGCGCCCGCCGCTCCCGCCAGCCCCGACATGGGCGGCATGTATTAAGAAACAGCCGTTACCCCTTGAAATTGCTTGATTTTTGCGAGGCTGAGAAGCGGATTTACGCCAAACTTACGCCACATACGCCAAAAAATCAAGCGCATAATAGGATAACAAAGACCGACACTCATTCAAATGGGTGTCGGTCTTTTATTTGTGCACCTATCAAGTGAAAAGCAGCATGGAAGATACTATGTGCTGCGATAAAGAGCAACGAGGGAAACACGGTTTTCGCACCCGGTTTTCTTCAAGAGATTGTGGATGTGAAATTTCACCGTGCTCTCCGAGATATACAGATTTGCGGCCATTTCCGGGTTGGACTGCCCCGTGAGAACCAACCGCAATATCTCACGCTCTCTGGAGGAGAGCTCATACTGCGCCGCAAAGCTGTCGAAACGCTCCTGTTCGCTTCTGGCCTGGATGGGCGCGGGCAGGTAGACGCGTTGGTACAGAAGGAAAAAAGCGAGGATGGTAACGGCAAACAGCACCGCCGCGCTGCTCACCAGGGCCACCGTGTGCCCGCTCAGCGAGATGCAGCCATAGGTACCGGCGGCATCCCCCAGCCTGCCGAACAGCAGGCCAAAGCCGGAGAGATACAAAAGGCTCGCGTCTTTGCGGGCAATATCGGAAAAGAGGATCACACGGAACACGGCAAAGAAGCCGAAAAGGAGATAGTTCAGGACCCAGAACACATAGCTTGGTCCGGGGTTTTCGGAGAGGGCGATCATCAAAAACGGGACGCCCAGCGAGGCGACGCAGCAGATCGCACCGTATTTCCGCTCCCTGTCGCCGACAATGCCCGCGACCACCAGCCCCGCGGCGTAAAACACGCGGCTGAGCTCCAGGCTGATCCCCTGGGCCACATCAGCGGAAGGAAAGCTGAAGCCGAGATTTTTGACCAGGCTGAGCAAAAAGACGGTTGCCCCGGCGAGAGCAGCAAGCCGCAGGGACGGCTTTTCGCCGTCAAAGCGAATATCCTGGAGGGGCACTTCTTTTTGCCGAACAATGAGGAAGACTGTGAGCGCGGCGAGGACGCCGTACACAAGCAGCACATAGGGGGAGCGCAGGAAATTCGCGCCGCCCCAGAGGGACAGCAGCCATGAGACGATACTGGCCAGAGCATACCCGGCACCGAACACCAGGGCGCGGCCCTGCCACTGCACCACGGACGCCAGCCGGTACAGGTAGTACCCGGCGACCACGCCGTGGAGCGTGTTCATGCAGTATCCGAAGAGCAGGGCGGCGGTCAGGCCGCGGGACAGGACCGACAGAACGACCATCAGGAAGTCCGCCCCCACGACAGCGGAAAAGGGCACCCGCCCGGCGGCCTTCGGGCAGCGGCGCACGATCAGGGCGAAGAGCAGCAGACCGAGGGCCTGAAACAGATAGCCCACCACTTCTGTGAGGAGCTCTACCCATACGCCCGAAGTAAACTCCATGAGGCGGTACAGCCACGACAGATAGCCGGACGATGTCCAGAGAAAGCAGAGAAAAATGAGCAGAAAGCAGTTTGTTTTTTGGGTCAGAGAGATACGCTTCACGGTTTCACCACCTCAAAATGCTGGTGCCAATTATAGCAGAAAAACCGCCATATTTCAACGAAAAGAGAGCCGTTTGCCCGGACCTGACCTAAAACTGACCCTGTTTTTCTCCGATCCGTACCTGATCTGACCTGTCGAAACCACCGCTTTTTTGCGATAATCAGTCTGAACAAATCTTTGCGAAGGAGGCGGACCATGGCAGCAAGAGAATACCCGTATGGCAAGAGCATCCTGCTCAACGCGGTCTATGACATGCTGGACCGGCTGGGAATTCCCATCGCGTTTGCCGACAGTCAGGCCGGCATTCTGCGATTTGCTCACGGAACAGGCGCCGGCGAGATGGAGCTTACCGCGATCCTGCGGAACGGGGAAGAGGTCACCCGCGTCGAGATCGCAGACACAGACGGCGAGCTGCCGGATGTGCTGCTGGACGAGATCTCTTCCACGCTGCGCCAAAGCTTTGAATCCGTCACAAGGAGGACGACCGCATGAAAAAAAGAATGATCAGTCTGCTGCTGTGTGTTGTGATGCTGATGGGGCTGCTGCCCACAAGCGCGCTGGCGGCAGAAATCATCACGAAAATCGACGAGAATGACCAGCCTGTCGGGAATATGCAGAATTGGACGGACGCGGCTGGTTTCCAGTATTGGTACTTTGTGCATGCAACCACCGACGTGTATGCAACCACCGACGCTTATTACGCGATCCTTTCCTCGGTGACCGCGCCGGCCGACTGGAGCGCCGACACCCTGACCATGCCGGACACCCTGCCGTTCGACGCCGCCAATGAGAGCACTTCAGCGCAAGTGTTCATCCGGGTCATTGACGGCCTTTTCGCGTCATGGCCGGAATCGCTGACCAGCGTGACCCTGCCTTCAAAGGCGGAGATCATTGACTATGGCTTTGGCTCGTCAAAGCTGACCAGCGTCACCTTCCCGGAAAATACGCTGAAACGCATTGGGGATAGCGCGTTCTCGGGCTGCTCCTTGACCAGCGTCACCTTCCCCGATTCGCTGGAGTCCATTGGAGCCAGCGCGTTTTCCAGTAGCAAGCTGCAAAGCGTCACCTTCGGCTCCGGACTGAAAACGCTGGGGGCGAGTGCCTTTGCCTCCTGCAACAGCTTGCAAACTGTGGATTTGTCCAACGTGACAAAGCTTACCGAAATCCCGGAAAACGCCTTCAAGAATTGCGCCCTCGCTTCCGTCACGATCCCGGACTGCGTGACGGCCATCGGAGAATCTGCCTTTTACGCTCAGGGTGCGGCATACAATGAATTAAGCGGCACCGCTCTGAGGTCCCTGGACCTGGGTGGCCGGGAGACCAGCCAGTTACAGGCCATCGGAGCGTACGCCTTTGGCGGGAACAGCGGCCTCACAGGAACGCTGACCCTGCCCAACAGTGTGCGCACGATCAGCAGCGGCGCCTTTATGGAGGATAACTCCATGCTGAACTTCTTCGTGGATGTTCCCGCGGACGCCTACTATTACGACGCGGTTCTGTGGGCTGCTGAAAACGCCATCACCAGCGGCACCACCGACACGACCTTCTCCCCCAACGCGCCCTGCACCCGGGCGCAGATCGTGACCTTCCTGTGGCGAGCCGCCGGCAGTCCCGAACCCAAGGGCACCCAGAGCTTCGGCGATGTGACAGCAGGCTCCTACTACGAGAAGGCGGTCGCCTGGGCAGCCGAAAACGGCATCACCGGCGGAACCGGCGACGGTAAGTTCTCTCCCGGCGCGACCTGCACAAGAGCGCAGGCGGTCACCTTCCTCTACCGTGCCAGCAGCGCTTCCGCTGTCAGCAGCAGCGCGGCGTTCACGGATGTGGCACCCGACGCGTATTACGCGGATGCTGTGGCCTGGGCAGCGGAGAATGAGATCACCGGCGGCATCGGCGGCGGTCTGTTCGCCCCCGGCAGCAACTGCACCAGAGCACAGATCGTGACCTTCCTGTACCGCAGCATATCCGGCTGATTGACTTCCCCTGTGGGTGGCGGATATGGATTTTCCGGCCCCCGCGCTGTCTTCGGACCAACTGGAGCAAGCAGTCAGAGAGCTAAAATAACAGTACACAGCACCCAGCCGGCTCTTTCGGAGCCAGGCTGGGTGCTGTTTTTTATGCTATGCTGCTTTCAGCGGGTGCCCTCGCCTGTTCCTTCCGCCGGAGCACCGGGGAGAGCCGAACGGTACTCTCAGCCTAAGGCCCGGTTATCATCCGGTTCTTTCTCAAAGGTCAGACGCCCCCGTGGGAAATGGTGGAAAATACAGAGCCGATTCGCCGATCCTGAACGTTCCGAACTCTTTTAAAGTTCGTTTTCTGTCAGTTTGGAAAAGGCGTATCCGGCATAGAGCCCTGTTCCCAAAGTCAACGCTTCCTCGTCCACGTCAAAATCACCATTGTGGAGGGAGACCGTCGTATTGGGCAGAGCCGGGTTTCCGGTCCCCAGATATGCGTACGAACCGGGGGTATGGAGCAGGTACTCCGCGAAGTTATCACCGCACAGGGAAAGGCTCCGGTCCGTGACGACCCTGACGCCCTCCCCCTGCGCTTCCGCAGCGGCCTCCAGACACGCTTGCCGGTCATTGATCAGCGCCGCGGTAATATCCGTCCATTGAACTTCCGCGGTACCGCCGTAGATGTCCGCGATATTTTGGGCGGTCTTTGTGATCTGCTCCCGGACCCGCTCCCTGCTCTCCTGAGAGATCGTCCGGGTGGTGCCCTCCAGCGCAGCGGACGCGGCCAGGGCGTTGTAGGTGGTTCCGGCATTCAGCTTGCCCACGCCGATGATGATCGGCTCCACGGGGGAAGTGAGCCGGGTCACCAGAGCCTGAAGGGCCACCACGGTCTGGCTAGCGATATAAAGCGCATCCACACCAAGCTGGGGCGCAGCCACATGGGCGGACTTTCCGTGTACCAAAATGGTGAAATGATCAACGGCGGCATTGTTCAGCCCCGGCTTCAAGCCCACTGTCCCGATGGGCAGATCAGGCGCGGCATGAAGGCCGAAGACCCGGTCGGCGCCGTCCAGCGCACCGGCTTCCACAAAGGGTTTTGCCCCCTGTCCGATCTCCTCAGCGGGCTGAAAGGCAAAACGGACCTCACCGCCGAATTCCGCTTTGCGTTCCGACAGCAGCTTCGCAGCTCCCAGCAGACAGGCCGTATGGACGTCATGGCCGCAGGCGTGCATGACGCCCGGTGTCAGGGAGCAATATTCCGCCCCGCTGGTCTCCTGAATGGGCAGCGCGTCAATGTCTGCCCGCAGGACGACGATACCCGCTCCTGTTCCGGTCCCCCGCAGTGTACCCAGCACGCCGGTCTCTCCCACGCGGGTGTGGGGGATGCCGAAACGGTCCAGTTCCTCCTCGATCCGCGCCGCGGTGCGGAACTCCTTCAGGCTCAATTCGGGGTGCTGGTGGAAATCCCGCCGAAGCGCGGTGAGATACGCCTTTTCCTCCGCAAGCCGTTCCCGCAAAGCTGCCATCTGTCTCTCCTCCTTCTCCAGTCATCCCACAACACTGCTGGTCCGCATGGCCCGGAGCGTCCGTTCAAAGAGGGCGTTCAGGTCCCAGCCCAGCATGGCGGCTCCCCGTTCGATGACCTCCCGGGAGCAGCCTGCGGCAAACTTTTTATCCTTGTACTTTTTCTTGACAGACTTGACCTCCATGTCGCTGACGCTCCTGGAGGGCCGCATCAGCGCCGCCGCGCCGATCAGTCCGCGTTTTCGGTGAAATTCACCCTGGTTGTATTCGCAGAGTAAAGCCCATGCTTCCTCCGGTGTTGGTATCATGGTACACATCTCCTGTCCTGACAGAGAAATTTCAAGGGAGGCCGCCATACAAAGCAGCCTCCCTTGATGGCTTCCGTTCAGTCCGCGAACAGCGGGGTGGAGAGATAGCGGTCGCCGGTATCCGGCAGCAGGGCCACGATGGTCTTGCCCTTGTTCTCCGGCCGCTTGGCCAGCTCGATGGCGGCCCACACGGCGGCGCCGGAGGAGATACCCACCAGCACGCCTTCCTTCTTGCCGATGAGCTTACCGGTGGCGAAGGCGTCGTCGTTCTCCACGGCGATGATCTCGTCGTACACGGAGGTGTTCAGCACATCGGGGACAAAGCCCGCGCCGATGCCCTGGATCTTGTGGGCGCCGGGAGTACCCTTACTCAGCACGGGAGAGGAAGCGGGCTCCACCGCCACCACCTTCACGTTGGGGTTCTGCTCCTTCAGGTACTCACCGGTGCCGGTGACAGTGCCGCCGGTGCCGACGCCCGCCACGAAGATGTCCACCTTGCCGTCGGTGTCCGCCCAGATCTCCGGGCCGGTGGTGGCCTTGTGGACGGCGGGGTTGGCGGGGTTCACAAACTGGCCGGGGATGAAGCTGTTCGGGATTTCCTTGGCCAGCTCATCGGCCTTGGCGATGGCGCCCTTCATGCCCTTGGCACCCTCGGTCAGCACCAGCTCCGCGCCGTAGGCCTTCATGATCTGACGGCGCTCCACGCTCATAGTCTCCGGCATCACGATGATGATGCGGTAGCCCCGGGCGGCGGCCACGGAAGCCAGACCGATGCCGGTGTTGCCGGAGGTGGGCTCGATGATAACGGAGCCGGGCTTCAGAAGGCCCTTGGCCTCGGCATCATCAATCATGGCCTTGGCGATGCGGTCCTTCACGCTGCCGGCGGGGTTGAAATACTCCAGCTTCGCCAGGACCTTGGCCTCCAGGCCTTCTTCCTTCTCAATATGAACCAGTTCCAGCAGCGGAGTCTTGCCGATCAGCTGGTCGGCGGATGTATAAATGTTACTCATTGTAAATTCCTCCTAAAATGTCGTAATGATTGATTTTGGTGTCTGATGGGTATCCTGTCAACATCGGCGACATCGGAGGCTCAGGTCGTATTTCATTTTAATACCAACCTTTCGAATAGGTTAATATGGATTATAGTCTTGCATACCGCCTTTGTCAATAGGACATTTCAAAATATTCTCATTGATTTTCCTATTTACCATATTGTATAATAGGGTTGTTTCCAAAAGGAGGGTCAAGCATGCTGATCTCAACAAAAGGCCGCTATGCGCTGCGGGTCATGATCGATCTGGCGGAGCATCAGGCAGAGGGCTTCATCCCTCTGAAAGTCATCGCGGAGCGGCAGGAAATTTCAGAAAAGTATCTGGAGAGCATCATCAAGCTGCTGGTGAAAGCCAGGCTGCTGAACGGCGTGCGGGGCAAGGGCGGCGGCTATCAGCTGACGAAAGCGCCGGAACAATATACGGTCGGCAGCATCCTGCGGTTGACGGAGGACTCCATGGCCCCGGTATCCTGCCTGGAATCCGGTGCGGATGCCTGTCCCCGGGCCGCGGTGTGCCGCACGCTCCCCCTGTGGCAGGGGCTGGACAAGGTCATCAATGACTATCTGGATAATATCACCCTGGCTGATTTGATGCACAGGGATCCCGATGGATACGACTATGTGATTTGAGCCGTATAGCCGCTTTCAAAATAAGATGTCCGCCCATTCGCAGGGCGGACATCTTAATTTCTGTTCATTCTGAAAGCTGCTCTTTCAGGAATGTGGTCACAGTTTCAGCCACTGTGAGCCGGTAGTCGGCAAAGAAATGGTCCGTTGGATAAGAAACGGTTTGGATCGACGTGCCTCCCGCCTCTTGGACGGCGTGGGCCAACGGCTCGCAGTGCAATACCGGCGGCGTATAAATATCCAGCGTTCCGCCGATACAGAGGACCGGCTTTTGGGCCAACGCCTCTGCCGCGCTTTCCAGGCGGAAGTCCGCGCTTCGATCCAGCGCCTCCCGCAAGAGTGCCTCGCCGCTGGTGCCGCTGAGCCATTGGGCGCTGTCTTCCAGCACCTCCTGAATAGTTTGCCAGGATGCCGGGTCTTCCTGGGCGATCAGGGGCAGCCGCCCGATGTCGCAGGGCATCAGCAGCACCGCGCCCTTGATCTCATGGCGATGCGCGGAGAGTTGTCCGCAGACAAATCCGCCCAGGCTGTGGCCCACAGCATAGATGTGCTGTTTATCGAAGCCGTATTTCCTATCCTGGAGGACGAAATCAAGCACGGTATTGGTATCCTCCAAATCATTTGCCAGGGAATAGCTTCCGTCACTCCCCCAGCTTCCGCTGTAATGGAAGGTCATCACATGGAAGCCCGCCCGGCGCAGCGATTGCGCCAGGTCAAAATTCCGCTCACAGCCGGGGATACCGTGGAGCAGAAGAACGGTTGGGTGCACCCCCTCCCCCGCCGCAGTATAGAGCACGGAGAGGAGCCGCCCCCGCTTTCCTGGAATGAGGATGCCGTGCATATCCGGGCGGTGGGCACAGTCTCCGTAATGGGTCTCCTGACATCGTGGTTGTTCCTTCATGTTCAGGCCACTCTCTTTCTGACGTTAAACCTTTGCTTCTTCCTGCTTGTTCAGGTTTTTCTTGTACCAATCCTTGCCGTACAGCACACGGGTCACCAGCATGGAGGCCACGGTGTCGCCGCAGGAGTTGATGAGGGTACAGCCCGCGTCAAAGAGCTGGGTCATCATCAGCAGCACCGGCAGGGCGATGGAGGGGAAGCCAAAGGCGGAGATCACCATGGTCTCCATGGCGGCGCCGCCGCCGGGGACGGAGGACACAGCCACGGAACCGGCCACCGCGATGACCAGCGCAAAGGCGAAGTCTCCGATGCTGTTCAGCGGGTGGCCAAACAGGGCGCAGCAGAGGGCGATCTCATAGATGGTGGCGATGCAGGCGCCGTCCATGTGGCAGGTGGCGCCCACGGGGACCACCACGGAACTGACCTCCCGGGGCACTCCCAGCTTGTCGCAGGCGTCCAGCTGCAGGGGCAGCGTGGCGGCGGAGGAGCGGGTGCCCAGGGCGGTGAGGGCCGGGGTCAGGATGTTTTTGAAGAAGTTCTTCACGCCCCAGGGTCCCGCCGCCAGGAAGGCGTACAGGGCCAGGAACACGAAGAAGTAGACGATGGCGGCGGGATAGTAGATCAGCAGGCCCCGGGCGTAGCTCTTGAGCAAATCCGGGCCGTAGGTGCCCGTCAGGTTGGCGAAGTAGGCCATCAGGCCGAGGGGCGCCAGCTTCATCAGCAGGGCGACCATCTTATAGAACACCAGGGACATATTGCTCAGCCAGGACGCCACGGGCTTGCCCTGCTCCCCGAGGACGGAAACCGTCAGGCCGAAGAACACTGTGAACACGATCAGAGCCAGAATGTGGCTTCGGGAGATGACCAGCGGGAAATCGCTGACGGTAAAGGTGTTGACGATCTGCGTGCCGATGCTGTCCGTGGCAGTGGCGGCGGCCACCTCCGAGGTGTCCAGCTGGATAGAGGTATCCACGCCGAAGATGCCCGTGACGGCGAACATGTAGATGCCGGCAATGGCGGCGGTCACCACAAAGATGCCGATGGTCAGCACCAGCAGCTTGCCCACCCGCTTCGTATCCGCGATGTTGGCGATGGAGCTGGAGATGGAAAAGAAGATCAGCGGCACCAGCAAAACGAACAGCAGGTTCAGCCAGATCTGGCCGATGGGATACAGGACCGAGGCCTTTTCTCCCAAGGTCAGGCCCAGAATAGCGCCGACAATGACGAACGCAATGAGGATCAGCGGTTCACGGTAAGACGATTTCTTTTTTTCAGCCTGTGTACGCATCATGTTTCCCTCCATACTTTCTTTTGTTGCCCTTTTATCATATAATCATAGTATGATAATAGGTATTATAGCGCCGTCTTTTGAAAACGCAATAGGGAAACAGTATTTTTATGGAATTTTTTGAAATTCTCTCAGGATATTGTGTAACAATACAGCGGAGCGGCCTTTGGTAAGCCGCTCCGCTTGTTTGATACCTTTGTCGCTGCTCTCGATCTTCTGCCGGTTGATGGCGTTATAGCCCGGGTCCATCACCAGAAATATCAACTCAAAGGGGACGTGGCTGTGCTGGTGGAGCTCCTGTATCAGCATAGAGTCCCTGCCGCCGGAGATGCAGACGGCGATCCTGTCTCCGGCCCGGATCAGCTCATACTTTTTGACGGCATAGGCAAAGGGCTTCCAAAGCTCGTCCCGAAATTTTTTGATGATGCTTCGCTCGATCATCTGATAGGGTTCCAGCGTTCTTGGCATCTTGTCTTTCCCCTTATATGATGTATTCCACGGTCTTATCCGCCGTCAGCACCGTTTTCTCATTGAACAGAAGGACTGCTTCACGGCCTTCAACCGGGCCGAACGCATAGACATTCCGCACATCCTTTTCCAAATACCGAATTGGCACGATGCGGTTATACTCCGCGGGATGATCGGCGACCATCTGAAGCGCCGAATCGCTGAAAGGCTCTGCCCGATAATAGGGGTCAAACAGGCAGACCTTATCCCCCTGAATATGGGTCAGTAAAACATAATGCCAGCCCTCAAAATCCACCCGCGCAACCGCGGCACCGCCGCGGCGCAGTGCGTCCCGCAGCTGTCCGTTCTGCGAAAAATTTACTTCCCTGCCGGATAGATGCTGGCTGGAAATGGGCAAATGGCCGGTTTGGCCGAAGCTGTTGATCCAGTTGCTGAGGAACATCATTGCCGTGCAGGATGTGCCGCACTTGCCGCAGGCGCCGTCAGCGCCAAAGCAGTCCAGGCAGTACAGCATGATGCTGCGGACGATTTCCGGCGGTATCTCCTCCCGCTGAAAGAGATAGCTGACCGCGTTGAGCATGGACGTAGGCCCGCAATCGTATTCGGTCATCTGGTAGCGAAGTGGATTGTTCATGGTACCAGCTCCTCGTAACAACTTTCAAAGATTCGAAGAAACGCCTGAAGTTCCTCCCGCAGGTAACGGTTCAGCGCTTTTACATGAGCGATACGCTTCTCCTGATTCTCCAGCGCCAGCCGAAGTGCCTTTCAGCACAGGCCGCTGCCGTTCAGCCCATAGAATTTGTGGGGGCGATGCTCATGGTGTCCGCGCCGTCTGTCACAAGGTCCGTCTTGCCCACCGCCTGGGTCGCGTCCACATGGAGACGGCAGTTTGGAAACTCTTTTAAGATTTCAGCGATCTCCCGGACCGGCTGCACGGTTCCCAGTTCACTGTCCACCGCGCAGACGGACACCAGCACGGTGTTCTTCCGCAGCAGGTCCCGCGGCTGCTCCAAATCGACGGTGCCATCCCGTTCAATGTCCACAGAGGCGTGCTCCAGCGCCGTAGAGATGATGTGCCTGTCGGTGTGCCGGGACGCCTGGACGACGCCTTTGACAGCGAGGTTGTTGGACTCGCCGGCCCCGGAGATGTAGATGATCTCTGCCGGGGGCCTGCCGCCGCTGGGTGCATTTCCGCGCCGTACCCGGCGGGCAGACGCAGTGGGTCCGGCAGCTGATGGACAGATCGTCCATCAGCGTCATGGCAGGCTCTTTGGAATAGACCACTTTCAGATGCTTGATCCCCCGCTTTTTCAGTTCCCTGCGCATGACACGTGCCAGCGGGCACACGGAGGTCTCATAGATGTCCGCGACCTCAAAAGCCGTGGTGTCCACCTTGTTGCCAGCCCCCATGCAGCTGATGATGGGCACCCCCACCGCCGATACCGAACACGGCAACCCGGGCACGGTACAGCCGCTCTATGCCCTCCTGTCCGAAGAGCAGCTGTGTTCTCGAAAACTGATCGAGCATGTTCGCCTATCCTCCAATTCCCTGAATCCACACCTTCATCTGTCCGCCGCAGACCATTCCTTCCTCCTCCGCCACATCATTGCGCATATCCACCTGAATGCAGCGGCACTGATCCGTGCCGATCAGACGGTGCGCTTCCATCAGGACGGCGTGCTCGCTGCATCCGCCGCCGATGGTCCCGACGGTCTTCAGGCCGCGGTCCACTGCCATCATAGCGCCGGATTTCACCGGTGTGGAGCCGCTGGTCTCCAGGACCATCAGCAGCGCCTTCGGCTCCCCGCTGCAGGCAAGAAATTCCAGCACCGGCAGGTCAATATTCTCCGTGACCAGGATGGCGCTTCCAGAACGGCGGGGCGTATTTCTCCGGCGGCATTGGATCAGCTCCGCGGCGATGGAAACCGCAATTTCCTGTGTCGTCAAAGCGTTGATGGAAAGTCCGATAGGTGCATGAATCTCCGCAAGCATCTCACCGGGGATTCCTTCGTCTTTCAGCAGTTGAAACAGTCCCGCTACCCGTCGCTTGGAACCAATCATGCCAAGATACCTCGGAAACGTCCCGGCCAGGATCGTCCTCAGGCAGTCCGCGTCATAACGGTGTCCCCGTGTGATGATGGCCACATAGTCCTGTTCATGGATTTTCAGGGAGCGCAGCGCATCGGGAAACGCGTCGCAGATCACTTCCTTCGCTTCCGGGAACCGCCCACGGTTGGCAAAGGAGGGGCGGTCATCCACCACCGTTACCGCAAAGCCCAGGTCAGCTCCGTACCGGCACAGCGGCTGTACGATATGTCCGCCGCCCAGCAGGATCAGCCTCTCCTGCGGCCTGAAATTGCGGACAAAAGTCGTTCCCTCCGCCTCCACCGTCATAGCCGCAGGCCGCCCTTCCCGGATGGCCTGATACAGTTCATCAAATTGCAAAAGCATCCCTCTTTACTTCAACGTTTCATTCATGCTGGAGAAGAGCAATAGTCGTTCAGCAGGGCGAAAAACGATCCGCTGAGAGCCGCCACGCCGGAGACCAGCACCACGCAGTCCTCACCGCCCTCCAGAAACGTGACCCGCTCCTGCAGATACTTCTGGTTGGTGCCGCCGTTGCGGGTGTAGAGATTGGCGCCGGCGCCGGACCGGTTCATGTCCGTGGGGTCATAGGGCAGGGCGCAGCGGGTGGCCATGGGGATGGGGCGCTTGATAGCGCCGCTGTCCCTGTCCACCTCATTGCCAACATGAACCGCACGGGTGGCAAAACCATACTTCCCCTGTTTTTACTCTCTGACAGGATAGTTCCCCGCCCCCGCTTATATAAACACAAACATAGTATGGTTGTAGGTTATAATAGCATGACTGTTCTGCCATGTCAACTTATTAACTGATACAAACCCATCACTTATTGCAAAACAAAACGGTATTTGCAGTTTCTCCGTGACTACGATAAAGCTTACCATTTTTATCCGCCAGGATATGCGGACCATGGCAGAGAATTGAAGTCAGAAGTTATGAGACCCATTTTATCATTTTCTCTGCTTTTTCACCGATATAAGCCGCGATTTTCCGGGGGCGGCATGTACGAAGCCTTTGAAAGCCGCAGGCCAATGGCCCGCGGCTTTTTTACGCCCGCTCATGTTTTGATCTTCCTGACCGCGCGCAGCTCGATATACCCCCGTTCACCCCGGGGTTCCAGCTGGATGCGGGGATTCCCGTCGTCCCACCGGTATCCGATCACCCCGGGGTCATAACCGTCCATGGCCTGCTGCACTGTCTGAATGGCTTCGCAGTAGTCCTCCTCCCGGAAGGGCTGTCCCTGGAACATCAGGTACTCCGCCTCCGGCAGCCGGATAGTGTCAAAGCCCTCGGGAATGGGACCCTGGTAATCCGTTTCCACCTCCACGCCCTGCACATAGGTGGAGGTATCGGGTTTTTTGTACCGCTGGGGCAGCCACATGCACACCGGCTCCCCGCAGAGGGAGGGCATACTCATCAGGACGCCCCACACATCGCAACTCACTTCCTCGCAGTAGGGAAAATAATCCTCCGCGCGGACGCCCCGCTTGATGATGCACAGCCGCTCCGGTTTCCGGATGACCTGAACAAAAACCGTCTGAATGTCTGACATGTCGATGTTCTCCTTTCTGAGTTCCCGGTATTTTGCGCCATAGGGGATGAAGAGCGGGACAGGCACCGGGGCTCTCGCGTACTCGCCGGGATTCAGCCCGAACTCCCGGAAGAACGCCCGTGTAAAGGTATCCACATTGCCGAAGCCCAGGTCAAAGGCGACGTCCAGGACGCGGCAGTTCCCGTCCCGCAGCCGCACCGCCGCCCGGGAGAGCCGCAGCTTCCGGACATACTCCGCGGGCGTCAGGCCCAGATGCTCCCGGAACAGGCGGTAGGAATACCAGGGAGAAAACAGCGACGCCCGGGCCAGGTCGGATAACGTGATATTCTTCGCCAGGTTCTCCCCGATATAGTCCTGCATCCGCTGGACCGCAATGGTCTGCTCTTTCACGCTGTTCACCTCCTCACAGGGTATATGTTACCGCATATCCGTCCCAAGCGCTCGACTTTCCTTGCCCTTTTGTCACAGCGACCGCCGCAGGTACTCCGCCGTGATGGTATGGGCCCGCTCCGCCATTTCCTTTGGCGTGCCGGCAAAGACCACCTCGCCGCCCGCCGTGCCGCCGTCCGGGCCCACGTCAATGAGCCAGTCCGCCCGCTTCATCACATCCAGATTGTGCTCGATGACGATGACGGTATTGCCCCGGTCCACCAGGCCGTCCAGCAGCTCCATGACCTTTTCCACGTCGGAGGCGTGGAGGCCGGTGGTGGGCTCGTCCAGTACATAGATGTTGCCCTTCTTGTCCAGGTATTTCGCCAGCTTCACCCGCTGGCGCTCGCCGCCGGAGAGGGTGGACAGGGGCTGCCCCAGGCTGAGGTACGGCAGTCCCACCTCCAGCATGGCCCCCAGGGCCTTGCGGAGCTTTTTGTTGTCCTTGAAAAAGGCGTAGGCGTCCTCGGCGGACATCTCCAGGATCTCCACGATGTTCTTCCCGCGGTAGCGGCAGGCCAGGGCCTCTTTGCTGTACCGCTTGCCCTCGCAGGATTCGCAGACGGTGGTCACCGGGTCCATGAACACCAGCTCCGTGACGATGGAGCCCCTGCCGCCGCAGACGGGACAGCCGCCCTTGCTGTTGAAGGAAAAGAGAGAGGCGTCCACGCCGTTTTCCGCCGCCATCACCCTCCGGATCTCATCGAAGAAGCCCAGGAAGGTAGCGGGGGTGGAGCGGCCCGTGGCCGTCACCGGGGACTGGTCCACCAGCACCACCCGGTCATCATACTGTTTGGCGAACACGTCCCGGATGAGGGAGCTTTTCCCGGAGCCCGCCACGCCGGTGACCACCGTCAGCACATCCAGGGGGATGTCCACCGACACGTTTTTCAGGTTGTGGACACAGGCGTTCCGCACCGGGAGGAAGCCTTTCGGGGTCCGCAGGTCCTCTTTCAGCGGCACGGTGTGCTTCATGGCCTCGCCTGTGCGGGTGCCGGAGAGGAGCAGGGCCTCATAGCTGCCCTGGAACAAAATCTCGCCGCCGTTCTTCCCCGCCAGAGGGCCCACGTCGATGACCTCGTCGGCGATGGAGATGACGTCCCTGTCGTGCTCCACCACCAGGACCGTGTTGCCCTTGTCCCGCAGGCTCCGCAGAAGCCCCGTCATGCGGTAGACGTCCCGGGGGTGCATGCCGGTGCTGGGCTCATCAAAGATGTAGGTCATGCCGGTGAGGGCGCTGCCCATATACCGCACCAGCTTCAGCCGCTGGGCCTCGCCGCCGGAGAGGGTGCTGGACTCCCGGTCCATGGAGAGGTAGGGCAGGCCGATGTCGATCATCCGGGTGAGGGAGGCGGTCAGGGCGTCCACAATGGTCTTGGCACGGGGGTCCGTGATGGTCCCCAGCACCCGTACCAGCTCCGTGAACTCCATGGCGCACATCTCGTCGATGCTGTACCCCGCCACCTTGCAGGCAAGGCTTTTGACATTCAGCCGCCGCCCCCGGCACACCGGGCAGGGCTTCTCCTCCACCAGATACATCAGCCGCTTGACGGAGGCCTCCTTCAGCTGGGAGGTGTCCCGGTTGATGAGCATGCGGTGGAGGTAATGGGACACGCCGTCCACCTTTTTGTGGAGCCGCTTTCCGTCCGGGGTATCCGCGCCGTAGAGCAGGCGGTTGCGCTCCGTCTCCGTGAAATCCTTCCACTTTTTATCCAGGGGGAAGATGCCCGCCTCGGCGTACTGCTTCCAGTACCAGTTGCCCACATGGAAGGCCGGCAGGTCCGCCATGCCCTCGTTCCAGGTCTTTTCCGGGTCGATGCGGCCCTCGACGTCCACGGTCATGACCTTGCCGATGCCGGAGCACGCCGGGCACATGCCGTTGGGGTCGTTGAAGGAGAAATAGGAGGCCGTCCCTACGTAGGGCTCCCCGATGCGGGAGTAGAGCAGCCGCAGGGCGGCGTACATATCGCTGATGGTGCCCACGGTGGAGCGGGCGTTGCCGCCCAGCCGGGACTGGTCCACGATGACCGAGGGCGAGAGGTTTTCGATGCGCTCCACCCTGGGCTTTTCGTATTTGGGCAGCCGTCCCCGCATGAAGGCGGTGTAGGTCTCGTTCATCTGCCGCTGGCTCTCGGCGGCGATGGTGTCAAAGACGATGCTGGACTTCCCGGAGCCGGAGACGCCGGTGAACACCACGATCTTCCCCTTTGGAATTTCAAGAGAGATATTTTTCAGATTGTTCTGGGTCAGTCCCCGAATGATGATTTTGTCCTGTGTCATATCATAGGTCCTCACTTTCCCGTCATGTGCGCATCATAACAGATACAATTTTATATGTAAACAGTGAATTTTTCTCGACTTTTCTTGCCAAATCGAAAGAAATGAGGGCACACCGCGGGCGGTGTGCCCTTGTTTTCACTTGCACCAGTCCTGGTAAGGCTGTGCGTCCAGTCGCTCCCGGCAGCCCAGTTTTTTGGCCAGCCGCCCCATAAAGACCCGCTGGACCGGGCGCCCCACCCGGTTGAACATCCGGATCTCTTTTTCGGGCAGATACTCCGGGGCGGCGAATTGGTCCACGGTCTGCTTGTCGAAATAACCGGTCCCTGGGTAATACCGGCCCATCTCCGCAACGGGCGTGCCGTCGGCCTGTTCCGCTTTCCGGCAGCGGCCGGCAAGGGCCGGCAAAACGCCGTCCGTCAGCATTCCGGCGCGCGGGGAATGATGATCGCGGCGACGATGTAGGCCACAAAGCCGCTGCCGCCCATGGCGCAGAACAGTACCCAGGCCAGCCGCACCAGCGTGGGGTCAATGCCAAAATACTCCGCGATGCCGCCGCATACGCCGTCCACCATTTTATTCTCATTGGATTTATAAAGCCGCTTGTTCATGTTTGCATCCTCCGCTCTTTCTTGTCTTTACCCATATTGTATATGCGTTTCCAGTCCGCCGATAGGCACGTTTTGCAGGAGAATGTGTTTGTAATATAGTTTCCGTCCGCGCGGCGGCGCGGAGCGGGTTTTACAGGCAAAAAGCGGGGCGTGAACACCGTTTTCGATGTCACGCCCCGCGTATGGCACAAAATGGCTTCAAACGTCCGCGCTTCCCTCCAGAAAGTCCCGCCGGTACTGGGACGGCGTCACGCCCTCGGCCTTTTTAAACACCTTGGTAAACACCCGGTAGTCCCCGTAGCCCGCCTGCTCCGCTACCTCGGCGATGGAGAGGGATGTGGAGAGGAGCAGCTTTTTCGCCTTCTCCATGCGGATATTGGTCAGGTAGGCCAGGAATCCCACGCCGATCTCGTTCTTGAAAAGCTGGCTGATATACTGGGGATTCAGGTGGAACTCCTCCGCCAGAACGGAGAGGCTCACCTCCTCTGCCAGGTGCGCCTGCAGATACCGGGTAATGCCCGTGATGGTCCGCTCCTGCTCCTCCGGTTCCGCCGCGGACGATACCCGCTGTTCAAACAGGGAAATTTTCAGATTGTCGATGCAGGTGCCGAATTCCTCGTAGTTCACGGGCTTGAGGATATAGTCCGTGATCTGCAGCCGCAGCGCCTCCCGGCAGTAGGAGAAGTCGTCGTAGCCGGACACGATCACAAAGGCGGTGTCCGGGTGCTTCATCCGGCTGAGCTGGATGACCTTCAGCCCGTTCATAATGGGGATGTTGATGTCCATGATGACGATGTCCGGGCGCAGGGTGTCGATCTGGGCCAGCGCCTCCATGCCGTCGGCGGCCTCGCCCACCACCTGGCAGTCGTGGGCCTCCCAGTCAAAGAGACGCTTAAAGCCCTCCCGGATCATAATTTCATCGTCCACCAGCAGCACACGCAGTTTTTTCATGCCATTTCCTCCTCACGCAAAGGCAGCAGCAGACGGGCCGTCACGCCGCCTGTGGGATTTTCCGTGTAGCTCAGGCCATACTCCCGGCCGCAGAGCAGCTTGATCCGCTTCTGTACGTTCAGGATGCCGATGCTGCTGCCCTCCAGCCTGGCCGCCTGTTTTGCATAGTTCTGGAGCATCCGGTCGATCTCCGCTTTCTTTCCCTCGGCAAAGCCGCTGCCGGTGTCGCGGACCAGAATTTCCATCCGGTCCTCCGCCGCCCGCCGGGCCGAGATGCGCACTTCGCCCCGGTAGCCCTTGTTTTTCAAGCCGTGGAGCAGACTGTTTTCCACGATGGGCTGCAAAATGAAGTTCGGCACCTGCACGCCGCCCAGCTCCGGGTCGATGTCGTATTCGCATGTGAGCTCCGGGTAGCGGTAACACATCAGCTCCATGTATGCCTCCAGGAGCTCCATCTCATCGTCCAGAGCCACCATCTGCCGGTCCACCTTGACGCTGAGCCGGAAAAAGTCCACCAGCCGCATCAGCAGGTCCGCCACCTTTTTGTCTCCGTTGAGCTGCGCCTGGATGCGGATGGTATCCAGTGTGTTATACAGAAAATGGGGGTTGACCTGACTTTTCAAATACAGCATGGACATCTTCTGTTCCGTCAGCTCCGCCCGGAGGATGTCCGGGTTTTCCAGCGTCAGATAGAAGGACATCGTCATCAGGGTGATGCCCATGCCGCTGATGAGCCAGGTGTGGTTCAACCACTGCATGGCGCAGACAGTCACCTCAATGAGCAGCGCCGCGCCGATGGCAAGCTTCTTTTTCTGGTCGATCTGCCTCCAGTTTACGGTCAAAAGTCCGGCACACAGCAGCAGGTAAAAGGCGACAGCTCCATAGGGGACCAACATATAAGGCCCGGAGGAATAGTTGCCCTCCGGGGTCACGGTGTAGGAGATCGGCAGCAGGAAATTGCCCAGCTCCGCCACAGCCAGAAAGATTCTGGCATTCCAGTCCAGCCGCCGCTGTCTCCCGGTCTCCTCCTCTACCAGAATGGCGATATACTGATAAAACAGATAGATCACCAGCACCATGCTGCCCAGAAACAGCCTGTGAACAGCATCGTTCAAAAACCTCGGCACGGCCTCCAAATGATGCACTGTGTAAACAGTGACGCCGTCCAGCGCCAGATGGATCAGCACAACGATCAGCAAGGCAGAAAACGTCCTGTGCAGCAGCGTATGCTTCTTTCCCGCGGAAAAATAGATGTAGGCAATGAACGCCAGAACAAGGAACAGTGCGATCTCCATTCGCAGCATGGCATATCCCCCCTGAATGATATTGTATTGGGTATGTCCGCTCATAGATAGGCTGATAATCAAGGCAGTTGTGTCAGTTTTATAGATGCCGTGTTCTATTTTATCATATCACTGCCCCGGAGAGAAATCCACAGGGCAGATGACTGGTTCCGGTTCGCAAAGGCCGTTCTGTGCGCCCGCCAAAAACTTTTCAGAAAAATTGGTGCAAAGTCTTGACAAAACTCGTCCCACTCTGGTATAGTAATTCGTGCCCGTTGTTGGGTGTTGATTTGGCGGCATAGCTCAGTTGGCTAGAGCATGCGGTTCATACCCGCAGTGTCCCCGGTTCAAATCCAGGTGCCGCTACCAAATCCATGAAGCGCCGCGGGGCGCTTCATGGATTCTAAATGGCCCGTTGGTCAAGTGGTTAAGACACGGCCCTTTCACGGCTGTAACATGGGTTCGAATCCCGTACGGGTCACCATCCCATAAGACGTCGTGAGACACGGCGTCTTGTGGGTCCAAAAAACAAGGAGGCTTAGCTCAGCTGGTTAGAGCGCCTGCTTCACACGCAGGAGGTCACTGGTTCGAGTCCAGTAGTCTCCACCAGAAAGTTCCTGATTTCTTGCGAAATCAGGAACTTTTCTTTATATTTCATCAAAATAATTCGGTCGTATTTTTTCGTTTTTCTCCTGACCCAAACCGTGACCCATAAGCGGAAACGAGCGGAAAGGATGAGACAGCACCAGGTAGGATTTTCCCTGCCTGGTGCTGATTTTTGCGGCTTTTTCGTGTTTTTCGGATATACAAGTTTCGGCTGATTTTTTGACATATCTCACATTGCTTGGCTGATGACGTTCCCGATGGTGTCTGCCGCATCCCGTTTCATCTCCGCTGTGGCATGGGTGTAGGTGCTGAGGGTGAATCCTGCTGAGTAGTGCCCCAGAGCACCGGACAGGGTCTTGACATCCACGCCGTTTTTCAGGGATAACGTTGCGAAGGTGTGTCGGAGGTCATGGAATCGGATGTGTTCGGCGCCGATGGATTTCAGGATTTTATCATGGGTGTGACGGAAGGAATCCGGGTCGAACATGGTGCCCGTCTTGGGCGAGGGGAACATATAGGGATTGCCCGGATGTTTCTTGTGTTCCTCCACCAGTAAGTCCACTGCTTGCTGCGGGATTGCCAGCGTCCGAACCGAATTCTGCGTCTTTGGTTGGCTCACTACCAGTTCACCTTTGATGCGATTTACCTGCTTGGTCACGGAGATCGTCCTTGCCTCGACGTCCAGGTCAGTCCAGAGAAGGGCGAGGAGCTCGCCACGCCGCAGGCCGGTGGTTAATTCCAGATAGTATGCCGCCAGCAGTCCGCGCTTGTCTGCTTCCATTAGGTATGGCCCGATTTTCTCCTGCGGCAGTACCTTCATTTCCTTTTTCTCCATCTTTGGCAGTTTACAGCCCCTTGCAGGGTTTACAAGGAGCAGTCTTTCCTTGACTGCCTGTTCGAGGCAGTTGTTCAGCAGGGTGTGGATACCGTGGACTACCCGCACACTTAACCCTTTGTTTTTCAGCTCGATGTGCTTGTACCGTTGTACCCTTCCGTTTTTCTGGAGGTCGTTGTAGAACTTCTGGATTTGAATCGTGGTCAGCTTGTCCAGTTTGATATCTCCCAGTTGAGGGATGATGTGGTTGTCGATGTAATTCAGGTAGTAGTCCTTTGTTTTTTCTCGTAATCTCGGTTCGGCGTAGACCTCATACCACAGTTTGATCCAGGTTCTGACCGTGTAGGTAGTTGCCCTGGTGACATCCAACTGCTGGCTGTCCGCGATTGCTTTCTTTAGCTTCTCTTTGACTTCGCCTTGGGTCTTGCCGAGGACGTTTTTGTAGATGGTTTTGCCGGTATTCGGATCATGTCCTGCCGTGTACCTGCCCTCCCAGCGTCCATCTTTCCGTTTGCGGATACTGCCCTCGCCGTTGGCTCGTTTCTTTGCCATCAGTCATCCCTCCTCTGCTGTTGCCCCATTCGGCGTTCTTCTTCCTCTGCGAAGGAATAGGGCGGTTCCGTGTTCAGTTCCGCAATGATCCCCCACGCCAGACGGAATCCTGCCGCGAAGCTGGCGAGAGAGGTTTCGTCCCGCAGCTCCGCTTCCAAGTCTACTAACTTCAGAAGACTGCGGCGTTCCGGTTTGGTCTTCCCCTCAGTCAATGCCTGGTGGATTTCGTTGATTTCCTGCCGCAGTCCCGGGAAGTCCGGCTCCTTGAAGAATTTTCGCTGTAGTCCTCTCATGTATTCGTACATCGTATCGCCTCCTTGTCAGCGACACACAATACCATCCCTTGACCTTAATAGCCATCCCAACAGGGCAGAGTTATCAATTTGTTATCAATTGGGTTTTGAACCGAGCCAAGGTTTATTCTTTGTTTTGCGACGCAATTCTTGAGGGTGTTCGTCTGCAAAAAGCATCTTCCGCTCCAGCATTCGGCAGAGCGGAAGATGTCCTTTTTGCTCACAATAGCATCGTTTTCTGGGAATGACCCCTACTTTTTTCTTGTGAGAGTAAGCTCTCAGGGAAGGCGACCGCAGAAGCCATATTACTCCTCTGATTTTGACCCCACTTTGGAACTCCCTGAAAATCCCCGTAACTGCCCGCACTGCGGGCAGAAGTGACCGAACAGAGCGCCACACTTGACGCCTGTTCTTTATCCTGCTTTTCTTTTCGTCCCTCGCAAGCCTTCGAAAACCAGCCCAAATCCGCCCTCACGGCCCTGACCGGTGTCTGTTCCCGCTGTTCCCGGCAAAACCGCACACAGCGGCTCACAGGGGCAAACAGGGCGGGAGTTGCGCGTCTTATCCAGTTCCTGCTTTTCGGGGGGATAACCTGACGGCGTGGCTTTCCCTTGTTATTCTTCGTCTTTTTGATATATTCCCCACTATCTGATGAAGAGGGGATACCCCATCTGTTGTGGGCGGAGTCATGGTTCTTGGGAATTTTTCAGCAGCAGATTTTCTCCCACAAATCGCCCACGCTGCTTTGGGTGTGGCTTGAAGGTGTACGGATGGCACCCATCTCACGCCGAGGGCACACAATGGCTCACAGGGCCAACCAGGGTTTAAATCAACGCTTGTTTCTTCTTTCTATGACCACAGGTTCTTCTTTGTCAACTGCATCGCAAATTTTGATTTGGGGCTTCGTGATATCCCAATCTTCTTTTCCTTGTCAACAAATCCGGCCGGGCAAGCCCCGGCCGGATGGTTACCGATAAAACCATGTCAACTGCCCCGAATAGGCTGAATGGTTTATTTCCGCGCCTCTCTGTAATCGGATTGGCCTTGATAGTCTGGAAGGTCGCGACAAATCCTGAGGGCGCTGCCAAAACGCAGTTTTTCAAGAAAAGTCCCAGCAGGTATCCATGGTCAAAAATGCAGAACGGCCAGCAAAATGCTGGCCGTTCTGCGACTCTGGAAATCTATGCGCTTCTGCTTGGCATGGGCAAATGGCGTGGAACATCTGCCAAGGCCATACAAGGAGTGCCAAAGGGGATTAAAAGAACCGACACAAAAAAATCGGCAGAAAAATCGCGGGAATCAGGTTCATGACTTTGATTTTTGTAATGCCCAGCGTATTCAGGCTAATAGCTAAAATCAGAAGGGAACCCACACAGGTCATCTCCGCAATGACGCTTTCTCCGAGAAAGGGGGATAACACAGAGGCCGCCAGCGTAATTGGCACCTGGTAGCAAAATACGGCGATGGCGGATAACGGGACCCCCACCCCCAGCGACACGGTGAAAATGATCGATGCCGTCCCATCCAACAGTGATTTCGCAAACAGCATATCATGGTCTCCCATGAGACCGCTGTTCAATGCACCCACAATAGACATGGCGCCGACACAGTACAACAGGCTGGCAGTGACAAAACCCTCTGCAATCGTAGATGTTTCGCCCTCTGAACCAAACCGGCTCATTTTCTCCTGCACCCAGTTTCCTACCCGCTTCATCGCCCTATCCAGATCCAGCAGTTCTCCGATCAACCCACCGATGACCATGGACAAAATCATGATCAGACTGTTCTGTCCCTTCAGCGAGCCGCTGATCCCCATGCAGGTCGTACATAGCGCCAGTCCCTGCATGATGATGCTCTGCAGCCGTTCTCCCAGCTGGCCGCTGCCAGCGGAAAACAGAGCAGAAAACCGTCGGATGCCCCATCGAAGGAGCAGCCCTACTGTTGAACCGGCCAAAATAGCCGCAACATTGACTATGGAACCTATCAGCATTCTCTCACGCCCTTCTTTCCCCTTTATTTTAAGACAGATATTGCGCTTTGAGAAATGTCAAGTTAAAATAGGGATATAAGCAACGCAAATATCCGGGAGGCGAACCGATCTGAACATCACACAGCTTCAATATGTTCTGGCCGTGGCCGATCACGGCAGTATTTCAAAGGCGGCAGAAGCACTGTTCGTCTCGCAGCCAGCCATTTCCCTGCAAATCAAAAAGCTGGAAAGTGAGTTGGGCTTTTCCCTGCTCTACCGTACAGCACAGGGTGTCTCCCTGACGCCTGCGGGGGAAGAATTCTGTGATGGGGCCAGGCTAGTACAGCAGTCATGGGCACAGTTGCAGGAAATCAATGCCCGCCTGAGCCAGCAAAACCGGGAGCATCTGCGCATCTATCTGGGGCCGCGGGTCTTCTCCAACGGATTGTTCCCGAAAATCATGGCTTTTTTCGAGCGGTATCCCCACATAGAGCCCACATTCATCCAATCCAGCGAAAACTTTTTGGAGGATTTGAAAAGCGGCGATCTTGACCTTGCTCTGAATTACTTATCCTCCTCAGAGACCTGCCCCGATCTCCATCGCTTTTTCCGCTGTGAATTGATCCGAGAGCCCCAGTGTGTTCTCACCAGCCACGGAAGTCCCCTGTCAAAACAGGCCCATGCCTCTTTTGAAGACCTGCGAGGCTGCGCAATCATCGCCGCCCCGCAGGACTTCATGGAAGCGCAGGTCTTAAAAAGAACACTCCAAAAGCACGGGGTCGTTCCCGGCAGAACGTACCGTCTGGATGGCGTAGAAACATCCATGGACATGGTGCGCAATGGAACAGGCATCATCCTGGGTCCCAAATCATTTGCGGAATACTACGGAGTCTGCGCAGTCCCCCTGTGGCCGCCATTTGAGGAGAGCCTTAGTTTTGTCTGCCTGCAGGAAAATAAAAACCACGTCGGCCTCAAAGCACTTCGGAAGTATCTTTTGGAGATTTGCTGAGTGTCTCCAGTTCAAACTCCCAGGTTTTTAGTGGATGACGTGAAGTATCTTGATTATGATGGAAAAACGGTCTTAATCGTATATGGCGAATAACCGCCAGATTCCAATTTGTTGAACTGAGTAGCACATATTCTCCGATAGGAGCAAGGTTGAAATACACCTTGCTCCTTTTGTTATGCTTAGAGTTCCGTCAAAATGACGGATGGGGTGTGATTATGGGCCTAAATCAACACAAAAGGTAAAAGGGATCGTTCTTGTTGCGGATTGACAAGTGAGCCTTTACTATGGTAAAATATAATTCCAAAATTTGTGTGGATTTTTCTGGAACATCGCATCCATTTTTCGCCACGCACCCTTGCTGGGTGCGTGGCTTTTTTCATGGGAGGACAGAAGTTTGAAACAACGTAATAATCGGGGAAGCCCGAAAAAGGGCGCAAAAACAGAACCGCAGGCACTGCGGCAAAAGTA
>NZ_JAFBIS010000022.1 GCF_021531435.1 Oscillibacter valericigenes
GGGCCCCTTAAGGGGCTTTGTCCGTATAAAGCCCTTATAGGGCTTACTCAAGCCTCCGGCTTAGCCGGAGGTTTTGACTTTGGTCAGGCTTCCGGTGCCGCGGCGCTCTGGGCGGCGGCCATCTGCCGCAGGTCGTCCACCACCAGCTGGTCCACGCTGAACAGCTTGGCGAACCGGACCCGCTCCTCCACAGACCGGGGATTCAGGTACCAGGCGATCAGGGGCTTTTTATCCTCTGTGAGGCCGGTGAGATAAGCGCAGGCATAGCGGCTGGAGTAATGCTCCTCCAGGTTTCCTTTCGCGGCGAGGCCCGCCAGATCCTCAGCGGTGAGAGAGGTGCTGTTCTTCCCGTTGACCCACACGGAGGCATCGGTGGACAGCAGAATGGAGAGCCTGGAGCTGTCCACCTTGCCCTGAAGCTCCGCCAGAGCATAATACAGCTCCTCCAGCGGCTCCACAGGCGCGGCGGGATATTGGCCGTCGGCCTTTTCATAGGAGGCGATCCGCAGGATCAGCTTGTCCGCCGTTTTGCCCAGGGCGGCATAATCATAGCCGTTGTACCGGGTGCCCTGCCAGGAGGGGGCCTCCGCCACCAGATACAGCAGCTTGCCGTTCAGGGCGGACTTCAGCGCCTGGGCCAGCTTGACCAGAGCGGTCTCCTTGGCCAGCTTCAGGGCGGGAATGTCCAGCAAAATGCCGTCATAGCCGCCCTCCTCCACAGCGGAGACCAGACAGGCGGCGGTCTCGGCGGCGGTGCCGTTCAGGGCGGTGGGGCCGCCCTCCACATACAAAAGCGCCTTCGCGCCGGACTGCCGGGCGGCGTCCCGCAGGGCGGAGGCTCCGGCGGCGTCGGAAGCATTCGTCACCCTGACGCCGCCCGCGGCCATCAGATGGGCGCCGCTGACGGCGACAGCCTCCCAGCCCGTCAGGTCGGGGAGAGGCTCTTCGGGGGACAGGATGCCCACCTTGCCGGGCTCGGCCCGGTGGAGCTTGTCATACAGCCGCATCAGGATGACCGCCACCTGCTCCCGGGGGGCGGTGCGGGAGGGGGCAAAGGAGGTGGAGGAGATGCCGTCCATCAGCCCCAGGTCACAGACCATGGTGATATACCCGGCGTTGGTGGTCACATCCTGGAAGGCGGAGGGCAGGTCCTGGGCAAGGCCGGCGATGGTGCCGTAGCCCAGGGCACGGACCAGCATGACGGCCAGTTCCTCCCGGGTGATGGGGTCGCCCGGGCGGAATTCCGCCCGCTGGGCGGTGACGGCGCCGTGCTCATAGGCGGCCTGGACCGCCCCGGCATACCAGGCGCTGACGGGGACGTCCGTATAGGCGGACCGTGTGGGTTTGGACGTCTCCCAGCCGAAGAACCGGCACAGCACCACGGCAAAGGCGGAGCGGGTCATCTGGTGTCCGAGACCGAACCGGGTGGCCGACTCGCCCTGAAAGAAGCCCAGCTCCACACAGCGCCGGATGTCCTGCGCGGCCCAGTGGCCGGCGGGGACGTCCGTAAAGCCCGCCGCGGCTGCGGGGGCCGTGAGGCCGCCGGTCAGCATGGCGCACAGCACCAGACAGCTCAGCAGCCGTTTGAGTTGCTTTTTCATTATTTGTTCTCTCCTTTGGGCACCTTTTGGTGCCAAATCATCCCCACTATACCAGAATTTTCGGTATCCGTCAAACCAAAGCTGTCGAAACGGCGCACGAAACGGCGCGGCGGTCCGGCGGCCATTTCCCGCTTTTATAAAATCATTCTTTACCTGACCGCACTTTTCTGCTATAATAAATTAGTTATATTGGATTCTTTTTTCAATTTGCCGGAAAGGAGGGAACTCCCGTGAAATTCAAAAAGTGGAACATCGGCAAGCCGGAGGAGCGGGATGTGGCCCTCCTGCGGAGCGCGGGGTATCCCTATCTGCTCAGCACGGTGCTGGCCGCCCGGGGCGTCACCACGCCGGAGGGCGCCGCCGAAAGCCTGGAGCGGGACCGGAGCCTGACCATCTCCCCCATGCTGATGCGGGATATGGACAAGGCGGTGGGGCGCATCCAGCGGGCTATTTCCGATGGGGAGACCATCGCCGTGTTCGGCGATTACGATGTGGACGGCATCACCTCCACGGTGCTGCTGCTGGACTATCTGAAAAGCTGCGGCGTCCATTGCCTGCGGTACATCCCCCGCCGCATCGAGGACGGCTACGGCCTCAGCAAGGACGCCATCCGGAACCTCCACGACCAGGGCGCCACGCTGATGATCACCGTGGACTGCGGCATCACCGGCAACGACGAGGTGGACTTCGCCAACTCTCTTGGTATGGATGTGGTGGTGACCGACCACCATGAGTGCAAGGAAGAACTGCCCCACGCCGTGGCGGTGGTGGACCCTCACCGGCCCGACTGCTCCTACCCCTTCAAGCACCTGGCGGGCTGCGGCGTGGCGCTGAAGCTGGTGCTGGCCCTGGGCGGTGAAAACCGGGAGGACGCCCTGTTTGCCCGCTACTGCACCCTGGCCGCCATCGGCACCATTGCCGACGTCATGCGGATGGAGGGCGAGAACCGCACCATCGTCTCCTG
Source organism: Oscillibacter valericigenes (assembly GCF_021531435.1). Taxonomy (GTDB): domain Bacteria; phylum Bacillota; class Clostridia; order Oscillospirales; family Oscillospiraceae; genus Oscillibacter; species Oscillibacter valericigenes_B. The sequence continues at coordinate 2,566 of NZ_JAFBIS010000022.1, forward strand.
CGGCCTGGAGGCCCTGCCCCACACGGATTTCGTGGGCGTTCACGCCCTGCTGAAGGAAGCGGGGCTGCTGGGCAAGCCCATCACCTCCATTCAAATCGGCTTTGTGCTGTCCCCCCGCATCAACGCCGCCGGGCGCATGGGCGCGGCGGACCTGGCTGCCGACCTTCTGGAGGCGGACGACCCCGCCGAGGCGGAGGTGCTGGCCAAGCGGCTGTGCGATTTGAACCGGGAGCGCCAGGCGGTGGAGCAGGCCATCTGCGCCGACGCCATCGGCCAAATCGAAAAACTCCGCAGCGAGGAGCGCAGCGCGCTGGTGCTGTCCAGCGAGGACTGGCACCAGGGCGTGGTGGGCATTGTGGCCTCCCGCCTCAGCGAAAAATATTCCTGTCCCAGCTTTATGATCCATTTGAAGGACGGCACGGGCAAGGGCTCCTGCCGCTCCTACGGCGGCTTCAACCTCTTTGCCGCCCTGGACGCCTGCTCCGATTTGCTGGAGGGCTTCGGCGGCCATGAGCTGGCCGCGGGCTTCACCATTCAGGAGAGCAATATCGACGCCTTCCGCCAGCGGATGAACCGCTATGTCCGCTCCGCCATGGACGGCGTGCTGCCCGTCAGCTCACTGGACATCGACGCGGCCATCACCTCTCCCGGAGAGGTGACGCTGGACCAGGTGGAGAGTCTCAGCCACCTGGAGCCCTACGGCGCCGGGAATCCCCGGCCGGTGTTCGCCCTGCTGGGTGCCACGGTGGACTCCCTCCAGTCCGTGGGCCAGGGGCGGCATCTGAAGCTACGGCTCTCCAAGGGCACCAGCCGGTTCGACGCCATCTTCTTCTCTGTCACGGAGGCCGAGTGCGGCATCACGGCGGGCAGCCGGGTGGACGCCGCCTTCTACCTCCAGGCCAATACCTTCCGGGGCACCACGACGTTACAGTTACAGCTCATTGATATTCGTCCCTCCCTGACGCCCAGCCGCCATGAGGCGGCGGACCTGGAGCTGCTCCACCGCCTGCTGGGCGGCGGGCCCCTCACCAACCAGGAGACGGCCCGGCTCCGGGCCTCCCGGGAGCAGTACGCCGCCTGCTGGGTGGCGCTGGAGCGCCGGCTCCGCCAGGGAAAGGTGGAGGAGGAGCTGCTGCCCTATCTGCGGCAGCTGGCGGCCCGCACCGGCGGAAACGAGAGCTTCCTCCGCACGGCCCTGGCGCTGGACGTGTTCCAGGAGCGGGGGCTCATCTCCCTGGCGGTGCAGGGGGACAGCGTGACGCTGTGCCTGAATCCGGCCCGGGGAAAAGTCAATTTGAACGAGTGTCCTTATCTTGTCCGGCTGCAGGACGCGGCCAGCCGAAACCGAGGTGACCAGCCATGACCATTCAGGAGCAATACGATCTGTTGGAAAAAACCATCCGGGGCTACAACCCTGCCGCGGATTTTGCCCAGATCAGAGCCGCCTTTGACTATGCCGACAAGTGCCACGAGGGCCAGAAGCGCAAGAGCGGCGAGCCTTATATCATCCATCCCCTGGCCGTGGCCCAGATCGTGGCGGAGGAGCTGAAGCTGGACAGCGAGTCCATCGAGGCCGCCCTGCTCCACGACGTCATCGAGGATACCCCCGCCACCCATGAGGACGTGGCGAAGCTCTTTTCCCCCACCATCGCCGACCTGGTGGAGGGCGTCAGCAAGCTGACCCGTATCCAGTACGCCACCAAGGAAGACGAGCAGATGGAGAACCTGCGGAAGATGCTCATTGCCATGAGCAAGGACATCCGCGTCATTCTGATCAAAATCTCCGACCGCCTTCACAACATGCGGACCATGGAGTACCAGTCCCCTTCCAAGCAGAAGCAGAAGTCCCTGGAGACCATGGAGATCTATGCCCCCATTGCCCACCGGCTGGGCATGCAGCGCATCAAGTGGGAGCTGGAGGACCTGTCCTTAAAATACCTGGACCCCATCGGCTACGACGAGATCGTCTCCAAGCTGGACGCGAAAAAGCCGGAGTACGAGGCGTTCATGAAGCGCACTCAGATCCAGATCGACGACCGGCTCAACGAGCTGGGTATCCAGCACATCGTCTACGGCCGGATGAAGCATCCCTACTCCATCTACCGGAAGATGTTCAATCAAAATAAGTCTTTGGACGAGATTTTTGACCTGTTCGCCTTCCGGGTCGTTGTGGAAAACGTGGGCGACTGCTACAACGTTCTAGGCGTCATCCACGACATCTACAAGCCCATTCTGGGCCGGTTCAAGGACTATATCGGCACCCCCAAGCCCAACGGCTACCAGTCCCTCCACACTACCGTCATGGGCACCGACGGCTATCCCTTCGAGGTGCAGATCCGCACCCGGGAGATGCATGAGATCGCCGAGTACGGTGTGGCCGCCCACTGGAAATACAAGCAGAACGGCCAGGGCGCCGGCACCGAGGGCCGCTATGAGTGGGTCCGCCGCCTGCTGGAAAACCAGGAGGGCGCCGATGCCGAGGACTATATTCACTCTCTGAAGGTGGATATGTTCTCCGACGAGGTATTCGTGTTTACCCCCAACGGCGATGTGCAGAACCTGCCCGCCGGCGCCTGCCCCATCGACTTTGCCTATGCCATCCACTCCGCCGTGGGCAACCACATGGTGGGGGCCAAGGTCAACGGCCGCATCGTCACCTTTGACCACATTCTGAAAAACGGCGACATCGTGGAGATCATGACCTCCAAGGCCGCCAAGGGCCCCAGCCGGGACTGGATGAAGATCGCCAAGTCCAGCGAGGCCCGCAGCAAGATCCGCCAGTGGTTTAAAAAGGAAAAGAAGGAAGAAAATATTGTCAACGGCCGTTCCGCCTTTGAAGCGGAGCTGAAGCACTGCGGCCTTTCCGTGAAGGATGTGACGGACCCGGAGCTGCTGCCCACGCTGCTGAAGAAGGTGGCCTACCCCAATCTGGAGGATATGTACGCCGCCATCGGCTACGGCGGCTTCACCGCCCAGAAGGCGGTCAGCCGGATGCAGGGGGAGATCAACCGTGTCCTCCGCCAGCGCCAGCAGGAGCAGCAGGCCCTGGAGACCGCCGCGGCCAAGCCCAGGGAGGAGGCGCCGCACCCCGCCGAGCCCAAGAAAGTCAAGAGCGAGCAGGGCATCATCGTGGAGGGCCTGGACAACTGTCTGGTGAAATTCTCCAAGTGCTGCACCCCCGTGCCGGGAGACGACATCGTGGGCTTTATCACCCGGGGCTACGGCGTGTCCGTCCACCGGGCGGACTGCCCCAACGCCGCCCACCGGAACGATCCAGACCAGGCGGGCCGGTGGATCAAGGTCTCCTGGGGTACGGATACCAATGAAAACTATCCTACGCTGCTGGAGGTCATCTGCAAGGACCGCTCCAACCTGCTGCTGGATATTTCGGCGGCGCTGTCCACCACCAACACCTTTGTGCTGGGCATCAACACCCGCAGCACGGAGGACGGCTTTGCCATCTGCCGGATCGAGGTCCGCATCCGGGACGACGTGCAGCTGAAAAACCTGATGAACAAGCTGAACCAGATCTCCGGCGTTTACCAGGTCACCCGGCCCGCCGGCTGATAAAACGATTTCCCTGTCTCCCCCGGCGGGGAGACAGGCCCATCTTTAGGAGGGATCTGCCATGCGCGCAGTTGTTACCCGCGTCCGCCATGCCTCCGTCACCATTGACGGGAAGGTCAACGGGCAGATCGGCCAGGGCTTCCTGGTCCTGCTGGGCGTCGGCCCCAGCGACACCCATGATACCGCCGTGAAGCTGGCGGAGAAAATCTGCAATCTCCGTGTCTTCGAGGATGAAAACGGAAAGATGAACCGAAATCTGGAGCAGGTGGGCGGCAGTTTGCTGGTGGTCTCCCAGTTCACCCTGTATGCCGACACCTCCTCCCGACGCCCCGGCTTCTCCGGGGCCGCCAAGCCCGACCTGGCCATCCCCCTGTACGAGGATTTCATGGCCCACTGCCGGGAGCGGGGCTTTGCCGTGGAGCACGGCGAGTTTGGCGCCGACATGCAGGTGGACTCCCTGAACGACGGCCCCGTCACGATTTTGTTTGATACCGAACGGCCATAAGGAGGCTTTTATGGACATCAAGACCCTGCAGGTTGGACCCATCGGCACCAACTGCTACCTTCTCTGCGATGAGACGGAAAAACTCTGCGCCGTCATCGACCCCGGCGGAGATGCCGTCCGGGTGGCCGCCGCCGTGGAGGACTCCGGCTGCGCCCCCTGCGCCATCCTGCTGACCCACGGCCACTACGACCACACCGGCGCGGTGGCGGAGCTGTCCGCCCGGTGGCCCGGTGTGCCGGTGTATCTGAACCGCCGGGATGTGTATGAGGGAGACGCCTATTTACAGCAGCTCTTCCCCCCGGTGCCGTGTGCGAAGGACTACGGCGAGGGGGATACGGTCCAGGTGGGCGGTCTTACTTTGCAGGTGCTGGCCACCCCCGGCCACTCCGAGGGCAGCGTGACCCTCCGCTGCGGCGATGCGCTGTTCTGCGGGGACACCCTGTTCGCCGGCTCCTGCGGCCGGACGGACTTCCCCGGCGGCAGCGTGAAGAAAATGATGGAGTCCCTGAAACGCCTGGGCGAGCTGGAGGGCGACTTGAAGGTCTATCCCGGCCACATGGAGGACAGCACCCTGGACCGGGAGCGTTCCTGGAACCCCTACCTCCGCCAGGCCATGAACGGATAAGGAAACGGTATGAAATTGGTATTAAACGGCCACGACGAGCGGTACACCGTGGAGCAGAGCCTGATGAACCTGTTCCCCGGCGAGCTGCCGGTCTATGAGCCGGTTTTGCCCGGGGACGAGAGCTGGGCCACCATCACCCTGCGGGAGTCCCCGGAGGACTGCCGCGTGACGGTGGAGCTGCGCCACGGCGGAAAGACCGCCGCGCAAAGCTGCCGGACGGTCCTCACCGGCACGGATTTTGAAAAGGAGGGCCAGCGGCGCCATGCCATCGCCCGGTGTTTCTTCCTGGCGGCACGGGCCGTCACTGGGGCCACGCCCCCCTGGGGGATGCTGACCGGCGTCCGGCCCGACAAGCCCGTCACCTGGGCGCTGGCGGAGGGAAAGACGCCGGACGAGGCCCGCGCCATGCTGGAGAACGAGTATTTTGTCACTCCCGAGCGGGCGGCCCTGGCGCTGGAGACCGGCGCCGCCGCCCTGACCGCCGCCCGGCGGCTGGGGCCCAGGGACATCGACGTCTATGTGGGCATCCCCTTCTGCCCCACCCGCTGCGCCTACTGCTCCTTTGTCAGCCAGTCGGTGGAGCGGAGCTTTGCCCTGGTACCGCCCTATGTGGACGCACTGATTGCGGAGATCCGCTCCGGCGGGCAGATGGTCCGGGAGCAGGGACTGCGGGTCCGGGCCTTCTATATGGGCGGCGGCACCCCCACCACCCTGACGGCGGAGCAGATGGACCGGGTGCTGACGGCTTTTGAGGAATCGTTTGAACTGGATGCCTGCGAGGAGATCACCGTGGAGGCGGGCCGCCCCGACACTATTACGGCGGAAAAGCTGGCGGTGCTGAAAAGCCACGGCGTCACCCGGGTCTCCGTGAACCCCCAGAGCATGGAGGACCATGTGCTGCGGGCCATCGGACGGTGCCACACCGCCGGGGATATTGACCGCGCCATGGAGCTGGTGGAGAAATATGCGTTCCCCCATGTGAATATGGATTTGATAGCGGGCCTGCCGGAGGATACCCCGGAGGGCTTCCGCCGCTCCCTGGACGCCTGTCTGAAGTTCGGCACGGACAACGTGACCGTCCATACTCTGGCCCTGAAAAAGGGCAGCCGCATCCTGCTGGAGGGCCTCACCATCCCCGGCCCGGAGGCTGTGGGCGAGATGCTGGACTACGCGGCCCCCGTCCTGCGGAGGGCCGGGTATGCTCCCTACTACCTCTACCGGCAGAAATATATGTCCGGCAGCTTTGAAAATATCGGCTGGTGCCGCCCCGGTGGGGAGTGCTGGTACAACATCGACATCATGTCGGAGCTGTGCTCCATTCTGTCCTTCGGCGCGGGCGGGTCTACTAAGATGGTGGAGCCGGGCACGAACCACATCGAGCGGGTGTTCAACCTGAAATATCCCAAGGAGTACACGGAGCGCCCTGAAAAGGGCCTCTCCAACCAGGCGGCCTTTGCCGCGTTCTATCGGAAGTTAGGCCTTTAAACCGCATATTTGGAAAGGAGCCTGCCATGCCGTATTCTCTGACACGGCTGAACGAAGCCGTCCGCAGCGACCCCGCGGCGTTTGCACGGGAATGTGACGCCGCTTTCGCGAAAAAAGTGGAAAACGCGGCCAAGAAGATCGCGGACCACCGCGGTGAGTCCCATGTCGTCCTGCTCTCCGGCCCCTCCGGTTCCGGCAAGACCACCACCGCTCTGAAAATTGAGGAGCAGCTGGACAAAATGGGCATCGAGACCCACACGATCTCTATGGACAACTACTTCAAAACGCTGGACCCGGAGACGGCGCCCCGGAACCGGGACGGCGCCATCGACTTCGAGTCCCCCTTTTTCCTGGATGTGGACCTTCTGAACCGGCACTTCGCCATGCTGGACCGGGGCGAGACCATCCACGTGCCGAAATACGAGTTCGCCCGGCAGATGCGCTCCGACATCATGTCCCAGCCCCTGCGGCTGGGGCCGGACGACTTGGCCATCTTCGAGGGCATCCACGCCCTGAACGACATCATCGTGGGGAAGAATCCCCACGCCTTCAAGCTGTATATCGCCGCCCGCAGCAATCTGGTGGACGACGACGGAAACATCGTGTTCCAGCACGCCTGGCTGCGGCTGTGCCGCCGCATCGTCCGGGACTACCAGTTCCGGGGCAGCGACGCCAGCTTCACGCTGAAGCTGTGGGACAACGTCCGCCGGGGCGAAAAGCTGTACATCTCCCCCTATAAGGAAAACGCGCACATCATGTTCGATTCCTCCCTGGCCTTTGAATTTGCCGTGCTGAAGCCCGTGGTAGTGCCCCTGCTGGAGGCCCTCCCCGCCGGAAAGTACGCGGTGGTGGACGATATGCTGCGGGGCTTTGAGAAGATCGAGGCCATGGACGAAAAATATGTGGCGCCGGAGTCTCTGGCAAGAGAATTCCTCGGCGGTTCCACTTATGATAATCATTGATGGAGGGCTTCGCTATGAACGAAAAGCTGATAGACATTCTGGAAATGGTCCAGCGGACCGCCGTGCAGGTGGGCGACACCGCCTCTGATGTGGCCTACGGCGTCGGGAAGAAAACGGAAGAGCTGCTGTCCGTCGCCAAGCTGAATATCCGCATCGTGGACCTGAAGGCCGAGGTCAATACCTCCATGCGGGAGGTGGGCGAGATGCTCTACGCCACCCATACCGGCACCCCCACGGATTCCGAAATTCTTCAGGCCAAGCTGGAGGAGATCGACGGGCTGAAAGCGGAGATCGCCGCGCTGGAGGCCCAGATCGGCAAGGAACGGGCGGCCCACACCTGCGCCACCTGCGGCGCCGTCGTCCGTGACGGGGACGCCTTCTGCCGGGAGTGCGGAGGGAAGCTGTGATGGAAACCTACACCTATGAGCAGTACCGGGAGAGCGCGGAGGCTCTGCGCGCCCGCCTGGGCGGTTTTACCCCCAAGGTGCTGCTGATCTTAGGCTCCGGCCTGGGCGCCCTGGGCGATGAGGTGGAGGACCCCGTCGTGGTGCCCTACGCGGAAGTACCCCACATGAAGCGCTCCACCGCCCCGGACCACAAGGGGCAGTTCGTGTTCGGCCGACTGTCCGGCAAGGACGTGGCGGTGATGCAGGGCCGGCTCCACACCTATGAGGGCTGGAGCTTTGCCGACGTTAGCTATCCCGTCCGGGTGCTGCGGCTGCTGGGGGCGGAGACCCTCATCGTCACCAACGCCGCCGGCGCGGTGAACCGGGAGTTCGACGTGGGCGACATCATGCTCATCACCGACCACATCAAGCTCTTCGGCGTCAGTCCCCTCTGCGGGCCCAACCTCGACGAGTTCGGCCCCCGGTTTCCGGACATGAGCCATGTCTACACCCCCGCTCTGCGGGAAGCGGCCCGGAAAGCCGCGGAAAATCTTGACATCCGGCTGCGGGAAGGTGTATATATGTACTTCCCCGGCCCCCAGTACGAGACCCCGGCGGAAGTGCGGGCAGCCCGTATCCTGGGCGCCGACGCGGTGGGCATGTCCACCGTCCCGGAGGCCATCACCGCCGCCCACTGCGGCATGCGGGTGCTGGGCTTCACCCTCTGCACCAACATGGCGGCGGGCGTGCTGGACCAGCCCCTCTCCGGCGAGGAGGTCATCGCCGCGGGACAGGCCGCGGGGCCGAAATTCACCGCCCTGGTGAAAGCCTGCCTGGAGCAGGTATGATTTCCCGGGGAACGCATAGGCTCCTTTCAGGAGAAGCTTCTCCGTATATTTTGTTTCATTCGAGGTAAACCTCATGTCGAATCAACCCAAAAAGCAATCTTTCCTGGGCGGCGCCGCGATTTTGGCCTCCGCCGTGGTCATCGTGAAGCTTATCGGCGCGGTGTATAAGATTCCCCTGGGCAACATCATCGGCGACGAGGGCAAGGCCCACTTCACGGTGGCGTACAACATCTATAACCTGCTGCTGACCGTCTCCACCGCCGGCCTGCCCCTGGCCATCTCCAAGCTGACCAGCGAGGCCCACGCCCTGGGCCGGGAGAATGAGAAGCGGAAGCTGTTCCGCACCGCCATCTGGCTGTTCTTCGCCCTGGGCCTGGTGCTGTCGCTGTTCATGTTCTTCGGCGCGGCGCAGCTGGCAGGCTTTATGAACGACTCTCTGGCCTACTGGTCCATCAAGGCCCTGGCTCCCGCCGTATTCTGCGTGTGTTTGCTGGCCTGCATGCGGGGCTATACCCAGGGCCAGGGGAACATGAAGCCCACCGCCATCTCCCAGGTGCTGGAGGCCCTGTGCAAGCTGACCATCGGATTGTCCCTGGCCTGGTATTTCCTGCGGCTGGGCTACGGTGTGGAGATCAGCGCCGCCGGCGCCATTTTGGGCGTCACCGTGGGCACCGTGCTGTCCATGTTCTTCCTGATCTTCTACCTGCTCACCCACCGGGACCGCTCGGAATCCCTGGACGTGCCGGAGAGCTCCGGGACGCTGATGAAAAAGGTGCTGACCATCGGCATCCCCATCACCCTCAGCAACTCTGCCATGAGCATCATCACCCTCATCGACAGCAAGATCGTCCTGGGTCGGCTGGGCTCCATCGCGGAGCTGCTGCCGGACACCCCTACCGCCCTGTACGGCCAGTACACCTTCGGCATGGACCTCATCAACCTGCCGCCGTCCTTCGTGTACCCCGTCACCATGAGCCTCATTCCCTTCGCGGCGGCGGCGGTGGCGAGAAAAGACCATGAGGGCGCCAACCGCATCATCTCCTCCGCTTTCCGGCTCATCGCTATTCTGGCGATCCCGGCGGGTGTGGGCCTCAGCGTGCTGTCCGGGCCCATTCTGCTGACGCTGTACCCCGCACAGCAGGCTTCCGCCACCGCGGCGGGCCCCCATCTGCGGGTGCTGGGCATCGCCTGCATCTTCATCTGCATCATGACCCTGACCAACGCCATCCTGCAGTCCTACGGACATGAGCGCATCCCCATCTGCACCATGCTGGCCGGCGGACTGACGAAGATCGTGCTGAATTATATCCTGGTGGGAAACCCCAACATCAACATCCACGGTGCTCCCGTCTCCACCCTGTGCTGCTACATGGTCATCGTGGCGCTGAACCTGTTCTTTGTGTGGAAATACTCTCCGGAGAAGCCCCGCTACCTCCAGCTGTTCACGAAACCGGTCATCGCCTCCGTCCTCATGGGCGGCGCGGCCTGGGCGGTGTACGGCTTTGCCAGCCGCCTTCTGGCGGGACACTCCGCCTACGGCGCCAACGCCCTGGCTACCATGCTGGGCATCCTGGCGGGCGTGGCGGTGTATGCCGTGCTGGTCATCGCGATGCGTATCCTGCGGGCGGAAGATGTCAAATCTGTGCCCCACGGAGAGAAGCTTATTAAACTTCTGCACTTAAAATAAAAAATTTGAGAATTTGCTGCGTGATGCAAGCAAATTTTCTTGCAAAGGCAGGCATTGTATGGTAGATTTTCAATGTAAGCCCCGCTATGACTGGGCGGATTTTCTGGAGATCATGCGGCTCCTGCGGGGGCCGGGCGGCTGTCCCTGGGACGCCGAACAGACCCACCAGTCCATCCGCCGGAATTTCCTGGAGGAGACCTACGAGGTCCTGGACGCTTTGGACCGGGACGATGCGGAGGCCATGTGCGAGGAGCTGGGCGACGTTTTGATGCAGGTGGTGTTCCACGCCACCATTGAGGCCGAGCGGGGCCGCTTCACCATGGCCGACGTGGTGGACGGCGTGGCCCAGAAGATGGTATACCGCCATCCCCATGTGTTCGGCGGCACCATGCAGGCGGACAACAGCGAGCAGGTGCTGGTGAACTGGGAGGTCCTGAAACGGCAGGAGAAGGGCCAGCGTTCCACGGCGGACGCCATCGAGTCCGTGCCCCACACCCTGCCTGCCCTGTGGCGGGCGGAAAAGACCGCCTCCAAGACCGCCAAGGCGGGCTTTGACTGGGACGACGCCATGAGCGCCCTTAACAAGCTGGAGGAAGAGGTCCGGGAGCTGCGGCAGGCCATGGAGTCCGGCAAAGCGCCGGACGCGCCTCACGGCGTCCGGGAGGAGTTGGGCGACGCCCTGTTCATGGCGGCTAAGCTGGCCCAGATGACCCATGTGGACCCGGAGGACGCCTTGCACCGTGCCTGCGATAAGTTCGACAGCCGGTTCCGCTTTGTGGAAAGCGGAGCGGACAAGCCCCTGGCGGACTGCACCAAGGAAGAGCTGCTGGCCCTGTGGCGGGCGGCGAAAGAACAAGAATCTTAATGTGCGCTAGCATTTAAGAGATAAAGCTGTGATCCCACAAATGATTTTATAGGAGGACTATCCAAATGAACAAAGCTGAACTGATCAATGCCGTCGCCGCCTCTACCGGCTGCTCCAAGAAGGACACTGAGGCTGCTGTTACCGCCGCTCTGGAGACCATCACCGCCGCCCTGAAGGAAGGCGAGAAGGTCCAGCTGGTGGGCTTTGGCTCTTTCGAGGTCAAGAAGCGCGCCGCCCGCATCGGCCGCAACCCCAAGACCAAGGAGTCCATCGAGATCCCCGCTTCCGTCGTGCCCGTGTTCAAGGCTGGCAAGGCGCTGAAGGACGCTGTGAGCAAGTAAGTTTTCGAGGGGGAGCATGCTCCCCCTCGACCTCCCCCAGCACCAGTGACGTCGGTCACTGGTGAACGCCGCCCCCGGCGGCTGGGTCGAGGTATTTTCGCCACGTACACGCCGCGGCGAAAATGATTGAAAATTCTTCTTTTGCCTCCGGCAAAAGAACTGGGGGAACCGTGGGTTCCCCCTAGACCCCCCTCCCACTTTTGCGGGGAGGGGGCGTTTCGTTTTGGAGGGACCTTTATGAGACTGGACAAATATCTGAAAGTGGCGCGGCTCATCAAGCGGCGGACTGTGGCAAATGAGGCCTGCGACAACGGGCTGGTGACTGTGAACGGCAAGCCTGCCCGGGCGTCCTATGACGTGAAGGTGGGCGACCGCATCTCCATGCGCTTCGGCGCCCGCACGGTGACGGTGGAGGTGCTGTCCGTCCAGGAGACGGTGAAGCAGGCGGACGCCGCGGCGCTGTACCGGGAGGTCCGGGAGGAATAACTTCCCACCCCCTGCCATATAGTGTGGACAGGGGGGCGAAGCTATGAGCGATTTCAATACCGTGCCGGCCGCCGCGCACCGCCTGGAGCTGGTGGGACGGGAGCGGCTGGTGGTCTCCGGTGTGGAGGATGTGGACCGGTTCGATGAGAGCGGCATCGTCATGTCCACCACCGCCGGGACGTTGGTGGTCACCGGAGAGGACCTGCATATCGGCAAGCTGTCTCTGGACGGCGGAGAGCTCCATGTGGACGGCCGCATCGACTCCGTGACCTATGAGGACGAGGGCCAGGGCCGGGGCGGTTTTTTCAGCCGCCTGTTCGGATGAGCCATGGGGAGCCCGGTCTCGGCCCAGCTGCTGGCCTTCGGCCAGTCGATCCTGCTGGGCCTGTCCGCTGGGGTGCTGTACGACCTGCTGCGGCCCTTCCGACTCCGCTGGCCCCGGCTCACCGGCCTTCTGGATGGCATCTACTGCCTCACCGTGGGGACGGTGTCCTTCCTGTTCCTGCTGCGCCGGGCCGACGGCGAGCTGCGGGGTTTCCTGGTGCTGGGCGCCTTGGGAGGAGCGGTCCTGTTTTTCTGCGTTTTTTCTCAGCTTCTCCGCCCGGTATGGGCTTTTTGGGCCGATACTCTGGTCTGCTTGGCGCATTTGTTATCTTTTCCCATATTATGGGTCAAAAATTTTGGTAAAAAAACGGCCCGGTACGGAAAAAATCTCTTTTATTTTGCAGGGAAATGCTATACAATAAGAAAAACTGGGTGGGTTTCCCACAAAGGAGGCGGCAGGCATGGCGAAAAAAACCGAGCAGCAAAAAAAGCGTCCCCGGGCCAGTCTGCTGACCAAGATCGTGCTTCTGGTGCTGCTGATAGCGGTGGGCTGGCAGCTGTACGGTCTGCAGGGCAAAGTGGCCGCCGCCCAGGAGGAAAAGGAGCGCTACGCCGCCCAGGTGGAGCAGACGAAGCGGGAAAACGACGCTCTGTCAGCGGACATCGCCGAGGGCCCCACCCGGGAAAAGATCGAGGAGATCGCCCGGGATGAGCTGGGCCTGGTGACGTCCAACGAGTACGTGTTTGACGATATCAGTAATTGAGATCGGTGCCGGACGACGAGGGGGTCTCCGCTTCCTCGGTCTTGGTGCCGTTCTTTTTTGCCGGGGGTGCCCGGCGCAAATTAGTGGAAGGAGAAACAAAGGACTGTATGGAGCCTCAGGTTGGGAGCATTTTGGAGGGTAAGGTGACCACCATCACCAAATTCGGCGCGTTTGTGGCATTGGAGGGCGGCAGGAGCGGCCTGGTACATATCTCGGAGATCGCCAATACCTTTGTCAACGACGTGCATGACTTTTTGCAGGAGGGGCAGACCGTCAAGGTGCTGGTCTTGTCCACGGAGAACGGGAAGATCAACCTTTCCATCAAGAAGACCCAGCCTCAGGAGCGGCCCGCGCCCCGGACCCAGCGGCCCGGCGGCGGTTCTTCCGCCCCGCATCCCGCGACGCAGCAGCGCACCGGCAGCGCACAGCCCCGGACCTTTTCCCGGGCGCCGCAGCAGCCGCTGCCGCCTTCCGGGGACCAGTCCTTTGAGGACAAGCTCAAGCAGTTCCTCTCCTCCTCCGAGGGGAAGATGGCCGACCTGAACCGCAGCATCGACGGCAAGCGGGGCGGCGGCCGCAGAAGAAGATAACAGCCACAGGCGGCAGGGTGTTCCCTGCCGCTTTTTGTTTCCGGACGCATAAAAAAGGGCCGCCCGGCGTTATGCGCCGTGCGGCTCAAGCGGGTGGGATATTGGAAAGCTTCCTGGATCATCATAGCACCTCCGGCGTTCGAAACTTGTCGGAAAGAGGCGGCGATGAAGTTTTTGTAAAAACTGCACGGCTCCATCTATACAAAACCGCAGATATGTGTTATATTATACAAAAGAGAGGAACCCGCCTCTCTTCCACACGAAAGGAGCGATCTCGATGAAGTATACCTACACCTGCAAAAAAGTCTCTCTGAATGATTCCATCAAGGAGTACGCCGAAAAGAAGATCTCCAAGCTGGAACGGTATTTCCGGGAGGACACCGCCGCATTTGTGACCTTCTCTGTGGAAAAAGATCACTTGTGCACGGTAGAGGTCACCATCCGGGGCGGCGGCACCCTGCTCCGCGCCCAGACCGAGGCGCCGGATGGGGATATGCGCGGCGCCATCGACGCCGCTGTGGGCTATATCGAGCGCCAGATCCTGAAGAACAAGACCCGCCTGGCCAAGCGCCTGCGCAGCGAGGGCTTCCCCCCTGCCGCGCCTGCCGACGATTTTGAAGTCGCGGAGGAAAAGGAGTTCAACATCGTCCGCACCAAGCGCTTCTCTGTCAAGCCCATGAGCACCGAGGAGGCCATCCTGCAGATGAACCTGCTGGATCACGATTTCTTCGTTTTCCGCAGCAGTGAGGACGACAGCCTGTGTATCGTCTATCACCGGAAGAACGGCGGCTACGGCCTGATCGTCACGGACGAAGAAGAATAAAGGAAATCACTCCACCGGGGGCCGCGTCAGCGGCCCCCGGTTTTTGCGCGGAAGAGGGTGGAAATGTTTTGAAAAAACCGCCCGGTTGGGGCCTGTCGGAAAAGGATTCGACATAATTCGACAAAATTCTTGTTTTTCCCGGCCGCTTTTGCTATGCTATTGGTGCGGCAGGCAGGCTTTTCCTGGTTTTTCTTTGCCTCCTGCCGTATATGCTACCAACAGGGCCTCCCGGTGTGACAGCTTCTTTTGCCTGGAGGTTTCCTGTGATTTTGGCTGCGCATGGCGGCGGAGGGGGGGAACTTCCATGGAACAGGATCAAAACCGGCTTGCATCCCTGTTTCCCGATGCGGCGGTCCAACTGCGCGCTGCTTTGAGCAATCTGCATCTGGCGGCGGTCCAATTGGCACCTGCGGAGGCCCGGGAGCACGACCCCGCCCTGGATCAAAAGGCCGCCCTTCTGGACCAGAGCTATTACCGCCTGCTGCAGCTGGTGAACAGCATGTCCTCCGCTGCGTGGCTCGCCAACAGCGACCCGCTGCCGCTCCAGGACCGGGACATTGTGGGGCTGGTCAGTGATGTGTGTGAGAAGGCCGGAGGCCTCGCCCCTCTGCTGGGGCTGGAGCTGCGGTTTGCCTGCCCCGTGGAGCATCATATCTGTGCGGTTTCGCCGGACGTATTGGAGCTGGCAGTGTATCAGCTTTTATCCAACGCTTTTAAATTTACGCCTGCCGGCGGTTCTGTGACCGTGGAGCTGCGGGTGAAGAATCATCAGGTGCTGCTGTCGGTCGCGGATACTGGCCAGGGCATCCCGGAGGAGCGGCTCTCCACCCTGTTTGACCGCTATCTCCACGGCAGCCGGCCGGATGCGCCCTCCCACGGCCTGGGCCTGGGCCTGCCTCTGTGCCGCCGTGCCGCGGAGGGTCATGGCGGCACGCTGATGGCGGAATCCCGGGTGGACGAAGGCAGCCGGTTTACCCTGTCCCTGCCGGACAGACGGGTGGGAGGCGGCGTGTCCGACATTCCCTTCGACTATGCGGGAGGCTTCAACCGCACCCTGATGAACCTGGCGGACGCGCTGCCTGTCAGGGCATTTCTGCGCAGCAACCAGGACTGAGCGCGCAAAAGGCCGCGAGGAACTTCCTCGCGGCCTGAATTTTCAGTTGCTTTTGATGCGTGACCGGGTATAATAAAAACCACATGGACCGAGAAGGGGGAAGAGAAATGCGGGTGTGCGTGGCGATGAGCGGCGGTGTGGACAGCTCCGTGGCGGCGGTTCTGCTGCAGGAGCAGGGCTATGAGCTCTCCGGCGTGAATCTCAGGATGTTCCACAACGAGGACCTGGGCGAGAGCCGGGAAAAAACCTGCTGCTCTCTGGCCGACGCCGAGGACGCCGCCCTGGTGGCCCGTCGGATGGGCTTCCCCTTCTATGTATTTGATTTTGCCCAGGTGTTCCGGGATACCGTCATCCGGGATTTTGTGGACGAGTATCAGGCCGGACGCACACCCAACCCCTGCGCGGTGTGCAACCGCGCCGTGAAGTTCGGCGCGCTGCTCCGGCGCGTACAGGCACTGGGCCATGATTTCCTGGCCACAGGCCACTATGCCCGCGTGGAACGGGACCCCGCCAGCGGCCGGTATCTGCTGAAGCGGGCCGCTGACCGGAGCAAGGACCAGACGTATTTCCTGTATATGCTGACCCAGGAGCAGCTGGCCCACACCCTGTTCCCGCTGGGAGGCCTCCACAAGACCGAGGTGCGGCAGATCGCCGAGGCCCATGGCCTTGTCAACGCCCGCAAGCACGACAGCCAGGACATCTGCTTTGTGCCGGACGGCAAATACGCGGATTTTATTGAGCGCACCGTGGGGAGCCCTTCCCCTGCCGGGCCGTTCCTGGACCGGGAGGGCCGAGTGCTGGGACAGCATAAAGGGCTCATCCGCTATACAAAGGGCCAGCACAAGGGGCTGGGCCTGTCCACGGAGGAGCCGCTGTATGTCCTGGAAAAGGACGCCGCCTCCAATACCATCCGCCTGGGGCCGGACAGCGCCCTGTGGAGCACAGAGCTGACGGCGGAACAGGTGAACCTCATCTCCGTGCCGGAGCTGACGGCTCCCATGCGGGTCACCGCCAAGACCCGGTACAGCCAGCGGGAGGCCGCCGCCACGGTGGAAGCCCTGCCGGACGGCTGCATCCGCGTGGTGTTCGACGAGCCCCAGCGGGCCATTACGCCCGGGCAGGCCGTGGTGCTGTATGACGGCGAGTGCGTGGTGGGCGGCGGCACCATCCGCGGCTGAGTGCGGACGGCGCCGGCCGCCGGTCACCGTTCGCTGATATTCCAGCAGTCCTGAAAGATCAGGTCATCCACATCCCCGGCGAACGCTGTATGCAACAACATGATAAAGACCTCCTTTGCGTGTTTCTACCCAGTATATGCATGGGGCAGTGAAAAGTTGCACGAAATCGGGCACGAAGCGAAACTTGTCGAGAGATTTTTTGCCTTTTTTCCCGCACGGGCTTGACAGAATACCGGGGTATGTGGTATTCTAATCATTGCCGACAAGCTGCCGGTGTGGTGAAATGGTAGACACGGCGGACTTAAAATCCTCTGGTAGCAATACCGTACCGGTTCGAGTCCGGTCACCGGCACCACTATTTTTATATCGCGGGGTAGAGCAGTTGGTAGCTCGTCGGGCTCATAACCCGGAGGTCGTAGGTTCAAGTCCTGCCCCCGCAACCATAAAACACCTGATTTCGTATGAAATCAGGTGTTTTTCTGCACTTTTTGCCTTAAAATAGTTTGGGTCAAAATATGGGTCAGCGGTCTGACCCTGACGCTGACCCATACGGGGGTCCGGAAAGTATTAAATTGGACAGAATATATTGCCATACCGGCGGTGTTGTTGCCTTTTGGATACGTCTGCGCTATACTGATTGCGAGGTGAGTCAAATGGGCAAAGTAATCGCTTTTGATGTTGAAACTCCAAATTCCCATAATGACCGCATTTGTTCTATAGGTTTATCTTTGATTGATGACGGAACAATCGTCTGGTCTCAGAACTATATGGTGAATCCGGAATGTCCCTTTGATAATCGCAACATCCAGATTCATGGCATTCGCCCTCAGGATGTGGAGCATGCTCCTACTTTCCCCTTGATTTGGGAAGATATCGGCAGCTTATTTCGGCAGAATTTAGTAATCGCACACAATGCGACTTTCGATCTATGTGTGTTGAAAAAAACATTGAGCGCTTATGGACTCTCTGAATTTCTGGTTTACTATGCCTGCACTATGCAAATGGCTCAATCAATATTGCCTGATTTACCAAACTTTAGACTCCCGACTCTTTGCGATTACTACAATATTGATTTAGATCATCACGACTCTGGTAGTGATAGCTTTGCGTGTGCACAGATATTCTGTCATATGCTTGACGAAGGGACTTGTCCTGAAGATTTTACAAAGGCCTACTCTTTGGAATGTTCCCATCCGGCATCAGCTCACAGTCAGTCAACCCACATGGCCGCAAATACAAAGTCCTTACTTACGCTCAGTGGCATTCTGTCCGGAATCACTTGTGATAACGTTCTGGTTCCCAGTGAGGTAGAATATCTTCAGAACTGGCTCGATGATAATGTCGAATTAAAGGGTAACTATCCATACGACAAAATTTATACTACAATCGCAAATGCACTTGCAGACGGAATCCTCGAGCAGGCTGAACTTGAATCCATGCTACGTCTTTTTAAGCAAGTTTCTGATCCTGTTAACGATTGTTCCTGTAACTGTAGTTCGCGAGATATTTCCGGAAAAACTTTTTGCTTGTCCGGAGAATTTGACTATGGTGAAAAGTCTGCTGTTGAAGAGCTTCTAATACAACGAGGAGGAATCCCACAAAAGAATGTTACTCGAAAAACGGATTTGTTGATCGTTGGTGGTCAAGGAAGTTCTGCATGGTGCGCTGGGAATTATGGAACCAAGGTCAAGAAAGCACTGGAACTACAGGAAAAAGGTATTTCTATTCAGATTATACGCGAACATGATTTCTTATGAAAGGCGGATTCTCTAATGGATCAACTGAATATGTCGTTCATGGACAACGATACATCGGTAATTGCTAACCGCTATTACAACGAAATCCTCTCTTTATTAGAGGTGAGTAATCTGGGTTATGACCTTTCGCAGATTCAAGTAGAGCATCGTGATCCAGAGTCATCTGATGCGTATGATACGATTCTGATGTTCAAACGTCCCTGTTTTCATATCAAGGGCAAGAAGACCAAACACATATATCTCCATCCTTCTTTTGCCAGATTATTAGAAAAAGCTGGGTATTCATTTGAGCCAGCGACCAGTGCCCGTTGGGCAAGAATCGCCACGGATTCTTTTGTCGGTTTTCCTGAGATTTCAGAAATGGTTGAGGAACTCTATGAGGATTGTCTCCGCGATTCCGATACATTTGGCTGCTGTGGAAGCTATTTAGCTTGTAGTGATGCTGGCCACTGCATAAAGACAGATATCATGTTCGCAGGTAAGTGTGCCTATCGTCAAAACCTTAAGGCAGGAAAAATTTTTTACGGCAAAAACAAGAACATATGAAAATTGTGTGCAGGAAAACATCCCTGCACACAATTTTTTATTGCTCTTTTGACCCTGGCGCTTAAGGGAACCTCTGATTTAATCCGCACTACCATAAAGGCTCGGGATGTGGGATGCATCTCGCATATCCCGGACGTCCAAACCATATTGTACCGGGAGTGAAATACGACTGCGATCTGCCTGCGCCGCGTATTCTTGTCCATGACAGTGTTTTTTTAAGAAAGCTGGAATGGCTATCGGACGTTACCGGCGTTGAGCTATCCTCGATCCCGATGAATAACCCGGCTATATATAACGCATTTTGCAGAGCAATTGAGTATGATACCGCTGACGCAGGTAATCTGCTCTGCACAACAGGTCTTTGCGCTTCGGAGGAACTGCTCAGTGACAGATTTACTCTTTGGAGACAGGCTTCCAAGAGCGGATTATCTTTTTCCAGACTTGTCTCGCTGTATGGCGTTATGCATATAAGCGTTCGCCATTCGAGTGCATTGGATTTGTCCACAGCGTTGACATTCAGTGACCGCGATTCCGTGATGGAGTATCTGATCCGTCAGGGTTTGCCCCCAAAGGACGCTTTCCAAACAGCCGACAATATGCGGTACGGGAGATTTGCCCACATGCCAGCAGATGCATACCCCGTTTTTATACAGGGAATAAACGATGACGGCTTCTTTTTTCATGCGGCGCAAAACACGGAATATCTGTTTCCCAGAGCGCATAATTCAGCTGTCGTTATGAATGCTGTGCGACTGGCCTGGTTTTCCATTTATGAACCAAGTGCTTTTCGGGAAGTACAGGATATTGCCCACACTCCATGAGAAATCTTCCGTCCAACTTTGATGCGAAATCATCGGGGCGCTGGTAAACAGTAGCTGCCTATGCTTCTTCGCTCGCAGGCGTTGGACAAATTTACACACATATGTTAAGATACAGGCAACGATCAGACTGGGAGTGGATGTCATGATGACAGATCGGGCCAACGCCATCTGCCTTCTTCAGATTTTGAAAGAATATTCTGATGAGAATCATATCCTGTCCATGCGGGAGATCATCGGAAAACTGTCTGCTTTGTATGATATGGAACTGGACCGCCGCACCGTATACAGCGCCATAGATCTGCTGTGCAATCTGGGGTATGACATTTCTGTTTACGATGAAAACAAGAAGGGCTATTATCTGCGCAGCCGCGAATTTGAGGCTGCGGAAGTGCGTCTCCTAATGGACGCGGTTTATTCTTTCGATTATATTCCGGCCAAGCAAACGCAATATTTGATTCAAAAGCTGCAAGGCTTTCTCAGTGTTCATGAACGAAAGCAGTATAAAAATCTGACAGTTGTAAGACAGGAGCGGAAAACGCAGAATGCGGAGGTCTTTTTGAATATTGAGCTTTTGGACGAGGCCATCTCAAAAAAGCAAAAAGTCTCATTTACATATCTGGAATATGGGCTGGACAAGCAGCTTCACCCCCGGAGGGAAAAGCCCTATATCGTCAGCCCTTATGGAATGGTATGTGAGAACGAGCATTACTATTTGATCAACATCAAAGATGGTTTTTCAACGCCCAGCCTGTACCGAATCGATTTGATGAGGGACATCTCCCTTCTGAATGAACCTGTTGCCATAGATGCCAAAAACGCCTGTTTGGACTCCGTACAAAAGGTGACCTATGCGTTTGTAGGAAAGCAGGAAGAAATCAAACTGCGCTGTGAGAATTTCACACTTCGGTATGTGTTGGACCGGTTTGGGACGGATGTCCGGATCACGGATAACCATGGCGGCACCTTTACCGCCAGTTTCTCCGCTTCTCCGAATGGCGTCAAGTTTTGGGCGCTGCAGTACCTCCCTTACATAGAGGTTCTGTCCCCTCAGTCCTTGCGGGATTCCATCATTGACAGCATCAAAAGCAACAAGTATCTGGAGGTGTAACCATGTATAGCGGCAGTCCAAGCACATCAAACGAGATCTCAGATAAAGAGGCGCTGCAGAACTTGTTGCTGGACATTCAGTGCCTGGATAGATTGTCAAAATGGAGCAATCGCTTTAATCTTTTTGACGTTCTGAAAATATCCGGCACCGAGATCCGCCACAGCAACGTGCTGGCATGGCTCCTTGATCCTAATGAGAACCACGGTCTCGGGGATGCTGTCCTGCGGAGGCTTTTGCAAACACTGGTGATCAATTCGCCCCAGGCAGATGTTTTCCATTCTCTCCTGATGGACCTGTATGGATTTACCGTTTTGCGGGAGTGGGAGCATATCGACCTGCTTGCAGTCTCTCATGAAGAAAGATTCCTGCTTTGCATAGAAAACAAGGTTTTCTCCGGGGAACACGATCATCAGTTGGCCCGATATCAAGAGCTTCTGGAAAAAGAGTACCCGCAATATCACAAAATTTTTGCATTTCTCACGCCGGGCGGTACAGAGCCAGAGGAGGAAACCGCCTGTGGCACTTGGCAGTCGATCAGCTATGAGCAGATCATAGAGGTGGTAGAGGCTGCCAAGTTCGAAAAGGCGCTGTCCGCAGAAGTCTCATATTTTATTGACCAATATTTGGATGCAGTCAGGAGGCATATTGTGGGAGACCGTGAGCTTGAAAAAATTTGCAGAGAGATCTATGCCAAACACCGTCAGGCGCTGGATCTGATTTATGAAAATCGCCCGGATACTGCTTCGCAGATTTCATCCATCGTGCAGGAATGGTGCGAAGAGAAATCCCACACAGGCGAGATCAGTTTTGATCCCCAATATTCCGGAAAAACGTACATTCGATTCACTACACCGTACATGACGAAACTCTTGCCTGAATTTGAAGAGGAAAAGAGCGGTTGGAACTCAAAAAGCATGTACTACTATGAGGTAGTCAACTATGGAAATTCTATCAAAGTTGTTTTGACCGTCGGGCGTGACAATCTCTCCGCACACCAGATGGACTGCTGTGAACAGCTGAGCACACTCTTAAATCAGCCGGACAAAAAAGAGGCGTGGCGTTGGAAACGGTTGTTTGCTACACGTCGGCACAGCATAAAAGCTGATCCTTTAACGGACGATTTGCATAAGGAACTCTTTCAGGCTATGAATCAATATTGGGAACAAATCGCTGATTTTGAGCATAAAACTTGTACAGCGATTGAACAATCTTCCCAAACGCTTGATGGGAACCTTCCCGTTTGATCATGGGAGATTCCTGTCTTCACCGCCACTCTATGGCCTGACCCAAACCGTGACCCAGACTGGGATCGGAGCAGGCAGCAGACAACGGAACCAACGGAGCGGACAGCAAACAATTTTGACCAAATAGGCCCGGAAAGGTCTCAAAAGCAGCCGACAGCAGCCTCGGCCGCAGCTCATAACCCGGAGGTCGTAGGTTCAAGTCCTGCCCCCGCAACCATAAACGTCCTGAAATCTTGCGATTTCAGGACGTTTTCTTTGTTTTCGACCTCAAAATATACTGCACTAAACGCCGGGTTCTATGCCTGACCCAAGCCGTGACCCAAACGCGGATTCGGAAAGCACCAGCCGGACAATTTAGTACATCCGGCTGGTTTTTTACTCTTTTCTATCATTTTTTTGTGGAGCATGGGTCAAATTTTCTGTCCAGTTTTCGGGGTTTCAGCTATTTGCTTGCCACTCTCAGAACTCCTCCCATGGTATTGGCCGCTTCTTTCTGTGCAGAGGTAGTGACATGGGCGTAGGTATCGAGGGTGAATCCCGCTGAAAAGTGTCCCAGCATCCCGGAGACGGTCTTGATATCTACGCCGTTCTGGAGGGCTAACGTGGCGAATGTGTGGCGAAGGTCGTGGAAACGGACCTTGGGTAACCCCGCCCGTTTCAGCACCCGGTGGAGCATATGGAGGACACTGTCCGGAGAGATAGGGCCACCCGTGGGGGACGGGAATACATATGGGCTGTTGCCGCATTTTTTCTTCTGTTCTTTCAGGACATCTACTGCATCCGTCGACAGCGGCAGGGTGCGGTAGGCGTTCTTCGTTTTTAGTGGCGCTTCTACGATCTCGCCGTCGATGCGGACGATCTGCCGCTGTACCCAGAGGTTGCCATGCTCCAAATCAATGTCACTCCATTTCAGGCCAAGCAGCTCTCCCCGGCGCAGGCCGGTAGCTAGTTCGATGTAGTACATCTCGAACACACCGCTCTCTTTTGCCTCTCGCAGGGAGGATGCCAGCTGTTCGACGGGGAGCGTTTTCATCTCCCGGTGTTCGAGTTTTGGAAGGGCACAGGCGTTGGCTGGATTGGTCAGGATGAGTCTTTGCTCGATTGCCAGATTCAAGGCAGAGGAGATGATTTGGTTGATATTCCGCACTGTTTTCGCGCTGAGACCCTTGGGCTGCTTCTTGGATTCGATGCGCTCCACTCGCCCATTTCCCAATAGCTTTTTGTAGAACTTCTGCAGCTCCAACGAGGTCAGCTTGTTCAATGGAATGCTGCCGATGTTGGGCTTGATGTGATTCTCGATGTAGCCCCGATAGGTTTGGTGAGAGGATGGGCGGACTTTGATTTTGGCGTAGTTTTCAAACCAGACGTCCATCCATTGCCCGACTGTGTACTGGCCCACTTTGCTCGTATCCAGTTTGGCAGAGTCCTCGATGGCCCGTTTCAACTTTTCTTTGACCTCTGCCTGGGTCTTACCAAGGACATTCTTGTAAATGGTCTTACCTGTTGCTGGGTCGTGCCCAGCCGTGTAGCGCCCCTCCCAGCGGCCATCCTTGCGCTTGCGGATACTGCCCTCGCCATTGGCACGTTTCTTTGCCATCAGTCATCCCTCCTCTGCTGCTGTCCCATCCGGCGTTCTTCTTCCTCGGCGAAGGAGTAGGGCGGCTCCATGCTCAGTTCGCTGATAATGCCCCAGGCCAGACGGAAACCTGCGGCGAAACTGGCGAGGGCGGTTTCGTCCCGCAGCTCTGCTTCCAGGTCCACCAATTTCAGAAGACTGCGGCGTTCCGGTTTGGCCTTGCCCTCAGCCAATGCCTGATGGATTTCGTTGATTTCCTGCCGCAGTTCCGGGAAGTCCGGCTCTTTGAAGAATTGTCGCTGCAGTCCTCTCATGTATTCGTACATCGTATCGCCTCCTTGTCAGCGACACACAATACCATCCCCCGACCTTAATAGCCATCCCAACCGGGCAGAGTTATCAAATTGTTATCAATTGCGGTTTGAACTGCGTCGGCGCTTATTCTTTGTTTTGCGACGCAATTCTTGAGCGTGTTCGTCTGCAAAAAGGTATCTTCCGCTCTGGCGTTCGGCAGAGCGGAAGATACCTTTTTGCCCACGATAGCATCTTTTCTGGGGCATGACCCCTACTTTTTTCTTGCGTGAGTAAGCTCTCGGGGATAACGACCGTAGAAGTGATATCACCCCTTTGATTTTGACCCCACTTTGGAACTCCCCGAAAACTCCCGTAACTGCCCGCACTGCGGGCAGAAGTGACCGAACAGAGCGCCACACTTGACGCCTGTTCTTTATCCTGCTTTCCTTTTCGTCCCTCGCAAAGCTGAAAAGCATCCCCCGAAAATCGACTGTTTCGGTAAATAGTTGATACTTTCACTGCCTTTACAGTCCCAACTTATCTGTCGTATAATGGTATCAGTTACACCGAGGGAGGACCTGGTCATGGATGCAAAAGGTACTGATGCTTTGGCCCAGCAGCTCAGCGAAATCTATCATCCGTTGGAAATGAAATCGTTCCAAATGCTCCTGGGTTTGCAACACCGTATATTCGAACCCCAGCTCGCCTATTACAGCGGTCATCATCGCAAGTCGGCGGATGGCGTACATCGCATAGATTACTTCCCACTCCCGGTCATTACGATCGATGGTTTTTGCGATGTGGTGATCGACCTGGACTGCGTAGTCGTGAACAGCAAACTGCGCCGGGAGACCGCATCCGTAAGGTGATGCTGGAGAAGGACTATATTGAGGGCAGCAATGGTCGGACGGCGATTCTGAAGAAGCTGGATAAGAAGCCTGTCCGTGTAGTTGCATTCAAAGAGGACAAGTTCCCTATGTGGAACCATTTGGTGGCGGATGCCGTGCGCTGTTGAATAAGCCCCGCCATAAGGTGGAGTGCTACAACGACTACGGCGAAGGCATTTGTGCTGTTATGCGAGTCATGTCCAACCTGGACACCGCCAGTAAGTTTATTGAATGTCTGGGAGAAACCGAGTACAGCCAAGAAGAGTTTGACCGGGCAAAGAAACTGTATGATGCCTGTGAGCGGGATCCTGAGGAAGTGTCCAGACGCAAGTTGTTGGGGATACTGCGTCAGCCCAAGGGTCTCGGGGTCAAGAGAGCAACGGCGCAGCTGTTGCTGTCGGCGCAGGAGATTCCATCCAATGATGCTGCTCTTGCTGAACTGAGTACATGGCAGAAGAACAACCCTGCCCTATGGGAAGAGTTCTCTGCTGAGTATGGAAACTGGTATAGTCTGTTCCAGCGGAAACTACAGCAGGGATGTCTGGAACGGCCAATCGTGCTAAATCATAGCAGATATGTTTTTGCCCGGAAAGGAAACCCTTTTATGAAGAAATCATGGTGGAACGGCAAGGTTGCCTATCAAATCTATCCCAAGAGCTTCTGCGACTCCAACGGCGACGGCATCGGCGACCTGCGGGGCGTGCTGTCCAAGCTGGACTATCTGAAAGACCTGGGCGTGGACATCATCTGGCTCTCCCCCGTCTATCAGTCCCCATTTGTGGACCAGGGGTACGACATCTCCGACTATTACCGCATTGCGGAGGAATTCGGCACCATGGAGGACTTTGACCTGCTGCTGGCGGAGGCCGGGCGCCGCGGCATGTCTATCGTCATGGACCTGGTGGTGAACCACTGCTCCGACCAACACGAATGGTTCCAAAAGGCCCTGGCGGACCCGGAGGGGGAATATGCCGGTTACTTCTACTTCCGCAGGGGCAGGGACGGCCAGCCCCCCAGCAACTACCGCTCCTACTTCGGCGGCAGCACCTGGAGCCCCGTCCCCGGCACGGACCTCTACTACCTCCACATGTTTGCCCCGGAGCAGCCGGACCTGAACTGGGAGAACCCGGTGGTCCGCCGAAAAATCTACGACATGGTGAACTGGTGGCTGGACAAGGGCGTGGCGGGCTTTCGCATCGACGCCATCATCAACATCAAGAAAAACCTGGACTTCCCCTCCTTCGAGCCGGACGGTCCGGACGGGCTGGCCGCCTGCACGAACATGGTGGAATCCGCCCACGGCATCGGGGAATTCCTCCAGGAGCTGAAGCGGGAGACCTTCGCCAAACACGACGCCTTCACTGTGGGCGAGGTGTTCAATATGAAAGAGGACGAGCTGGCGGCGTTCATCGGCGACGAGGGCCATTTCTCCACCATGTTCGACTTCAGCGCCCAGGCGCTCACCTTCGGCGGCCACGGCTGGTACGACGCGCCCACCATTCAGTTTGACGCCTGGCGGGAGGCCCTGTTCAACGCCCAGCGGGAAGCCCAGGGGGTCGGTTTCCTGGCCAATATCATCGAAAACCACGACGAGCCCCGGGGCGCCAGCCGCTTCCTGCCGCCCTACGCCCAAAACGAGACCGGGAAAAAGCTGCTGGCAACCACATCCCTGCTGCTGCGGGGCATCTCCTTCCTGTACCAGGGCCAGGAGATCGGCATGACCAACTGCCGGATGACAGACATTTCCCAGTATGAGGACATCAACACCATCGACCAGTACCAGGTGGCCCTCCGGGCCGGATGTACCGAAGCGGAAGCGCTGGAGGCCTGTTATCTCAACAGCCGGGATAACGCCCGGACGCCCATGCAGTGGTCCGGCGCGGCCAACGGCGGTTTCACGACAGGCACCCCCTGGTTGGTGGTGAATCCCAATTACCGGGAGATCAACGCGGCGGAGCAGGCTGGCCGTCCGGACTCTCTGCTGAACTACTACAAGCGGCTCATTGCCCTGCGGAAGTCCGACGCCTATGCGGATACTTTTATCTACGGCGGCTTCGTTCCGGCCTACGAGACAGAACCGGACATTCTGGCCTATCTGCGAAAGGGACAGGAGCAAACCATTTTGGTAGCGGGCAACTACGGCGAGACTGCCCGTACCCTGACGTTGGACGGCCCGGCGGAACAGGTGCTGCTGACCAACACCGGCAGGGAGGCGGAACTTTTGGCGCAGGCGAGGGACGAGGGGCGCATTACCCTGGAAAGCTGCGAAAGTGCTGTGATTTTGCTCTGGATCCAATAGCGGGAGAACTTCATGAAGACGCACGCCCCAGTGGGGAGTGCGTCTCGTTTTTAAGTGATTTTACTTGCCTGCGCCGCCGGATGCGTATATCATGCATACAAGAGAAAGAGGGGATCACATGCTGCTGCATAACGAAACTGTGCGCAAAGCGCTGGATGAGATCAAAGCGCTGGACGAAACCACCACGCAGGAAACGCTGACCCTGTGTCAAATCCCGGCGCCATCCCATCAGGAGAAGGAAAAAGCGGAATACGTCTTGAAGCTGTTCCGGGAGACGGGGCTGCTGGACGTCCATATGGATGAGGTCTGGAACGTGCTGGGCCGGTGGCCCGGTACCGGCGGAGGCCCCACCATCATGCTGGCCGCCCACACGGACACGGTGTTTCCCATGGAAACAGACGTTACCGTCCGGAAGGAGGGCGGCCGCTACTACTGCCCCGGCATCAATGACGACACCCACGCCGTGGCCGAGATCATGGCCGTGGCGAAGGCCATGGTGAAGCACGGGCTGCACGCCAAGGGCGACATCATCTTCTGCGCCAACGTCTGCGAGGAGGGCCTCGGCGACCTGAAGGGCGTCAAGCACATCTTCGGGCACGAGAATGCCATTGACGCCTTCGTGTCCGTGGACAACCCCGTCACCGGCGGCGTGGTCTATACCGCCACCGGCAGCCGCCGCTATCAGGTGACCTTTACCGGCAGCGGCGGCCACAGCTTCGCCGACTTCGGCCTGCCCAACCCCATCCACGCCATGGGCCGGGCCATCGCGGCCATCTCCGACTTCCAGGCGCCCCGCCTGCCCAAAACCACGTTCAACGTGGGCGTGGTCAGCGGCGGCACCTCCGTGAACACCATCGCCGCCTCCGCCTCTTTGCTGATGGACATCCGCTCCGACAGTGACAGCGAGCTGGAGCGGCTGACGCAGGAATTCCTGCGGGCCGTGGACCGGGCCGTGGAGGCCGAGAACAGCCGCTGGGCGCCGGACAAGCCGCCTGTGAAGGCGGAGGTCGAGGTGAAAGGCATCCGTCCCGCGGGCACCCAGCCCCCGGACTGTCCCATCGTCACCGCCGCCTTTGAAGCCGCCCGGATGCTGGGCATCCAGCCGGAGCTGCGGGACGAGAGCAGCACCGACGCCAACATCCCTATCAGCATGAGCATCCCCGCCATTGCGGTAGGCCGGGGCGGCCGGGAGGGCGGCGTCCACACGACCCACGAATGGTTCGAGCCGGTGGAGGCCTGGCTGGGCCCCCAGCGGGACCTGCTCCTGCTCCTGCTGCTGGCGGGACTGGAGGGCTGCGTGGAACCCGTCATCGAAAAAAGAACGTGAGGACCGTGCCACGATCGAAAAAGAAGCGCTGGACGCGTTTATGGAAGCCAACCGGGAGAACGCCGTCCAATTGCTGATGACTCTGGGCAGGGTCCCCGCTCCCAGCCACCGGGAGGACCGGCGGGCGCATTCAGGAATTTTACTCCTTCGACGGCTGTCTCTCCCAGTGCACCAGCACTGCCGTGGGTTCCCACCGGATGCGGTGGGCAGACCGTTTCGCGCGTCTTGAGGCGCGGCCAATATTGAGCCCTTTTCAGGGCGAGAGAAGGCCGCCCGTTATACGACGGAACTGACCAAACAAAAAACCGGCAATGCGCCTGCGTACGTTCGATCCCCGCGGAGCTGCTGATCACTCACGCCCTGTCCTTGCAGACCTTAGCCAATTGCTTTCTGAGCGCGGCGATTTCCGGCCGGTTCGCGTTTTTCTTCAGGCAGATGAAATCCAGGGATACCATGACCTCCGGCACCAAAGGCACAGCGGCGACATGGTAGTAGTCCGCAAAGGATTCCGGCCCGATGATGACGCCCATTCCCTTCCGCAGCAGCTTCATGTCGGTCTCAATGCCGTCTGAGCGGTAAATGCGGTTCAGGGTCACGCCGAAGTCCCTGCACTCCTGCTTGAGCGTCCTATCCTCCATGGAATTTTCCAGCCCGGTAATGACCGCACAGCCCTGCAGGTCCTGAAACGTCATGCCTGGCAGATCGCTTCTGGGGTCGCTCTCCGCCATCAGGATGCACTGCCGCTCCCGGATCAGCGGCCAGGAGACAAAGCCGCCCCAGTCCGGAATGAGCTGGACGGGTGGCAGCCGGTCGATGGCCACATCCAGCTTTCCCTCCCGCATGGGGGCGAAAAAGTCCTGCCCGGCCTCTGTGATGAACGTGACTTCGATGTCCGGGTGGGCGTCGAAAAAGTGGGCGATCTCCTCAAACAGCCGGTTGGAGTACACGCGGGCCCCCAGCCCTATCCGGAGCCTGCGGCACCGGTCCTGATCCTCGGACAGGACTTTGTTCTGGAATGCCGCCCATTGGTCCGCCACCGCCTGGGCGTCCCGGCAGAATTCCTCTCCCAGTTCCGTCAGCAGGATGCCGTGGGGAGTCCGGGCAAAAAGGTCGTAGCCCAGCTCCTTCTCCAGATTTTTGATCTGCAGGGAGAGGGCCGGCTGGGAGACAAAGAGGCTGTCGGCGGCCCTGGAAAAATTCAGATACCGGGCGACAGCCAGCGCGTAAAGGACCTGTGTCAAAGTCATCCGATCACCCCACCTATTTGTTTTTCTTATAGGGGTATTGTATGGAAGTATTTCCAATTTTGCAAGGGCTTTTATATGATACATGTAAGAAAACACAAATATTGGAAAGGTGGAATGCAGCATGGCACGGCAGCTGGTGACAGGCAACGAAGCAGTAGCCCGGGGCGCCTATGAGGCGGGAGTTTCCTTCGCCTCCGCGTATCCCGGCACCCCCAGCACGGAGATCCTGGAAAATGTGGGTACTTACCGGGAGATCACCGCGGAGTGGGCCCCCAACGAAAAGGTGGCGATGGAGGCCGCCATCGGCGCGTCCATGGGCGGCGTCCGCTCCATGGCGGCCATGAAGCACGTGGGCTTGAACGTGGCGGCAGACCCCATCTTTACCTTCGCCTACATGGGCGTCAGCGGCGGCATGGTGTTCGTCTCCGCCGATGACCCCGGCATGCACTCCTCCCAGAACGAGCAGGACAACCGCAATTACGCCAAATTTATGAAGATCCCCATGCTGGAGCCCTCTGATTCCCAGGAGGCGAAGGACATGTTCCGGGACGCCTTCGACATCAGCGAAAAGTATGACACCCCTGTCATGTTCCGCATGACCACCCGGGTCTGCCACTCTAAGTCCCTGGTGGAGCTGGGGGAGCGGAAGGAATTCGCCGCCATCCCCTATGTCAAAAACCGCATGAAGAACGACAACGTCCCCGCCGTCGCCCGGAATCTGCGGGTAAAGATGCTGGAGCGGGACCGCCGTCTGGCCGCCTACACCAATGACTGCCCCTACAACTTCGCCGAGTACAACGGCAGCAAGAAGATCGGCATCGTCACCAGCGGCATCTCCTACCAGTACGCCAAGGAGGTCTTCGGGGACAGCGCCTCCTATCTGAAGCTGGGCCTGACCAATCCCCTGCCCATGGACATGATCCGGGAGTTTCGCTCCAACGTGGACACCCTGTATGTCATCGAGGAGCTGGACCCCTTCCTGGAGGAGCAGATCAGGGCCGCCGGCATCGACTGCGTCGGCAAGGACAAGATCCCTCTGGTGGGCGAGCTGAATCCCAACATCATCCGCAAGGCTTTGCTGGACGAGGATGTGCCGGAAATTCTCTTCAACCGGAACCTTATCGTGGACCGGCCGCCCACGCTGTGCGCGGGCTGTCCCCACCGGGGCTTCTTCTACGAGTGCGCCAAGCGCAGCGACACCGTCATGGTGGGCGACATCGGCTGCTATGCCCTGGGCGGCAGCGAGCCGCTGAACGCCAAGGACATGGCCATCTGCATGGGCGCCGCCTTCTCTCTGGCCCACGGCCTGGACAAGGCTTTCCGCAAGAGCGGCCAGGACAAGACCATCGTGGCCTGCATGGGCGACTCCACCTTCTTCCACACCGGCATCAACTCCCTGGAGGAAGTGGTCTACAACGACTCCCACGTCATCTGCTGCATTCTGGACAACCGCATCACCGGCATGACCGGCCACCAGGAGAATCCCGGCACCGGTTACAGCCTCCAGGGGGAGCCCGCTACCATCATGGACATCGAGACCATTGTCCGCTCCCTGGGCATCGAGCGGGTGCGCACCGTGAACCCCCTGCATCTGGACGACATGAAAGCGGCCCTGGACTGGGCCTACCGGGAGGTCCACGAGGGCCCCGTGGTGCTCATCACCCGCTGGCCCTGCGTGCTGAAAAAGCTCTCCACCGAGGACCGCCGGGAGTTCCGGCCCGTGCCCGCCGTCTGCACCGTCCATCACGACACATGCATCGGCTGCAAGAAGTGCCTGACCACCGGCTGCCCGGCCCTGTCCTTCGATAAATACGAGCGGAAGGTGTCCATCGATCCCCTGCAGTGCAACGGCTGCACCGTCTGCGCCCAGGTCTGCCCGAAGCAGGCCATCGTGAAAGGAGCGAAGAAGGCATGAAGACCCACGATACGAAAAGCATTCTCCTGGTCGGCGTAGGCGGACAGGGCACTATCCTGGCCAGCAAAATTCTGACCGCCGGCCTTGTGGCCGCGGGCTATGACGTGAAAATGAGCGAGGTCCACGGCATGAGCCAGCGGGGCGGCTCCGTCTCCACCCAGGTGCGCTACGGCACCAAGGTCTACTCCCCCATCATCGGCCGGGGCCAGGCGGACATCCTGGTGGCCTTTGAGACCATGGAGGCCATCCGCTACCTGCCGGACCTGAAGCCCGGTGGGAAAGTGGTGGTCAACGACTACCAGATGCCCTCCCTGCCCATCCTCAGCGGCGAGCGGGAATACCCGGACAACATTCTGGAGGAGCTGCAGAGCAAGGCGGACACCCTGGTGCTGGATGCCGCCGCCATCGCCCAGGCCAACGGCAATCCCAAAAGCATGAACGTGGTGCTGCTGGGCGCTCTCATCCAGTCCCTGGGCCTGCAGGACCTGGACTGGGACACGGCCCTGCGCTCCTGCGTGAAGTCCAAATTCGTTGAGGTCAATCTGCGCTGCCTGGACGCGGGCATGCGGACGGCGGAGGGGGACCGGGGATGACGGCCCAGGAAGAATACCGCGCCAAGCTGCGGACGCCGGAGCAGGCGGTCCGGGCCGTGAAAAGCGGCGACTGGGTGGACTACACCACCTCTCTCGGCTTTCCTATCCTGCTGGACGCGGCCCTGGCCAAGCGGCGGGATGAGCTGACGGACGTGAAGATTCGGGGCAACCTGCTCTTCGGCCCCATCCAGACCGTGGAGTGCGACCCCACCCGGGAGCATTTCTGCTACAACAGCTGGCACTGCTCCGGCTACGAGCGCAAGCTCTGCGACAAGGGTCTGTGCAATTACATCCCCATGATTTTCCGCAATGTAGTGCCCTATTACCGCCACTTCCTGACGGTGAACGTGGCCATGATGTGCGTGACGCCCATGGACAAGCACGGCTATTTCAACCTCTCCTGCGCCACAGGCGTGGCCCGGGGCATTCTGGAAAAGGCGGACATTGTCATCCTGGAGGTCAACGAGCGCCTGCCGAAGATCTACGGCGGCTTTGACGAAAGCATCCATATCTCGGAGGTGGATTACGTGGTGGAGGGGGAGCATCCCCCGCTGCCCCAGTTCCCC